>DATMKU010000379.1:0-23726 GCA_035570935.1 Allostellaceae bacterium
GCCAGCTCGCCGTCGGGCGCGATCAGATATTTGTGGAAATTCCAGCGCGGCGTCCCGGCTTCGCCCAGACTTTCGGCGACCCAGCGGTAGAACGGATGCGCCGCGCCGCCGATGACCCGGCATTTCTGCGCCATCGGAAAATCGACCGCATAATTGGTTTCGCAGAACTGCTTGATTTCCGTGGCCGATCCCGGCTCCTGCTGGCCGAAATCGTTGGACGGCACGCCCAGCACCACGAGACCGCGCTCGCGATAGCGCTGCCATAGCGCTTCGAGGTCGCGGTATTGCGGGGTATAGCCGCAGAACGAAGCGGTGTTGACCACCAGCACCGGCCGACCGCGCCAGACGTCGAGCGGCAGTTTTTCGCTACCGTCGATCGACGTGAATTCGAAGCGGTGGGCATTGTCGGCGGCGGACATCGGCGGTCTCCGGGCGGCGGAAATGGTTATCCCTCCAGCATAGCGCGCCGCGGGCCGTGGTAAAGCCGCCGGCGGCATTTCGCATTGCACCGATCCGGCATGTCCCCGAGAGTGCGACCCGCATTCGCCAGAGGCGCGCCCCGATGCTTTTGGTTTTCTTTTTGAAAGGCATCGTGGTCGGCGCGGTCATCGCGGTGCCGGTCGGCCCGGTCGGCATCCTTTGTCTGCGCAAAACCGTTTTCGAGGGGCGGCTGGCAGGGTTGGTATCGGGGCTCGGCGCCGCCACCGCCGACGCGTTTTTTGGGGCCATCGCCGCGTTCGGCCTGACCTTTGTCTCGAAATGGCTTTTCGGTTACGAAAATGTGCTGCGCGCGGTCGGCGGCGGCTATCTGCTCTATGTCGGCATCCGCGCCCTGATCACCGTGTCGCCGGACGCAGTCCGCGAGCAGAGCGACCCCGAGAGCTTGTTTCGCGATTTCTTTTCGACCTTTGTGCTGACCCTGACCAACCCGATTACGATCCTTATGTTCCTTGGGGTCTTCGCGGCGCTTGGACTAAACGGCGAACGTGCGACGTTGTTGCGCGCCGGGGTTCTGGTCGCGGGCGTGTGGGCCGGCTCGTTTCTGTGGTGGCTGGGGCTGAGCCTGGGGATCGGCTTGTTCCGCCGCTCGATCGGGCCGCGCCAGATGGTCTGGATCAGCCGCGGCTCGGGCTTCATCCTGTTTTTGTCGGGAGCGGTCTTGCTGGCCGCGACCGTGGTAAAGATTGTGGCGCATCTGCTCTGAACGAGAAGGCTTATCCCGTGGTTTATCTGCCGCCCGCTTTCACCGAGACGCGGCCCGATGTGCTGGTCGCGCATATCGAGCGCCACGATTTTGCGCTGCTCGTCACGCACGGCCCGGCCGGGCTGGTGGCGAGCCACATCCCGTTTCTGGTCGAACGCCAAGGCGAAGAATTGCACCTCCTCGGCCATCTCGCGCGGCCAAACCCGCAAGTCGCGGATTTGTCGGAGCTTTGTCGAGCCGGGGGCGGCGAGGTGTTGACGATTTTCAGCGGCCCGCACGCCTATATCTCGCCGCGCTGGTACCTGAGCGGACCGGCGGTCCCGACCTGGAACTACGCCGATGTCCATGTCTACGGCACGGTGCGCGTGTTCGATGATAGCGAATGGCTGCGGCGCTTTTTGCACCGGCTGGCGCAGCGCCACGAGGCCGGCAGCAGGACGCCGTGGCGGATCGACGACCAACCCGCCCCCTATATGTCAGGGATGCTGCGGGGGATCGTCGGCCTGGACATCACCGTCACCCGCCTCGAAGGCAAATTCAAGCTGAGCCAGAACCGACCGGCAGCCGATCGCCCGGCCATCGTCACCGCCCTCGATGCCGGCGGCGACGCCGATGCTGCCGGGGTCGCCCGATTAATGCGCGAGCGGGAGCGCGAGCAGGGGTGAGCCGCTGACGGTGGATGGGCTGGTTTGTGCGTGATCAAAGGCGGGCGCGGGGCACCGTCGATGCGTAAGGCGGTATGGCTGCTGCTCGCGGTCCTGGCCGCTTCCCTGCCGGCCGCCGCGCGGGCGGCGGCGCCAGCCCATGCGTCTGCGGCGGCGCCAGCCCACGCGTCTACAGCGCCGGCACAGCTCGCGCCGGTTTCGGTCGGGGAATTGCAGGGTCTCGTCGACACATTGCAGGACGAAAGCGCACGCGGAAAACTTGTCGCGCAGCTGCAGGCGCTGATCGCGGCGCAGCGTCAAACAACACCCAAAAAGCCCGAGGGGATCGAGCTCCTCGGGCGCCTGTCGCGCCAGATCGACGCCTTTACCGGCGAAATCCTGGCGGGTGCCGCGATGGTCGTCGATGCGCCTCGGCTGATCTTCTGGGCGCGCGAACAGATCTACGATCCGACCGCGCGTCAGCGCTGGGTCGATGCCGCCGTCGCCTTGGTCCTGGTCTTCGGCACCGCCGCGGCGGCCGAATGGGCGCTGCGCTGGGTCATCGCGCGGGCGCGGCCGAAATTTCCGGTGCGGCGGCGCGACACCCGCTCCGTCAGGGTATTGTTCGCGCTGCTGGGGCTGGTCTTTGACCTGGTGCCGCTGCTGGTGTTCGCCGCGATCGCTTATGGCGCCGTGGCGATGGCGCTCGACCCGATGACCCCGACACGGATCACCTTGTCGGTCCTCGCCGTGGCGACGATCGAGGCGCGCCTGATCCTGTGCCTCGCCCGCGCCGTGCTGCTCCCGCCGGACGACGGCACCCTGTTCCTGAGGCTCGACGCCGAGACCCGCAACTATCTCTACATTTGGGTCAAGCGCTTCGCGTTTTGGGGCGTCTACGGCTACGCAGTGCCCAAAGCCGCGTGGTGGCTTGGCATTCCGGGCGCCCTCTACACCTTGATGCTAAAGCTGGTGGGCTTGGTGCTGGCGCTGCTCGCGATCGTCTTTCTGCTGCAAAACCGGGTGCAAATCGCCGATTGGATCGGCGGCGAGCGCTCGACCGGGTCGGGTTGGGGCCGCGTCCGCCGCACCCTGGCCGAGATCTGGCAATTGTTGGCGATCTTCTACATCGGCGGCCTCTATGCGATATACGCGGTGCATATCGAGGGTGGGTTTGTCTATGTCGCGCGCGCCACCGCGCTGAGCGTGCTCGTCATCGTCGCGGCGCGGGTTCTCGCGCATTCGATCCGTGGCCTGAGCCGGCGCGGCTTCGCCATTTCGCCGCAGCTTCAAGCGCAATTCCCGACCTTGGAGCAGCGCGCCAATCGCTATGTCCCGATCCTGACCGGGCTGGCGAGCACCGTGCTTTACGTCGTCGCCGGATTGTCCGTTCTACAGGCCTGGGAAGTCAGCGCCTTTGCCTGGCTCGACACCGACCTCGCGCGGCGATTGGGCGGCGATCTTTTGTCGATCGGACTGATCGTGGCGGCAGCCCTCGCGGTCTGGGAGGTTTTCGCCTCGGCGATCGAGCGCTATCTGAGCAAGATCGACGGCGGCGTCCCGCGACGCACCCGTGTCCGCACCCTGTTGCCGTTGCTCCGTACGGCGATGCTGTCGCTGATTGTCGTCATGAGCGCGCTGATCATCCTGTCGCATCTCGGCATCGACATAGCACCGCTGCTCGCCGGGGCCGGCGTCGTCGGCGTCGCGATCGGCTTTGGCAGCCAGGCTTTGGTCAAGGACGTGATCACCGGGCTCTTTATCCTGCTCGAGGATCAGCTCGCGGTCGGCGACATCGTCGATGTCGGCAAGGACCATGCGGGCGTCGTCGAGGCGATCAGCGTGCGCACGATCCGGCTGCGCGACCAGTCGGGCACGGTCCACACGGTCCCGTTCAGCGAAGTCATGACGGTCAAGAACATGACCCGCGAGTACGCTTACGTCGCCGCCCGGGTGACGATCGCCTATGGCGAAGACATTGACCGCGTCGTCGAGATCCTGCGCGCGGCGAGTACCGAGCTGATGGAGGACGAGACGCTGCGCGATGCGATCCTCGACCCGTTCGAATATCTCGGCGTCGATGCGCTCAATGACTCCTCGGTTGTCCTGCTGGTCCGGATCCGGACCCTGCCGGCAAAGCAATATCCTGTCGGCCGCGCCTTCAACCGGCTGGTCAAGATTGCCTTCGACAAACACGGCATCGCCTCGCGCGACCCTTCGCCGGTGCTGATATCAACCCCGCCGGCGGCGCCCGCCGAAACCGGCCTCGGTCAGACGCCGCCCGAGCGGCGGCGCCTCGCTTGAGGCGGGCACGCTATCCGAGATCTGGCTGGGCGAGCGCCTCTACCGCTTCGATATCGCTGCAGGCGAGTACTCGTCGGGCGATCTGCCGGCTGAACCCGGCGCGGGCAAAGGCGGCAAGGTCGCGGGTTTGATCGACCTCACCTCGGCGATAGGGACCGAGCCGGCGGCGGCGGGCAAAGGCGCAGGCGGCGGCGAGATCGGGGTCCCCGGCTTCCTCGCGAAAGGCCGACAATGCGTCGGTGGCGACTGAATTCTGAATCCCTTTGGCGACCAATCGGGCGCGGATTTTGGCTATCGACTCGCCGCGCCGATTGAGCGACTGAACGCGCTGTGCGGCATAGGCGGCGTCGTCGAGCAGCCCGGAGCGGCGATAGCGCTCGACCAGCGCGTCGATCAGCGCCGCCGCTTCCGGCGCCGCCTCGGAGCCGGGGGGCGACCGCCGCCGGACGCGGCGCAACAGCACGCGCCGCAAATTCTCGGCCGAACTGGCAAACCGCCCGAGATAGGCGAGCGCCCAGCGTTCGAAAAGCTCGCGGCCGATTTCGCTGTCTTCCACCTTTGCCGCCCCACCCAACCTCAACGATCGGCTATGGTCCTGGCATCGGCTTGTGTCAACGACCAGAAACGGGACGCGAATGGCGGCGGATGGCCGTTCACATTCGGGCGACCGGAGCGGCGCTGTGCGGTGCGGCCGTCCGATCGCGGAAGCAGATAGGCGGGGCCGGTGAGCGGCGCCGGCCTTTCCGGCGCCGAGCAAGAGTCGCGGCGGGCCATCGTCATCGCGCTGATCGTCGGCTGCGCTTTTTTTATGGAGGGGCTCGACTCGACGATGATCGCCGTGTCGATCCCGGCGATGGCCAAGAGCCTAGGGCAGAACCCGCTGCGGCTCAATCTGGTGATCGCGACTTATCTGTTGAGCCTTGCCGTTTTCATCCCGGTCAGCGGCTGGATCGCCGACCGGCTCGGCGCGCGGATCGTCTTCTGTTCGGCGATCGCGATATTCACCACCGGGTCGGCATTGTGCGGACTGGCGCCGAACCTGCCGGTGCTGCTGGCGATGCGCGTGATCCAGGGTTTCGGCGGCGCGATGATGACGCCGGTCGGCAGGCTGATCCTGTTGCGCAGCTTCCCGCGCTCCGAACTCGTCTCGGCGATGAACTGGATGACGATCCCGGCGATGATCGGTCCCACTGCCGGCCCGATCGTCGGCGGGTTTTTGACCAGCTGGATTTCCTGGCGCGCGATATTTTTCCTGAACCTGCCGATCGGCGTGCTCGGCCTCGTTCTGGCATTGCGCCTGTTCGAGAATTTCCGCGCACCGGCGCCGAGCCGCTTCGACCTGCACGGCTTTTTGCTTTCCGGAATTGGGCTGGCGCTGCTCGAGTTGGCCATCGAAAACCTCGGCCGCCCGATCATCCCGGGGGCGCTGGGCATGGCATTTTTCCCGGCGGCTCTGGTGATCCTGGCGTTTTACGGCCGGCATGCGCGGCAGCGTGAGGACCCGGTCCTCGATCTCGGCCTGCTGCGCATCCGCACCTTTCGCATCGGCACGGTTACCGGCGGGTTTTGCCGGATCGGGCTCGATGCAGCGCCGTTTTTGCTGCCATTGCTGTTTCAGGTCGGATTTGGGATGAGCCCCATTCAGTCGGGTCTCCTGTCCTTTTCCTCGAGCGTCGGAGCGATGTTCGTGCGCACCTTCGCCGGACCGTTGCTGCGCTTTTTCGGCTTTCGCCGGTTGCTGGTCGGCACGGCTGGTGTTGCGGCCGCGGTGACCGCAGGCTGCGGATTGTTGCAGGCGAATTCGCCGATCTGGCTGATCGTTTTGCTGGTGCTGCTGTCGGGCTGCGTCCGTAGCGTGCAGTATCTGGCGCTGAACGCCGTCAGCTATGCCGACTTGCCGGGACCGCTGCTGAGCAAGGGCACCAGCGTCGCCGGGGTCGCCCAGCAGGTGGCGCGCGGCTTTGGCGTAGCGGTCGGCGCGGCGTTGCTGGCGGTCATCGCCGGGCCGGCGAAAGTCACCGTCGCGGATTTCCGCCTCGCCTTTTTTCTGATCGGGCTGATCCCGCTGGTCGCCGCATTTGGGTTTCTGCGCCTGACGCCAGGCGACGGCGCCGCCGTCAGCGGGCACGTCCAGCCGCAACGCCGCGCCGCATAAAGCGAGCGCCTGCGGTCTTTCTCGAGCCAAGGGTCCCCGCCGAATGACCGGGGTGCTCGCCGCCGGGATGTGTCTAAATGCTGCGTCGCGTCCGACGCGGCAGAACACGGATTACGGAGGCGAGAAATGGCGAAGATGCGCGCGGTCCAGGTGCCGCGGGCCGGCGGGCCGTTGGAGCTGATTGAACGCGAAATCCCGGAACCCGGTCCGGGGACGGTGCGGATCAAGGTGCAGGCCTGCGGCATCTGCCACAGCGACAGCTTCGTCAAGGATGGCCTGTGGCCGGGTATCCAATATCCGCGGATTCCCGGCCATGAGGTGATCGGGCTGGTCGATGCGGTCGGCGCCAATGTTCGCGGCTGGAGCATCGGGCAGCGGGTCGGGATCGGCTGGCATGGCGGCAATTGCGGCTATTGCGACACCTGCCGCCGCGGCGATGCTTTTGCGTGCGAAACCGAAACTTTGGTCACCGGGATCACTTCGGACGGCGGTTACGCCGACTACATGGTCGCCCCCGCCGAGGCGCTCGCCAGGGTGCCCGACGAATTATCGGCGGTCGAAGCAGCGCCGTTGATGTGCGCTGGCATCACGACGTTTAACGCCCTGCGCAATAGCGGTGCGCGCCCGGGCGATACCGTCGCGGTACTTGGGATTGGCGGGCTCGGCCATCTCGGGGTGCAGTTCGCGGCGAAGCTCGGCTTCAAGACCGTCGCAATCGCCCGCGGTCAGGACAAGCTGCCGCTCGCCCGGCAACTCGGCGCCCATCACTACGTCGACAACGCCGCGGAGGATCCGGCTGCGGCCTTGCAGAAGCTCGGAGGCGCCAAGACGATATTGGCAACCGTGACCAGCGCCGATGCAATGAATTCGGTGCAAGGCGGCCTCGCTGTCAACGGCACTCTGATGGTTATCGGCGCCGTCGATAAGCTCGCGGTGGATGCGCTGTGGTTGCTCAGTGGAAGACGGTCGATCAAGGGCTGGTATTGCGGCACGTCGATCGACTCGCAAGAGACTTTGGCGTTCAGCGCGCTGAGCGGAGTGCGTTCGATGAACGAGGTTTTTCCGCTCGAACGCGCCGCCGAAGCCTACGAGCGCATGATCGGCGGCAGCGCCCGCTTTCGCGTCGTGCTGACCGGCGAGAATTGATCTGGGGCCGACCGGCGGTCATATGTTCGTGCCGAGGAGGATCGGAGATTTCCGACAACGCGACCCAGCTCTACGACGAGGATTTCGTCCGCTGGACCGAGGAGCAGGCGCAGGCGCTCCGCCAGGCCGCGGAGCTCGCGACAAACCTTTCGCTCGACTGGGCGAACCTCGCCGAGGAGATCGACAGCTTGGGCCAATCACAGAGAAACGAGCTCGGCAGTCGCCTCGCCGTGATCCTGGAATATCTGATCAAATTAGAAACTTCGCCCGCTGGGGATCCTCGCTCCGGCTGGATGGATACGATCGATCGCGAGCGACCCGCCGTTGAGCGCTTGTTGCAGCAGAGCCCGAATCTCAGGGGGCGAGGCGAGTCGGATGATTTTAGCGGAAACGCCTCGGGCCGTGCGCTTGGCATCTCGCAGCCTTCTCCGCCACGAGGAGACAACTGCGGCCGCCGTCCTACGACTCAGAGGAGCAAGCTACACCGAGGATCAGGTGCTGGGAGATTGGTTCCCGGGCGACACCTCTCGCTACTCGCTTCCTGAGAACGGGCAGGGGGGATAAGGAGGATCGATCATGTCCGGCAACGCCGCGCGTCTTTACGAGGAGGATTTCGTCCGCTGGACCGAAGAGCAGGCGGCGGCGCTCCGCCAGGCCGCGGGGCTCGCCACAAACCTTCCGCTCGACTGGGCGAACCTCGCCGAGGAGATCGACAGCTTGGGCCGCTCACAAAGCCGTGAGCTCGGTAGCCGCATCGCCGTTGTTATTGAGCACCTGATCAAACTCGAAACCTCGCCAGCGATCGAGCCGCGGTCCGGTTGGATCGATACGATCGGGCGCGAACGACGAGATATCGAGGACCTGCTCAACGACAGTCCGAGCCTCAGGAGCGGAGTTGCGGGCATGATCGCGCGCGAAATGCCCCGGACTATTCGGCTGGTTGCCCGCAGCCTGCGCAACCGCGGAGAGACGAACCCGGAGACGATCGCCAGGATTGAAAGAGTGAGCTACGCCGAAGAGCAAATATTGGGCGACTGGTTTCCCGGAGACGCCCCTCTCCCCGCGGACGGGGAGAGGGATCAGCGCGCCAGTAACGGCTAGATGCGCACCCTTTACGCGAGGTGCTTTTTGAAAAAGGCGGTAACCGGCTCGTAGGAAGCGCTCGACTGCCGCTTTTCGTTGTCGATATAGACGATCTCGATATCGCCGCCGGCATTGCGGTAGTTCGAAATGAACCGCTCGGGCTCGTTGCCGGGGAAAGTCGAATCGTCATCGTGGTAGTCGTGCACGATGTCGGGCCGGCCCTGGACCCACAATGCCGGCGGCATCCTCACCTTTTCGCCGCGTTCGAGCATCAGCATCGGGTTGCCCTCGGTCATCGCGGCCTCGGTCTTCCAGTAAAGATCGTGCTTTTCCTTCATGCCGATCGAGAAGGCCGGCGGGTTCGGCAACTTGGCCGCCTTTTGCGCATTGCGATAGCGCGATAGCGGGTTGATCACCGGCCACGACATGGCCACGGCCTGCACGCTCGCATCGACCGACGGCGAGCCCGCCGGCAGTGGCGCCGAGGCGTAGCGCTGGTCATTGGGGCGCATCGCCGCCAGCATCGCGAGATGGCCGCCGCTCGACGCGCCGCCGCTGCCGACCCGGTTGGGATCGACCTTGAGATCGCGGGCATGCGCCTTCAGCCAGCGGATCGCGAAGTTGATGTCGATGAGCGAGGTCGGATAGCCGTCGGCGTTGTGACGGAACTCGAGCGAGGCGACGACAAACCCGTTTTTCGCCAGGGTTTCATCGAGACCCTGGGTCCCGGTCAGATCGCCGCTGGTCCAGGCGCCGCCATGCAGATCAATGACCGCCGGGAACGGCCCGTTGCCTTTCGGCTTGTAGAGCCGCGCTGTCAGCTTCTTGTCGCCGTGGCGGAGATATTCGACATCTTCGGTGGTGATTTCATAGGTTGGCATGACCACTCCCTCCCGGAGTTGTGTGACGCTGCGATGCGTCGGCGAAGAGGACATTGACGCCCCGATCTCCGAGCCCGGCATTTCAGCCTACTCGCATGCGACGCATTGGAAAAGGGGCGCTTCTCGCCGCCCGCACTGTAGTTTGACCGGATTGGCTCGCCGATCCGCCTTGACCCGTCGCATCGCAACCGCCACATAAAGACTACCCCACCGGGGTGGGGGTGGGGGTCGCGATGGACGCAGGGCATAAGCGGGACGCGCTGCTGCGCCTGAAAACGGTGCGCGGGCACTTGGACGGCATCATCCGGATGGTCGAGGCCGAGGCCTATTGTCCGGAGCTGATGAAGCAGGTCGCTGCGGCGCAAGCCTCGCTCGAACGCGTCAACCGAGTTCTATTGCAAAATCATCTGGAAACCTGTGTGACCGAGGCGATCCAGGCTGGCGGCGGCAGCGCCAAGATCGCCGAACTGATCGACGCCTTACGGTTCAACGGCAGCCTGACCGACTTTCGCGAACGCGCAACCCCGCTCGCCAGCCCGCCGCTCGACGCCGTCGAGGACGAGACAAACGGCTGCTCGCCGGCCCGGTCCGACAAACGGACAGGCAAGCTATGACAGCGGCCGAACAATTTACCGCGACGGAAACCGGCAAACACCCGCCCCCTGAGCGTGGCGGTGTCCGCGATCCGGTGTGCGGGATGACCGTCGATCCGGAATCTTCGCCGCACTGCGCCGAACATGACGACCGGCTCTATCGCTTTTGCGGCAGCCGCTGCCGCGAGCGGTTTATCGCCGAGCCGTCGCGATTTCTGACGCCGGCGCCTGTGGCGAAAACATCGCCGACCGCCTCGGCGGTGCAATGGACCTGCCCGATGCACCCGCAGATCGTGCGGAGCGCGCCGGGCAGCTGCCCGATCTGCGGCATGGCGCTCGAGCCGATCACACCCGCAGCCGGCGACGCCGCCAACCCCGAATTGCGCGGCATGACGCGCCGCTTCTGGATCGGCGTCGCCCTGTCATTGCCATTGGTCGTGATCGCGATGAGCGAGCATGCCGCGGGGCTGTTGCCGGCACGCGTGGCGGTTTGGGCGCAGCTGGTTCTCGCGACACCCGCGGTGCTGTGGTGCGGCTGGCCGTTTTTCGAGCGCGGCTGGGCCTCGGTGCTGAACCGCCGGCTCAACATGTTCACCCTGATCGCACTCGGCGCCGGCGTGGCTTACGCCTACAGCTTGATCGCGGCATTGCTGCCGGAGGTGTTTGCGGCCTCGTTTCGCCTGCCGGACGGCACGGTGCCGGTCTATTTCGAGCCGGCGGCGGTCATCGTCACCCTGGTGTTGCTGGGGCAAGTGCTGGAATTGCGCGCCCGCGCCGAGACCGGAAGTGCCATCCGCGCGCTGCTCGACCTTGCCCCCAAAACCGCGCGCCTCGTCGGCGACCACGGCGCGGAAGCAGATGTCCCGCTAGAACGGGTCGTGCCGGGCGACCGGCTGCGGGTGCGGCCGGGCGAAAAAATCCCGGTCGACGGCGTCGTGCTCGACGGCGCCGGCACGGTCGATGAGGCGATGCTGACCGGCGAGCCGTTGCCCGTCGAAAAGCGGCCCGGCGACAAGGTCGCCGGCGGCACCGTCAACGGCGCCGGGTCGTTCGTCATGCGCGCCGAGCGGGTCGGTAGCGACACCTTGCTCGCGCAAATCGTCCATATGGTCGCCGAAGCGCAGCGCTCGCGCGCGCCGATCCAGGCGCTGGCCGATACTGTCTCCGGCTGGTTCGTGCCGGGGGTAATCGCCGCCGCGGTGCTTACTTTTGTCGTGTGGTCGCTGTTCGGGCCGCCGCCGGCGATGGGATTCGCACTGGTCAACGCGGTCGCGGTGCTGATCATCGCCTGCCCCTGCGCGCTCGGGCTCGCGACCCCGATGTCGATCATGGTCGGCACCGGCCGCGGCGCGCGCGCCGGCGTGCTGGCCAAAAACGCGCAAGCGCTCGAACTGATGGAAAAGGTCGATACCCTGGTCGTCGACAAGACCGGAACCCTGACCGAGGGCAAGCCGCGCGTCTCCGGTGTGGTTGCGACGGGTAGCGTCGGCGAGGACGCATTGTTGCGCTTCGCCGCCAGCCTCGAACAGGGCAGCGCGCACCCGTTGGCCGGGGCTATCGTCAAGGGCGCCGAGGACAGAGGACTAAGTCTCACGGCGCCGTCGGACTTCGCGTCGGACACCGGGAAGGGCATTTCCGGGATTGTCGACGGCAGGCGAGTGGCGATCGGCAACCTCGCCCTTTTTGCCGCACTCGGCGTGGATCCACGCGATCTCGCCGTGCGCGCGGAAGAGCTGCGGCGCAAGGGCGAGGTCGTGATGCTGGTCGCGGTCGACGGCGAGCCGGCCGGACTGATCGCCGTGGCCGACCCGGTCAAGGAAAGCGCCGATGCCGCGCTGAAGGCGCTGCGCGCCGAGCGCATTCGGGTGGTGATGCTGACCGGCGACAGCCGCACGACGGCCGAGGCGGTCGGCCGCCGGCTCGGCATCAGCGAAATCGCGGCTGAAGTGCTGCCCGATCAGAAGGCGCGGGTGATCCGCGACCTCCAGGCAAAACACCGTTTTGTCGCGATGGCCGGCGACGGGATCAACGATGCCCCGGCCTTGGCGCAGGCCGAAGTCGGCATCGCGATGGGCACCGGCGCCGACATCGCCATGGAGAGCGCCGGGCTGACTCTGCTCAGGGGCGACCTCAACGGGATCGTCCGCGCCCGCCGGTTGTCGCGCGCGGTCATGCGCAACATTCGGCAAAACCTGTTCTTTGCCTTCGTTTTCAACGCCTGCGCAATCCCGATCGCCGCCGGCGCGCTCTACCCGGCCTTTGGCCTCCTACTCAATCCGATGATCGCCAGCGCCGCAATGAGCCTGAGCTCGGTGCTGGTCATCGGCAACGCCCTGCGCCTCCGCACGGTGCGCCTATAATTGGCTCTAATGGCAAAAATCTGACAGACGATCCCCCGGGCCGGAGCTCCGCCTAGGGTTAGGGCGACCATTGACGGAAGCAGAAGACCTACCGCCGGCAAGAAAGGACACGGCCGCATGGATGATGCAACGCTGAGCGCGTATGATCGCGATGCAAAAGCTTTTGCCGACGAGTGGGACGCACAGCCGCCGCCATCCGACCTGTACGCCGTCATCCGTCAATTTTTCAGCTCGCGCCCGACGGCAGATATCGGGTGCGGCAGCGGCCGTGACGCGGCCTGGCTCAACGCCTGCGGCTATCCGACAAAAGGTTTTGATGCGTCAGAAGGACTCTTGGCCGAGGCGCGGAGGCGGTATCCGCAGATCGATTTTAGCACGGCCATCCTTCCGGGCCTCGATGGCATCGCCGAAAGCAGCTTTGCCAACGTCCTCTGCGAGACCGTCATCATGCATCTGGAGGCCGAAGCGATCACGCCCGCGATCGAGAGGCTTCTCGCCATCCTTGTCCCAGGCGGCATCCTTTATCTGAGCTGGCGGGTGACCGAAGGTGCTGACAGGCGGGACGAGCACGGGCGTCTCTATGCGGCCTTCGAGCCGGAACGGGTACTACATGCCCTGACAGCGACTCGGGTGCTGCTGGACGAACAAGTAGGCAGCGTGTCATCGGGCAAGTTGATCAGGCGCATTGTCGCACGAAAGCAAGGCGCCGAAGATTGAGGGAATCGTTCACGCGGGGCTGCGCTGCGAAGCGTCGTGACTCCGCTTTGGTCGAGAGCGGACATCCATTTTGTCGGCCAAACGGGATTCCGAAGCGTCTCGCCCGATCAGCTAGAGCAGTTTTCGATCAGGTCGGGCCGCCAGTCTCGGATTTGGTCATTGCGAGCGCAGCGAAGCAATCTCGGGCCGCTGAGCGTCGTCCGGTCGGGATTGCGCCTTCGCTCCGCTCCTCGCAATGATCCCGTGGCAACTCGGTGGGAAACTGCTCTAGCGCATGTTGCCGGTGTGGCCGAAGGAATAGCGGCCGGGCTGCGGCCAGACGGTCAGGCCGTGCGGCTCCTTGCCGACGCGGGTTTGGGTCACCGCGCCCGTCGTTGTGTCGATGTCGTAGACGACATTGTCGTAGCGGCCCGACAGCCACAGCTGCTTGCCGTCGGCGCTGACATTGCCCATGTCGGGGCTGCCGCCGCCCGGGATCGGCCAGGTCTTCTCGACGGTGCGGGTGGCGAAGTCGATGACGCTGATGCTGCCCGGCCCATGCGGCTGGCCGTGAACCTTGTGCGAGCCGCGGTTCGAGACATATAGCTTGGTGCCGTCGCGGCTCGGGTAGAGACCGTGCGTGCCGATACCCGTCGGGATAAAGCCCACCCTGGTGAAACTGTCGCCATCCACGACAAAGACCCCGTCGGCGAGCATGTCGGCAACAAAAAACACCTTGCCGTCGGGCGAAATGCGGATGTCTTGCGGCATGCCGCGGGCGTCGAGCTTTAGATATCCCAGCACCTTGCGGTCGACCATATCGACCTTGACGAGCCCGCCGCCGCGAAACTCGCAGGTGAAGATCGCATAGCGGCCGTCGATCGAGAAATCGGCGTGGTTGACGCCCGAGCAGCCCGGCGTCGGCACCGACTGCTGCAATGCCATCGTGTGCGGGTCGCGGAAATCGAGCCGCTTCAATCGTTCGGCGACGACGATCGCGGACTTGCCGTCGGGCGTGAAATACATGTTGTAGGGGTCGGCGACCGGCACGCTGGGGCCGGGCCTGCCGGTCTTGGGGTCGATCGGCGTCAGGCTGCCATCCGAGCGCCGCCGCCCGTTGTTGGCGACCCACAGGGTTTGCAAATCCCAAGCAGGTACGACGTGCTGGGGAAGAAACCCGACCGGAAAGCGATCGACCACTTTGCGGGTCGCCGGGTCGATCACATAAACATCGTTGGACCGCAAATTCGGCACATAGACCCGCGGCAACGCGCCCGCCACGGCCGGGCTGAACATATCGGCGCCGGCCGCACTGTAAAGGTTCGCGGGATTGAGGACCGGCGGCATCCCGGCCACCGTCTGGATCGGGCTCGGGGCCGGCGCCGCTGATGCCGCTGCCGGAGCCGGCGCGGCAGGTGCAGGAGGCTGTTTTGGCGAGACCGCGGATTGCGCCACGTGCACGATCGCCGCCGCTGCCGAGCATAACAGGCCATAGCCGCCTTTCACGCTGCCGGCGGGCCAGATCGGCAATCCGCTGATCCAAGCCCCGAGCGCGAGCAACGGAACGATCCACAAAGCGCCGCGGAGCCAGCGGCGAATCTGCTGGGGCAAGGAGACCTCCAAACAAAAGGTGCGATAACGCGCTGGTGCCGCGCCGCGCAGCCCAGATGGCCTCAATGGCCGGCGGTAGCGGTTCTGATCGCCGCGACGGTGCGGGTCACGATCAGATCGACGCCGATTTGGCCGAGAGCGGCACTCGACCGGCGCGGATCGCCGTGGGTCCCGTCGCCGGGCTTGGTCTCGCCCAGCATATCGGCGCGCACCAGGCTCGGATCGGTCGCCATCATCAGCGAGGTGTCGAGCAGCCCGGCATGGGTCCCGATCTCGGCCTCGCTGTAGCCCTTGCTTTTCAGCAACTGGCCGAACTCGTCCTCGCTCGCGCGGTAATATTCGGTCAGCGCATGGGCGCGAACGGGTGTGCCTGCCCATTCGCGGTCGAGGCGCTGCGCCACCGCCTCGTCATCCTTTTGGTAGCCGCCATGGTCGCCCAAAAAGACGATGTTGCGGAAGCCGGCGAGCTTGAAACTCTTCGCGGCGTATTCGAGGGTCTTCTCGAACGCGTCCGGCGGCACGGTGATCGTGCCGGGGAATTTCAGATGCCCCTCCGGCCGATCGATGTTGCCCTCGGGCACATAGGCGATGACCGGCGCCACCAGCGCGTCGCCGAGCGCCTGGGCAATCTTCCCCGCCAGCACTTTGACCCGGACATTGTGCTTGCCGAGCGCCATGTGCGGGCCGTTCTGCTCGGTGCCGCCGATCGGCACCAGTATCGTCGTCTTGCCCGCCGCGATGTCGGCGCGCAATTCGGGCCAGGTCAAATCTTCGAGATAAACGCTCGCCGACGGTGCCGCAGCATGGGCGTCGGCAATGCCGATCGCCAGAACCCACAAAACAAGCAATCCCCTCGCCATCGCCGCATCCCCCCGGTACCGGCATATCGCGCGCCTGCCGCTCAGCCCGATCCCACGATCCCGGCGACCCTCGTCGCCGGTCCTCGCGGGACCCGATTGGCCGCGACGCGACGACCGCACTCAACGGCAGAAATGACGGCAGGAAAATGGCGAAGAACGAGAGCCGCCCACGGTGCGGAAGCAACCTTGCGAACAGCATCGGAGAGACCGCGGCCCACGGCGAATCGGTGTCCAGACGGCGCCGAAAACCCACCCGAGATTACGGGACGAATTCTGACATCGAGGCGGCGGCGACGCAAAAGATCACGATGGCGAGCGGCGGGACCCGCCAGCGTTCGAGCAGCAGAAAGCCCGCCAAAGCGATCGCGACATCGCGGCCGTTGCCGACGGCGCTCAACCAGATCGGATTGTAGAGCGCCGCCCCAAGAACCCCGACGACAGCGGCGTTGATCCCGGCGAGCGCCGCCCGGGCGGCCGGGTGATGGCCGAGCCACAGCCACACCGGCAGACCTGCCAAGGCGATCAGCAACCCCGGCAGGAACATGAAAATGAGGGCAACGGCCGACCACAGCAATGCGTCGCCCGCCGGTGCGACGATCGCGCCGAGATACGCGGAAAAGGTGAAGAGCGGCCCTGGAATCGCCTGGGCCACGCCGTAGCCGGCGAGAAAGGCGTTGTCCGACAGCCAGCCCCGCGGCACCAAGGCGTCGCGCAGCAATGGCAAGACGACATGGCCGCCGCCGAACACCAAAGCGCCCGCCTTGTAGAAGATGCCCGCCAGCGCCAGCAGGCTGTGCGGCGCCGCAGCACCGGCGAGCGGCAACGCCACCAGCAGGATCAGAAAAACCGCCAGCGCCACCCCGCCCGTTCGCAACGAGACCGGCATCACCGGCAGCGCCGGTGCGGCCGGGAGGTCGCGGCACATCAGCGCCCCACCGAAGGCACCGATCGCGAGTGCTGCAATCTGGAAAAATGAGCCGGTTGCCACCAGCAGCAACGCCGCCGCGAGCAGCGCCAGGGCGGCCCGCGCTCGGTCGGGGCACAGATTTCGAGCCATGCTCCACACCGCCTGCGCTACAACCGCGACCGCGACCAGCTTCAACCCGTGCAAAACCGCGTCGGTCGCCGGGCCTTCGAGCCGCGGCGCCAGCAGCGCGAACCCGAACATCACGATCGCGGAGGGCAAGGTGAACCCGGCCCAGGCGGCAAACGCTCCGCCCCAGCCGGCGCGGCGCAATCCGATCAGGTAGCCGACCTGGCTGCTGGCCGGGCCCGGCACCATCTGGCACAAGGCGACAAGCCCGGCATATTCGTCGGGCGTGAGCCACTGCCGCTGCCGCACATAGGTGCGCTCGTAATAGCCGAGATGGGCGATCGGGCCGCCGAACGAGGTCAGCCCGAGCCGCAGCGCCACCCCGAAAACCTCGCCCACGGTGCCCCGCCGGAGCTCGACAGCGGAGGATGCAGCAGTTTCGCTCATGCCCACTCCGAGATGCTATCTGAGCCCGAATTGGGATCAGATTCGACGAATCTCCGGCGCCCACCGTCGGCTGGTCGGGCGTAAGGAGGAGCCAACGAATTTTGATGCTGCGTCAAGTCACGACAATTCGAGCATCAGCGGATCATCGTCGTCGTCGCCGGCTGGGGCGGCGGGCGGAAGAGACCGAGCAGAGTGTCGAAAAAGCCCCGGACCGGCGCCGGGATCATCGCCACACCCGGCGGCGCCGGCGCGCTCGGCAATGCCCTAACCGGCATCGACCGGGTCGCGGCCAACATAAAGGTGCGCCAGGTCTGCGCCGGCAACGAGCCGCCGACGACCTTGTCCATCGGCGCGTTGTCGTCGTTGCCGAACCACACGCCGGCGACGAGATCGGCGGTGTAGCCGATGAACCACGCGTCGCGGTAATCCTGGGTGGTGCCGGTCTTGCCCGCGGCCGGCCGCGGCAATAGCGCGCTGCGGCCGGTGCCATGGTCGATGACTCCGGCCAGCATCTCGTTCATGTCGCCCTCGAATTCCGGGCTGACGACCCGGCCGGGCCCCGAACCGTTGCGGCGAAACAAGTAGTTGCCCTTGCCGTCGCGGATCTCGGCGATGCCATAGGGCCACACCCCGGTGCCGCCATTGGCGAACGGCGCATAGGCCGAGGTCAGCTCCAACAAATTCACGGCGTCGGTGCCAAGCGCGATGCTGGCGTCGCGCGTCAGCGGCGAGGCGATGCCGAGCCGGTGGGCGACGGCGACGATGTTGTCGACGCCGGCGCGCAACGTCACCTGCACCGCGATCGTGTTGATCGATTGCGCCAATGCCTCGGCCAGGGTCATGTCGCCCAGATAGCGGTCGCCGTAATCGCGCGGCCGCCAGCCGCCGATCTGGATCGGGCCGTCGACAAAATGGTCGGACGGGCGCAACCCCGCCTCCAACCCGGCGAGGTAGACGAACGGCTTGAACGCCGAGCCCGGCTGGCGCTGCGCCTGGGTCGCGCGGTTGAATTGGCTCGAATCGTAGCTGCGACCGCCGACCATCGCGCGCACCGCGCCATCGATGGACATGGCCACCAGCGCACCCTGGCTGACCGCGTCTTTGGCGCCGTTGTGGGTGATCGCGCCGGCGATGGCGGCTTCCCCCGCTGCCTGCATGCGCGGGTCGAGGGTGGTGACGACGGTCAGGTCGCGGCTGTCCGGACCGACAAAATCAGCCAACTGGGCGGCGACCCAGTCGGCGAAATAGCGGTTCCCCGGCCGCGCAACGGCGATCGCCCCAAGCGCGCTTTCCTCCCGGTTTGCCGCCGCGGCCCCGCTCTGTTTGATAAAACCGGCTTCGACCATGTTGGCGAGCACCTGGGCGGTGCGCGCCGCGGCCAACTCGCGGTCGCGGGTCGGGTTGAACCGCGCCGGCGCCTTCAAGAGGCCCGCGATCATCGCGCTTTGGTAGAGATCGAGCCGCCGCGCCGAGATCCCGAAATAGCGGTGCGCGGCGGCGTCAACGCCGTAGGCGCCGGCGCCCAGATAGACCCGGTTCAGATAGATTTCGAGGATCTCGTCCTTGGTGAACCGATGTTCGAGCCACAGTGCCAGCAGGGTTTCGCGGATTTTGCGCGCGAGGCTCCGCTCGGGTGTCAGGAACAGGTTCTTTGCCAGTTGCTGGGTGATCGTGCTGCCGCCTTCGACGACGCGGCCGGCGGCGAGATCGGCCAGCGCCGCGCGCGCCAGCCCGATCGGGTCGATGCCGAAATGGCTGTAAAACCGGCGGTCCTCGGTCGCGATGACCGCCTCGGGCAGATAGGGCGACATCTCCTTCAAGGTCAGCGGCTGGCCGAACAGATCGCCGTAAGTCGCGAGCAGACTGCCGTCGGCGGCGAGGATCGTGACGCTCGGGCGCCGCTGCGATTGCGCCAATTGGCTGGTGTCGGGCAGGGTCAGCGCGAAATAGCCGGCGACACCGCCGCCGCCGATCGCCGTCCACAACAACAATAGGACAGCGAACCGGATAAATCCGCCGCGCCGGGATCGCCCGCCCCCGCCGCGCCGCGGCGGCCGCGGCGGACGGGACGGCGGCGGTTGTCGGCCGCGCGACATCGCCGGCCGATCGGCCGGATCGGCCCGCAGCCGGTCAGCCATTGGCCGCGGCCATTTTGAGCGCGCTGAAAATTACCCCCATCCCCCACGACCCAATATACCGGGCTCCCAACCCCCGCTGGTGCGCTATTATTATCGGAAAACTGTGGCAGTGGTTCGGCAGCGCTCCATTATTACGCGCCGTCGGAACCCGGCGCCGCATGCGGTTGTTTTGCCGACAATCACGGGTGACGTGTCGTCGTGGCCTTTTCCTGATTGAAACACGGCATCGCAACCGCGGGAGTGAAATCATGGCTGAGGCGACCCCCTCGACACCAGGCGTCGACGCGCAGCCGAGCATTGCACGGGCCAAGATGATCCTGACCGAACTCGCCTGCGCCGCCCAAGCGGCGGCACTCTCTGCCGTGGACGAACAAAGGACCTGCGCCGCGGCGCAGGTCGCAGGCGCCGCCGAGGCCGTACGCTCGGCGGCGCGCTCGTTCGAGCGCTCGCAGAGCCCGACGGCGGCGCGATACGCCGATTGCGCCGCGCGCCAGATCGAGGCGCTGGCCGAGGCCGTCCGCGCCCGCCATTGGACCGAACTCGCCGTCGATGTCGAACAAGCGGCACGCCGCCGGCCCGTGCTGTTTGTCGCCGGGGCGGTGGCCCTCGGTTTTATTGCCGGCCGTTTTTGGGCAGCCTCCCGCCGGATAGAGCCGTCGGCCGCATCCGTCGCCAGAGCCACCGAAACCACGGTCGCCGCCGCGGTGTCGAGCGCCACCGGCAACGGCCGGCTCACTGATTGGCCACCGCCGTCGCAAGCGCAGGAACTGCCGTGACGGCGCCTGACGATTTCGCCGCCGAGCCCGAAGAAGCATCATACCGGCCGCGGCCGGAACGCCCGGTCGGCGTCTTGTTCGCCGACCTCGCCGAAGATTTGGCCAAGCTTTTCAGGCTCGAAATCGCACTCTTTAAGCTCGAGCTCGCGGAAAAGGGGCGCCGCCTCAGCCGCGGGCTGACCACGGTCGCGATCGGCGGATTTCTCGCTTTTAGCGCCTGGCTGTTACTGCTGGCCGCGGCGGTGCTCGGGTTGTCGACCGTTTTGCGCCCGTGGCTCGCGGCGCTGATCATTGGGGCGGCGGTGCTGGTCACCGCGGCGCTGATACTGTTTTTCGGGAAGCGCTGGCTCGCCGGGCACAAGCTCGTCCCCCGCCGAACCCTCAACACGCTGCGCGAGGATGGCGCCCGGTTCAAGGAGTGGATGTCATGACGACCGGTTTCGACCGCTCGATGGACGAGATCGAAGTGGAAATCGCGCGCACCCGGGCACGCCTCGCTGGTGAAGCGGACTTGCTCGCCGCCGAATTGGCGCCGCCGCGTCTCGTTGACAAAGGAGCGGACATGTTGAACGGCTTTCTCGGCCGGATTGGCAAGATCGGGCGCCGCGGTGGCGGTCGCGCCGATCCGGCGGCATTTGCGCTGATCGGTCTCGGCATCGCCTGGCTCGTCGCCGAAAACCTCGGTCTCCTCGACGAATTTATGTCTCGTCGCGGCGCCGAATCGGCACCCCCGGCCGAGAAGATCGTTGCCCTGCCCGTCGAAGAGCCGGCCCGGCCCTCTGCGGCCGACGGCGACGGCTGGTTGCATCAGGCGGCGAGTGCCGCGCAAGGGGCGCTGCGTTCGGTGTATGACCGCGGCGGCGCGGCGATCGAACAGGCCGGCGGGTTTGTCGCGCATCCGCTCGATTCGGGCGAGCGCGTGCGCCAGGCCGGCGGGCGAATGATCGACGCCGTCGAGCGAACCCCGCTGCTCCTTGGTCTTGCCGGGATCGCCGCCGGTGCCGCGATCGCGATGCTGCTGCCGGCGAGCCGCCGAGAACGCGAGATTGCAATCCAGGCGCGCAATGATTTATGGGACAAGGCTGAAGAACTCGGCCATCGCGCGGCCACCTCGATGCGCGAGATGGCCGAAGGTTCGGCGCGGGCTACTACAGATTATTGAGGGCGTTCTTTTCCAGGGGCTTTCCGGGACGACAAGGGGAGGGGGAACCATGGCACCCACTTTTGGCGGGGCTTGCGCGGTCTTTGTCGGCATCGCGCTGTCGGTGCTGGCCGGATCGAATCCGGTGCGAGCGCAAATGTCGAGCGACCCGGCCGCGATCACCGCGTGCTTGTGCCAGCAACAGGGGGTTGCGACCTTGTCGGCCGACATGTCGGCCAAGACCCAGGCGCTCGCCGCCGCCCGCCAACGTGTCGCCGACCTCGACGCCCAGCTGCTGCAGGCGCGGCAGCATATCGACGTCAACAACGCGGATTCGGAGGCGCAGTACAAGGCGCTGCTGGCACAGCGCGATCAAGCGTATCAGGCCTCGATCGGGCCCGTCGTCGGCGACGCCGACCAGTCAACCGCGCGCTACAACGCCCACGTCAACCAGTACAACGCGCAATGCGCCAATCAGATGTTCAACTCCGACATGATGGCCCAGATCCAGGCGCATCTGGCCTGCCCGCCGCTGCAATAGGCGCCGCCGAGCCTTTTCAGGAAGCTGCGTTTGCGTTCAGGACGCCGCGCTTCCCTCGGGATAGAGTGTTTGCGGGTCGATCTGCGGTTCGGCGATGACTGCCCAGCCGCCCCTTCGCCAGGCGCGGAAAAAACAGTTGCGCCGGCCGGTATGGCAGGCGACGCCGGGCTGGTCGACCAGCAGCAGCACCGTGTCGCCGTCGCAGTCTAGGCGCAGCTCGCGCAGCAGCTGCGCCTGGCCCGAGGTTTCGCCTTTGCGCCACAATTTGCGGCGCGAGCGCGACCAATAGCAGGCGCGGCCTTCCTCCAGGGTCGTGCGCACCGCCTCGCGGTTCATCCACGCGACCATCAGGACTTCGCCGGTGTCGTGTTGCTGGGCGATCGCCGGCACCAGCCCATCGCGGTCGAATTTGATCTCGCCGAGCGCCCGCTCGATCTGGTCGCCCACTTTGCACATCCTTCGGCCGTTGCCGCCGTCCCGACCTCGGATTAGGGCGGCGGGGTTGCGAAAGCAATACCCCCGGCGCATTCAAGGCAACCCGTGCTCTCGGCCAGGGCCTCACCTCCTCTTGGTCGAGCAAGAACCTCCGTTTCGCCGGGACCGCGACCCCAAGTCGCGGGCGCCTGCGACCCCCTGCCGGCGAGTGCCTCGGCCTTGGGGGTTGACCGAGGAGCGGTTAACCCCGATCTATTGCGTACCAGATCAGTCCGAATTGGGCTGCTCACCGAAAGCGAGATCGCCCGGCTGATGATCATCCTCAGCAAACTTGCGGATTACGGCGTCATCGTCGCTACGAGGCTGGCGGCCGATCCCGATCGGCAACTGACCGCCGCGTCGGTCGCGGCCGAGACGCGTCTGCCGCGGGCGACGGTCGCCAAGATCCTCAAAAGTCTGGCGCATGCCGGGCTGGTCACGGCGACGCGCGGGTCCGCCGGCGGCTATCGCCTGGCGCGCCGAGCGGCCGCGATCTCGGTCGCCGAGGTGGTTGCCGCGATCGACGGCGACATCGGGCTGACGCAGTGCTCGGTGCATGTCGCCGAATGTGCGCGCACCAGTTACTGCCCGACCCGGCCGCACTGGGCGGCGATCAACCGGGCGGTCTCAGAGGCGCTGGCGGCGGTGTCGCTCGATGCGATGCTGACGCCTTCGGCTTTTGTGCCCCATCGGGCCGCTACCGTCGCCCATCCTGCTCCGAACTGACGAGCCAAGAACAATCGCATGACTGCTTCAATCGATACTCTCGATACCGTCCGCGCGCTGTCGCAGGCGGGCTACAAATACGGTTTTGTCACCGACATCGAAGCCGATGAGGCGCCGCCTGGCCTGACCGAGGAAACGGTCGCTTTCATTTCGGCCAAAAAGGGCGAACCCGAATGGCTGCTCGCATGGCGGCTTGCGGCGTTTCGCGCCTGGCAGAAGATGACGCCGCCCAATTGGGCCAAGCTCAACTTGGCACCGATCGACTACCAGGCCGCTACCTATTATTCGGCGCCACGGCAGAACGCCGGGCCAAAATCCCTGGATGAGGTCGATCCCGAGCTGCTGCGCACATACGAAAAGCTCGGCATCCCGATCCGGGAGCGAGAGGCGCTGGCCGGGGTCGCGGTCGATGCGGTGTTCGACAGCATCTCGGTTGCGACGACCTTCAAGGGAGAGCTCGGCAAGCTCGGCATCATCTTCTGCTCGTTTGGCGAGGCGGTGCGCGAGCACCCCGATCTCGTCCGCAAATACCTCGGGACCGTGGTGCCGCCGAACGACAATTTTTTCGCGGCGTTGAATTCGGCGGTGTTCAGCGACGGCTCGTTCGCCTATGTGCCGCCGGGCGTGCGCTGCCCGATGGAGCTTTCGACCTATTTCCGCATCAACGCGGCCAAGAGCGGGCAGTTCGAGCGCACCTTGCTGGTCGCCGACAAGGGCGCCTATGTCAGCTATCTCGAAGGCTGCACCGCACCGCAGCGCGACGAAAACCAGCTCCATGCCGCGGTTGTCGAGCTGATCGCGCACGAGGATGCGCAGATCAAGTATTCGACCGTGCAGAACTGGTACCCGGGCGACGCCGAGGGCAAGGGCGGCATCTACAATTTCGTGACCAAGCGCGGCGCCTGCCGCGGCG
>DATMKU010000380.1:0-6130 GCA_035570935.1 Allostellaceae bacterium
ACCTCAAAACCCCCCGGCACGATCGAGTGGGAATGATTTTGGCCCATCCCAGGGTATCCCACAGTATCCTGTAAACCGACATAAGCCGCTGACAGACCTGTATAAATCATCCGGCACCCTTCGGGGATTATTGGCCGGCAAAGACGGTGTCTGACGGACTGGCTGACGGTCTCCTTTCCCATTGCACAATTCGATTTGGCTCGATTCCGTCAGGGTCAGAGCGCCTATGACCGTCTTTTTCTCATGCTAAGCGGATGAATTAAAAAGCATATTGTCATGAGGATGCCCGAAAATGGCCTGACGGCGTTTTTTCGCGGAGGCATGCCCAAATGCTGACAGACGCGGCCCTTAAGCATCTGACACCAAAAGAGAAAAATTACAAGATGACGAACCGGGACGGCATGTATGTGCTCGTGCGGTCGTCGGGAACCCTCACTTGTCAGCTCGATTTCCGGTGATCGCCCCTCGGCGATGGCCCGCTTGGCGTCAATGCACAGCTCCGAGCAAGCGACAGCCCCGCGGGACCGTACTTACCGAACGTGACGGTCTCGCGCCGTCCGTTGGTGCGGTAATCGCCATGGCACGCTGACCCTGTTTGCCGCGCTCAACTATCTCGAGGGAAAGCTGATCACCCAGCTGGCGACGCGCCACCGCCTTCAGGAATGGCTCGCCTTTCTTAAAACCATCGACGACGACACCCCGGCCGATCTCGACATCCACGTCATCGCCGATAATGACGCCACTCGCAAACACCCCGCGGTCACCCGCTGGCTCGACCGCCATGCCCGCTTCCACATGTACGATACGCCGACCTCGTCGTCCTGGATGAACCTGGTCGAGCGCTTCTTCCGCGATCTGACCGCGTTCATCACCGAGAAGGGCTTTGCCTCGACCCTCGAACTGGCCGAGGCGATCGCTGGCTTCCTGGCGCCGCGCAACCAAAATCCCCGACGCTACCTGTGAAAGGCTAAGGGCGAGGATATCCTGCGTAAGATCAACGCCGCCCGACAGGCGCGCGCCGCCGCGACCCCCGATGACTAACCTATTTCAGATCGCCACACTAAGTGTCTCGTCTTAAACACAAGCGGCCTTGGGTAGTGGAGATGATTCGTATAGACAGTCCTGCGCTGCGATCCAAGGAATCCCTCGTCCATAGGTTCCCGCCTTCGCGGGAATGACAAATGGAAGAAACGCTATTCCGTCTGAGGTCAACGAACCATGAAACTCGAACAAGCGATCAATATCGAAGACCTGCACCGGATGGCGAAGCGTAAATTGCCAAAGGTTATGTTTGACTATATCGAAGGCGGTGTCGAGGACGAGAATGGTCTGGAGCGCAACCGCGCCGCGTTTCGCAAGCATCAATTATTGCCGCGCTATCTGGTCGACGTCTCGAAGCGCGACCAGTCGGCGACGATATTTGGTCGCACGTATGCGAGCCCGTTCGGCATCTCGCCGACCGGCGGCGTCGGCCTCTATCAACGGCGCGGCGGAGAATTGTTGCTGGCGCAGGCGGCGGCTGACGCCAACATCCCCTACATTATGTCCGGCGGCAGCAACGCCTCGATGGAAGAGGCCGCCCGCATCGCCCCGCACAACACCTGGTTTCAGATGTATGCCGCGAAGGACGCGGCCGTCACCGATGCGCTGGTCGGCCGGGCGTGCGACAACGGTCTCGACGCCCTGGTGCTGACTGTGGATGTACCGGTTCATCCAAAGCGCGAGCGCAATTTCCGCAACGGCTTTTCGAATGTCCGCAATGGCGGCGTCTTGGAGGCATTCAAGCTGAAGCCGTCGATCATTGCCGAGGCTCTAACCCATCCCGCCTGGGTTCTCGACTACGTCCGAAACGGCGGGGCGCCGACTCTCGGCAATTGGGCGCCGCACGCCGGCAACGGGGCGAGCACGGCGGAGGTCATCCAATTTGGGCGGACCCAGACCCCGGCCGCGGCGCAGACCTGGCATGATCTCGAACGCTATCGCCGGTTGTTCCCGCGAACGCTGATCGTCAAGGGCATCCTGAACCCGGCCGATGCGCTGCGCGCTGCCGAGATCGGCGTCGACGGCATCATCGTCTCAAACCATGGCGGCCGTCAGCTCGACCAGGCGCCGGCCTCGCTCGACGCCCTGCCGGCCATCAAGGCTGCGGTCGGCGACAGGCTCACGATCATGCTCGACAGCGGGGTGCGGCGCGGCGCCGACATCCTGATCGCGTTCTGCCTCGGCGCGCAGTTCGTGTTTTTTGGGCGTCCGACCTTATACGGCGCGGTCGTCGGCGGCGGACCCGGTGTCAAAAAGGCGGTCGACATCTTTCGAAACGAGATCGACCTCGTCATGGCCCAGATCGGCTGCCCGAGCCTCGACCAGCTCGGCCCCGACTTCTTGTGGCGCGACGACTGGACCCACAACCGCTGACCGGCCGTGCCGGACGCCCGTTTTCGCCGGCTAGACGGCGGGAACGCGCTCGGAAGACACTCTCGGCTTATTCAGCTCGGCATCGATCTCGTCGATCGTCCGGCCGCGAGTCTCCATCCCGATCAGCCAGAAGGCGAGCGCGCCGAGCACGTACCAGAACGCGAAATAGTTGAACCCCGGGACCAGCGCATCGAGCGTGGCCTTGGGGCTGACAAGGTTCGACGAACCGGCGATCAGCGCCAAACCGGCCGGGCCGATGAACTTGCCGAGGTTGCCGACGCCATAGACGAACCCCATGCCGCTGCCGCGCAGCCGCGCCGGCCACATCTCGCCCATATAAGGCCCGACGATCGAGTAATTGCCGCTGCCCATGAAGCTTTGCAGCAGGATCATCAAGAAGAACATCGACATGCCGCCGATGAAGACGTTGTGCAGATAACCCGCCAACGACATGAACAGCGCCGCGACCAGGCAGCTGACGATGCCCGAGGCGCGGCGTCCCCACGCGTCGGATATCCACGAGCAGAAGAACCGGCCGGCGATCGCCATGAGGCTGACCCAAATCACCAGCTTGGATGCCTCGGACGGGGTGATCTTGAGCACCATGACGAACAAGGTCACCATCCACAGCGCCAGTGCGACCCCGCCGGTTTGGGTCAGCCCGGTCAGGCAGCCGGCGATAATGCTGCGCGGGTATTTGAAGATCTCGAGCCACCGCGTGTGCTCGATCACCGGCGGCACCGCGGGCAAGGCAATTTGCGCGGGATCCATCTTCAGCGCCCAGGCGAGCGCCCGCCGCGCCTCCTCGACCCGGCCCTGGCGCAGCAGCCAGTACGGCGATTCGGGGACGAAAGCGCGGATGTAGAGGCACAGAAAGGCCGGCAGCAACCCGACCGCGACCATTCCCCGCCAGCCGATATAGGGTGCGGCAAACGCGCCCAGCAGTGCTGCCAGCAATTGGCCCGCGGGCAGCATCGTCGTCGTGATCCCGGTGAACCAGCCGCGCTTGCTGGCCGGAGAGAACTCCTGCATCAGGGTGATATCGACCGAATAGAGGCCGGTTACCGCGAACCCGACAAAAAAGCGGCAGACGACCAGATAGATCCATCCTCCTTCCGGCGTCAGCGCCATCGCCCCGGTCGCCAGCGAGACGTTCAGCACCGCGGTGATCAGCGCCGGGCGCCGGCCGATCTTGTCTGCCATCAAGCCGTACAGCAGCGAGCCGAACGGCGCGCTGACCCCCGAGGCGAGCAGGATCGCGCCCGACTGCCCGTAGTTCAGATGCCAGTCTTTTACGACGAACGCCAGAACAAAGCCGATCAGAAAGAAGTCGAAGAAATCGAGCATGTCGCCAAGCGTCGCGGCGCCGGCGATCTTCCACTGGTTCGCCGTCAGCTTGGTCTGCCGATCCAACAACTCGAGCATCGCGTACTCTCCCTAATGTCGGCAACCAACCGGCGTTCCAAAACGGGTTGGCCGTTTCTTTACTTTTCTTGGCCAGCCACAATCGCAGCCCGCCGAGCCGTGTCGCTCACAACGATAGATAAACATAATATTACATGCGGCACTGATGCGGTGGCAATGGCCGCGAAACGGCGAGACGCCGCGCCGTCGGCAGGCCGCCGCGACATCGGGTCAATAGCTGCCGGCGCTGCAATAATGCCAGGCCGAGCCGTCGAACCCGTAGAGCAGCGCCAGGCGTTGGCTGGCGTCATGGGCGAGGACGACCCTGAAGCGCTGGCCGGTGCACGGCGCGGTCCCAGCCGCGGCCGGCTTGGGCAATTTCTTTTGCACGGCGCAGTTCGCCGCCCAATCGGGGAGGCTCGCCGGTGCGGCGGCGAGCTTCTTGCCGTCGGCGAGGACGAAATAGTCCGTCGGCTGGCCGCCCTTGACATCGGCATGCAGCGCCAGCGTGCCGTAGCGCGACCGGTAGAACCCGGCTTGCTGGTCGCCGTCGCTCGCCCCCGAAGCCACCGCGCGAAAGGTCAGCGCGCTGCAAGCCGGGGGGCCCTTTGCCGCGCCCTTTGCCGCCGGGTGTTTTGTCGCCGCGAAAGCGCCGAGCGCCACCATGCCGAGCGCAAGTCCGGCGCATGCCGCAATCGTCCGCTTCATCCTCGTCCCTCCCGGTCTGCCGCGAAGTCAGCTTATAGCGCCCCAATGGCGCCGAAAGTAGGCTTTGCGGCAACCTGCGATCGAAAATCGCAGCCTCCGGCCGGTGTCGAAACGACATTCCGATGCGCCGCCTGTCTTTGTTGTTTTTGATTGCCTCGACGATGTGGCTCGCCGCGGCCTCGGCGCGTGCGGCCGCCTTGGCGATCGTGATGGCGATCGACGTCTCCGCCAGCGTGACGGCCGATTCGTACATCCTGCAGCGCGACGGCATTGCCCGCGCCTTCGGCGACGCTCGGCTGTTGCGGGTGATCGCCGCCGCTCCGGGCGGCATCGAAGCCCTGGTTCTGGAATGGTCGGACCCCGACGAGATCGCCGTCACCGTCGGTTGGACGCGCCTCATCGACAGCCGCAGCGCCGCGGGCTTCGCCGCCGCCCTGCATGCGACGACGCGAAGCTCGCGCGGGCTGACCGCGATCGGCCCGGCGCTCACTGCCGCCGCGGCGCAGTTCGACCGTCTGCCGCAGCCGGCGGCGCGCCGGCTGATCGACCTCTCCGGCGACGGGATCGCCAATCTCGGCGCGCCGCCGCAGGCCGTGCGCGACAAGATCGTCAAAGCCGGGATTACGATCAACGGGTTGGCGATCCTGACCGAGGAGCCGTGGCTCGAAGATTACTACCGGCACAACGTTATCGGCGGTCCCGGCGCCTTTGTCCTTGCCGCGCGCGATTTCCACAGCTTCACCGAGGCGATGCTGAGAACGCTGGTGCAAGAGGTGGCGAGCGCGAGAACACCGATAATCGCTCGGGAGGGCAAGCTTACGGGTGGTGCAGCACCACCCACCGAGAGGCTCGGATTTTGAGGCTTGGTACCCTGCCCTTTCCGTCATACTCGCGACTGGGGGCGGCGAGGAAAAAAACGGCTGTCATCCACGTGCGCCGTGATAAGGCGGCGTTTTCCAGCGGGTGCAAGCCCCGCCCGGCGACCGCTCCAGCCGGAAGCAACCGGGGCAGGCATGGAGGCGACGAAATGTCTGAAGCCCCCGGATAGCGGTCACGAAGTTGGGGACTGCGCGAGTGTGCAGGCCGCAACGCGAGTGAACGCCGAGCAAACCTCACATGGGGGTCGTTCAAGTCAAGTTCCTTAGTGTCAGCGGGACATGTAAATCTCCAGTCTTCGCTCCGGTATCCGAGGTCCGAGCCCAATTGCAAGACGCGGCCCGTTTCCGAGCACGATCAACCTCACATTCGGTCGCCGTTCACGACGGCTGCACCAACATCCCGCTTGCGGCGGGCAAGGCTCAGGAAGACGAGAACCATTCTCGAAAGCGGCGTTTCAGGCCATGGTTTGCTTCGGTTCGTCCACCTGGATCCGCCAGAACTGATCAGGTCCTGGAAGATGACGGGATTCTGTTTGCCATGTTCGTCAAGGGGCCTTCATCGTGGCGCCTTCGATGACGACACCTGCGGTCACATATTTCCAGAACGCGACCAGCAGCTTTCGCGCCAGCGCCACGACCGTTGTCTTGCGTAGGCGGCCCCCGATTCCGCAGGACTCGCTCGTGAAACCAAATGGTGAGCGCTGATCGCGGTTGATTGCGCAGCC
>DATMKU010000381.1:0-11760 GCA_035570935.1 Allostellaceae bacterium
GGCGCTGATCGAGCGCGAAAATTCGGGCGAGGGGCAGTGGGTGCACACCTCGTTGCTCGAAGCGCAGATCTTTATGCTCGATTTCCAAGGGTCGCGCTGGCTGATGGCGGGCGAGGTCGCCAAGCAAGCCGGCAACGACCACCCGACCGGGATCCCGACCGGTGTGTTCCCAACCGCGGACGGGCAGATCAACATCGCCGCGTCGGGCGACCATATGTTCCGCCGCTTTTGCGAGGCGGCCGAGGCGACGGCGTTGCTGGACGATCCCGATTACGCGACGGGTGCGGCGCGCTCGAAGAATCGGAAGGCGCTGAATGAGCGGCTCGGCGAGATCACCAAAAAGCGCCCGGCGGCGTACTGGATCGAATTGATGAACGAGGTCGGCGTGCCGTGCGGGCCGATCTACACGATCGACCAGACGTTTGCCGACCCGCAGGTGCAGCATCTCGAAATGGCGCGGCCGATCGACCACCCCAAGCTCGGCCCGCTCAAGGCCGTCGGCCAGGCGATCAACATGACCCGCACCCCCGAGCCCGACAAGCTGCGCCCGACCCCCGGCCTCGGCGAGCACACCGATACGATCCTGCACGGCCTCGGCTACAGCGACGCCAAGATCGCCGACCTGCGCGCCCGCGCCGTGATCTGATTTCTCGGCGAGAGGATCGTTGCAGACGGGAGTGCGGTCATTGCGAGCGTGAGCGGAGCCATTCCGGGGTCGGCTTGCGAACCGCGGGATTGCCGCGTCGCTGCGCGCCTCGAAGGGCCCCGTCATTGCGAGCGTAAGCGAAGCAATCCCGGGGTCGCCTGGTGAACTGCTGGATTGCCGCGTCGCTGCGCTCCTCGCAATGACAACTTTACGGGTTGTTGGGGTGCGGCGCGGGATTGCGGTCACTCCTCGGGCATGCCGGCACGGCGCAGACCGGCGAAGATGGTCTTATCCTGGAGTGCCACGGGCCGAGGAACGTCGATCACGCCGCCAATGGGGACGGCACGCACTCGGGCGATAGAGTTGACCTCGGGTTGGAGTTTGAGCGCCTCGTCCAGGGTGGCTCTTGCCTCGTCGAGATCGCCCCTCAGACCGAGCGCCGCCGCAAGCAGCACAAGCATCCCAGGATAACGCTGCGTCATTGCGGCAATGGTCTTCCTGAAAAAGTCTATCGCCTCGTCGGTGTGCGCCAGAAGCAGGTGGCAATAGCCCGACCAGAAATAGCGATAGAACACATTCTGGTACGACGGATTGAGCTGGAGCACTTCCTCAAGATGAGGAAGCGCTGCTTCCGGGCGACCCAGCAACATGAGCGTAATGCCAGACTGGAGAATGGCGCGCGTGTTGTTGGGGTCCCGCGCGATCGCCTTTTCGAATTCGATTTGCGCTTCGGTCAAGCGCCCTTGAAACCGCCGCAGCCGCCCTAACTCGGAGAGCGCCCAGGAGTCATTTCGATTGCGTTCGAAAGCTTCGCGGAGCAGTTGCTCGGAGCGCGCCATATCTTGTTCACGCGATTGGCTCCATCCAAGGGGGATGCGTTCGTTCAAGATCGTTGCGATGCCGACATGCGCTTCGAACGATCCCGGATCGATCTCCAGCGCCTGCTCGAAAGCCCGCTGAGCCGCATCCAGGTTTGCGGGCGACAATGGCCGGTAAAACAGAAACCAGCCGCGCATCACCAAATCGCTCGCGGCGAGGTTTACAGGTTCGTCTTGTTCGATCCGGCGGCCGACGGCTTCCAGCAGCTCCAGCTTGAGAGTTCTTGCCAGACGCGAGGTGATGTCGCTCTGCGCTTTTGTGAGATTGGAGCGGTCGGTCTCGAACCGATCGGCCCAAATGTGGCTGCCGCTCTCGGCGTCGATCAGCTGGACGTTGACCTGAACTTGCTCGCCCAGCCGCCGCACGCTCCCCCTCCAGGGCATAACGAACGCCGAGTTCGCTGCCGATCTGCCTGACGTCCACCCCCTTGCCCTTGTAGGTAAAAGCAGTGGTGCGCGAGATCACGAAGCTGTTCACGATGCGCGAGAGATCGGTGGTCAAATCGTCGGTGATCGCGTCGACAAAATATTCCTGCTCGGGGTCGCTCGACATATTGGCAAAGGGCAGCACGACGATCGACAGACGTGGCGTCGAGGCACCAAGGCGCCGGATCGGGCGGGACTGGTCAGGGTCGGGCGGTGCCTGCACCGGGACGAGCGGGATCGATGCTGCGATAGCCGCGCTCATGGCATACGCGGGTACCGGGCGCGCGATGTTTTTGACGCTTTGCTCTCCAATGTCATCAAAGGCGTAGGGAAGCCGGTCACCGATATGATCGTGCACCGAGCCCGAGATGCAGATGCCGCCTGGCGCGGCCAGCGCTTCGAGCCGCGCGGCGATGTTGACGCCGTCGCCAAAGATGTCGTCGTCCTCGACAATGATGTCGCCGAGATTGATCCCGACACGAAACAGGATACGCCGATCTTCGGCAATCTCGGCGTTGCGATCGACCATTGCGCGCTGGATCTCGATGGCGCAGCGCACCGCGTTCACCACGCTGGGAAATTCCACCAGCAACCCGTCGCCGGTATTTTTAACGGTGCGGCGCCCATGCTCCTTGATCTTCGGATCGACGAGCTGCCCGAGATGCGCCTTGAGGCGCGCGTGCGTTCCCTCCTCGTCCGCGCCCATCAGACGCGAGTAGCCGGCGACATCGGCGGCCAGGATCGCCGCAAGTCGGCGCTCTACGCGATCTCTACGCCGGTCGTCCATTTGCGCTAATCCGAATGGGCGCCGTGCCTTGTCGCTCGCACGCCCGTCCCAGTCACGAGCATAGCCGGGTGCGGTTGCATTAGGAAGCGAGCCCGACCGCTTTCGAGGAAGAGACTACCGCGTCGTTGTCGCCCGCGCCGAGGCAAGCTCCGCGCTCCCGATAGTCGCCTTACGCTCCGTTCACTTGGCTCGACCAATCAGGCGGTCTTGTTTGCGCGGGGTGCGCAGGCCCGCGCGATCTGCCAGACTGGTGTCGGCTTAGGGAGGAGGCTACGACATGCTGTTCGCCTTCAACGGACGCGCCACCCGGAATTTCCTGCTCCTTCTGGTTGTGATGCAGTTCATCCTGTTTGTCGACCGCGTCAACCTCGCGGCGGCGGCGGGCTCGATCCAAAAGGATCTGCTGCTGACCAATATCCAGCTCGGCATCGCGTTCTCGGCCTTCAACTATGCCTATGCGCCGTTTCAGCTGGTCGGGGGCTGGTTTGCCGACCGTTTCGGCGCGCGCCGCACGCTGACCGTTTGCGGGCTCGCGTGGTCGATCACGACCATCGCGACCGCGGCGATAACGGGGCTGGGTTCGCTGTTTGCCGTGCGTTTCGTGCTCGGCATGGGCGAGGGCGCGACCTTGCCGGCGGCGACCCGCGCGCTGTCGAAATGGACCTCGCTCGAAGCGCGCGGCACCGCGGTCGGCATCACTCATGCCGCCGGGCGTCTGGGCGCCGGAGCGTCGGCGCCGATCGTCGCGTTGCTGATCACCTGGTTCTCCTGGCGCTTCTCGTTCGTCGCGCTCGGCATCGTGTCGGCTTTCTGGGCGGCGCTGTGGTGGTGGTATTTCCACGAGGATCCGCGCCGGCATCCGGACATCACCAGCGCCGAGCTGGCGGCACTGCCGACCGCCGTTTCCCCAGGCCAGAGCGGTTCCGGCCCGGTGCCGTGGCGGCGCCTCGTGCCCCGCGTGGCGCCGTTGATGATCATCTACTTTTGTCAGGGCTGGACGGGCTGGCTGTATGTGACCTGGATGCCGTCCCTGTTCCAAAAAAACTACGGCCTCGATCTGAAAAAATCTTCGCTGTTTTACGCAGCGATGCTGTTGAGCGCGATGTTCGCGGAGTTTCTCGGCGGCGTCGCCACCGATTATGTGCTGCGCCGCACCCGCAGCCTGCCGATTGCTCGGTCATTGCTGATCGCCGTCAGCTGGATCCTCGCCGTCGCGGGGCTGATCCCGGCGATACTCGTCCACGACCTGGTCGTCGGCTTGGCCGGCTTTACGATCGCGTTGTTCTTTCTCGGCTTTGCGATTTCGCCGCTGTGGACCGCGACGATGGACATAGCACCCAATTACGCCGGTTCTTCGAGTGCCTTAATGAATGCCGCGGGTGCGGTCGCCGGGATATTTTCGCCGGTAGCATTCGGCTGGATCCTGACGCGGACCGGCAGCTGGACGACGCCGTTCGCCTTCTCCGTCGGCCTGTTGCTGTTTGCGATTGTGATGACCTACTGGATCCGGCCGGAACGCCCGATCAGCGACTTGCCGCGGGTCGGCCGGCTGGCGGTGGCCGGCGGTTAGGCGGCGGCGCGAATGGGCGGATGCGCAGCGGCCCGCCTTCTGCCAAAATCGCGTGAGCGACCGGCGATAAACCCCGCCATCAACAACAAGGAGCGATCCCGCCATGCTCGACCAGCCTTTGACCAGCAAGATGATCGCCGAGAAAGACGGGGCGATCGGCCATCTGATCTTCAACAACCCGGCGCGCCACAACGCGGTCTCGCTCGAAATGTGGGAGGGGGTGGCGCACATCCTCGATGATTTCGAGCATGACGACGCGATCAGGGTCATCGTCGTGTCAGGTGCGGGCGGGCGCGCCTTTGTCTCCGGCGCCGACATTTCCGAATTCAAGGAGAGGCGCGCCTCCGAAGAAGCCACCGCCGCCTACTCCAAGATATCCGAGGGCGCGCGGCTGCGACTGCAGGAAACGCTAAAGCCGACAATCGCGATGATCCGCGGCTACTGCATCGGCGGCGGCGTCGGCACCGCACTCGCCTGCGACATGCGGATCGCCGCCGAGGGCTCGAAATTCGGCATTCCGGCGGCCAAGCTCGGGCTCGGCTACGCCTATGACGGGATCAAAAAGCTGATCGACCTGGTCGGCCCGGCCTATGCTCGCGAGATTTTTTTCACCGCGCGCCAGTTCACCGCCGCGGAGGCATTGCGCATGGGCCTGGTCAACCAGGTGGTGCCGGAGGCGGAGTTGGAGGGTTACGTCAAGAACCATTGCGAGATGATCGCGGCCAACGCGCCGCTGACGGTGCGTTCGGCCAAGGTCGCCATCCGCGAGGCGCTGAAAGACGAGAGCGCGCGCGACCTGGCATTGTGCAAGCGTCTGGTCGACGAATGCTTTGCCAGCGCTGACTACGCAGAAGGCCGCACCGCCTTTATGGAAAAGCGCAAACCGGTGTTCCAGGGGCGGTGAAACTGGGTCGTCTGCTTCCCTCGATCGGGATTGCCGCGTCGCTGCGCTCCTCGCAATGACACCCCCCTCTCGTGATTGCGCGTTTCTGTGTCATTGCGAGCGAAGCGAAGCAATCCCGAAGTCGCGTTGTGGACCGCGGGATTGCCGCGTCGCTGCGCTCCTCGCAATCACAGTCCCAGATGGCTGACCAGTATTGCGTCTATATCTTGACTAACCAGCGGCATACAGTGCTCTACACTGGGGTGACCAGCGATCTGAAGCGCCGCGTTCATCAACACCGCGAGAAGCTTCTGCCGGGTTTTACCCATCGGTACAATGTGTCGAAGCTGGTTTATTATGAATGTACGGAAGATGTTTCTGCTGCGATTGCCAGAGAAAAGCAGATCAAGGCGGGTTCGCGCCGAAAAAAGATCGAGCTTATCAACCGCTGTAATCCCAAATGGCAAGACCTCTACGATGTTATCTAATTGAAATGAATTGTCATTGCGAGCGGAGCGAAGCAATCTCGGGGGCCCTGTGAACCGCGGGATTGCGGCGTCGCTGCGCTCCTCGCCATGACACGTTTTAGCAGAGTGAACCGATGAAACTGCCCGCGCATAGCCGGTACGATTACGTCCCGATCCACAAGCGGCCGCGATACGACTGGCCCGAAGGCAAGCGGCTCGCCGTCACCTTCAACAACAATATCGAGCATTTCGCGTTTGGCGCCGGCCTCGGCAGCGATTCGACCGGGGCCGTGGCGGCGCAGAGCCAGCGCAACTACGCCTGGCGCGACTACGGCAACCGCGTCGGGCTGTGGTATTACCTCGACCTGCTCGACGAGTTCGCGCTGCCCGGCGCGCACAACGTCAATTCCGCGGTGCTCGAAGCCTGCCCCGACATAGCCGAGCGGCTCAAGGCGCGGGGCGACGAATTCGTCGGCCACGGCCGCACCAATTCCGAGCGCCAGGACATGCTGTGGGAGGAGGACGAGCGCCGCCTGATCGCCGAGTGCACCGAAATCCTCACCCGTCTCTCCGGCCGCCCGCCCGAAGGCTGGCTCGGCCCCTATATCGCCGAGAGTGCGGTGACGCTCGACCTGTTGCAGGAGGCCGGCTACCGCTATGTCATGGATTGGGCGATGGACGACCAGCCCATTTGGATGCGCACCCGCTCGGGGCCGATCCTGTCGGTGCCCTACCCGCTCGAACTCAACGATTCGCCGTCGATGGTTTTTCGCCGCCACACCGGCCGGCAATTCGCCGAGATGATCGTCGACCAGTTCGACGAGATGCTGTTTCAGTCAAAGAAATACCCGCTGGTGTTCGCGGTCTCGGCGCATCCGTTTGTCGTCGGCCAGCCGTTTCGCTTGCACGCCTTTCGCGACGCCGTCCGCCACATCCTCGAACACCGCGACGAATTGTGGATCACCACCCCCGGCGAGATCGCCCGTTATTGCGCGGGCCTGCCCAGGGGGGTCATCCCCGGCTCCGAATGATTGCCGGCGCCGTGGGTCAGCCGCCCTTTCCAGCGTAGCTGACGGCGAGGCCGGCGCGGGCGTCCTGCTGGATACCGTATTGCGGGAACGGGTAGCGCAGGCCGTTCTTTGAGAGCGCCTCCATACCGGCGATCGCCTTGTCGAGATCGTCGGGCGGCAACGCCATCAGCATCTCGTCGTCGAGCACGCCGCCGTAGCGGCGCTCGGCAAAGCACGGGATCGACAGGCTCGGCTCGCGCGTTTTCAGCGCCCGACCCCAGGAATCGGCGCAGGCCGATTCGCCGACCACGCTCCAATCGAAGCGCTTGTAGCCGGCCCATTGCAATCCGTTGATGAAATAGATCATCGCCCCCGGCGTCGCATAGAACAGCGCGATGTCGGGCGGGTCGAGCCGGCCCGAGGCGAGCGGCGCCACCGCCAATGCCTGGTAGCGGCCGTCGGGCACGCATTCCATCGCTGCCTGGTGCGCGCTCGCGTCCTCGGACGAGCTGTACCACACGCCAACCATGTGCTGGCCCGAGCGCCACGCCTCGTCCTTGGCGCCACCGAGCCCGACCACCGCGCGGCATTGCGCGCCGACGAGGTCCTCGGCGGTGAGCCCGACGGTCCAGCCGAGGCGCGCCGCCTGCGCCACGATCTGGTCGAGTGTATGGATCGATTTCGGCCGGCGGATGCGCGCGATCGCCTCCATTTCCTCGCGGCGCTCGAACAATTTCATACCGAACGGGATCGAGCGCAATTTCAGCAGGTGCTCGAGATCGGCGGCGAGCTTGCTCCAGTCTTGGTCCATGACGGGCGTTTCCAGCAAAGAAGGGACGGCGAAAGCAACACGACGGCGAACCGGCGCTCGATCGCGGTGCGGCACTATTTATCATATCCGACGGAACCGGTAGGAGTTCGCGGGGTTCGGCCTCACAGTTGCCGGGACAGCCGTTCGCCCCGGCCGAGGGCCGGACGCGCGTGGCGAATGGAGGGGAAGCTGCAATGCGGGTGTTCTGCGTCCATCCCGGCCCATTGACCTATGCGCAGATCTTTTTGCGGCTCGAACCGATCGGGCTCGAACTCGTCGCCGCGGCGGCGAGGCAAGCCGGCCACTCGGTGCGCCTGCTCGACCTCCAGGTCGAAAGCGAGCGCGCCTATTTCCGCGCGCTGGCGCGCTGGCGCCCGGATGTCGTCGCGTTTGGCTGCAATTACCTGGCGAACGTGCCCGAGCTCGTCGATCTCGCCAAGGCGACCAAGGCGCGCTTCCCCGAGGTTTTTGTCTGCGTCGGCGGGCACAGCGCGTCGTTCACCGCCGAGGCGATGATCGAACACAGCGCGGGTGCGATCGACTGTGTGCTGAAGGGCGAGGGCGAGGCAACGATGCCGCTCTTGCTCGCCGCGCTCGAAGCCGGCGCCGCGATCGCCACGGTTCCCGGCGCGGTCACCCGCGCCGGTGCGGGACCGCAGCCGGTCTTTGTCCATTCGCTCGACGAGGTGATGCCGGCGCGCGACCTGTTGCGTCATCGCCGCAAATACTTTGTCGGCATTCTCGACCCGTGCGCGTCGGTCGAGTTTTCCCGCGGCTGCCCGTGGGATTGCTCGTTTTGTAGCGCCTGGACGTTTTACGGCCGCAGCTATCGCCTGGTCAGCCCCGAGCATGTCGTCGAGGATTTGCGGCGGATCCGCGAGCCCGGGATTTTTGTCGTCGACGACGTCGCCTTTGTCCATCAGAGCCATGCGATGGAACTGGGCGAGGCGGTCGCCCGCGCCGAGATCAAAAAGCGCTATTACCTCGAAACCCGCGGCGACGTGCTGCTGCGCAACAAAGAGGTGTTCCGTTTCTGGAAGACCCTCGGGCTGCAGTACATCTTTATCGGCCTCGAAGCGATCGACGAGGACGGCCTCAAGCGCTACCGCAAGCGAACCTCACCCGGCCGCAACTTCGAGGCGCTCGAATTCGCCCGCTCGCTCGGACTGATCGTCGCGATCAACCTGATTGCCGACCCCGATTGGGACCACGAGCGCTTTCGTGTCGTGCGCGAATGGGGGCTCGACATCCCCGAAGTCGTCAATATCAGCATCAACACGCCTTATCCGGGGACCGAAAGCTGGCTGACCGAGGAGCGGGTTCTGACCAGCCGCGACTATCGGCTTTACGACATTCAGCACGCGGTGATGCCGACCCGCTTGCCGCTCGCCGAATTTTACGAGGAGATGGTGACGACGCAGCGCGCGTTTTACCGCAAATTCGCCGGCTGGCGGGCGGCCTATGCGACGGCCGGCATCGTCGCCCGGCAATTGCTGCGCGGCCACCCGAATTTTCTCAAAAGCCTTTATCTGCTCGACAAGCTCTATCGGCCGGAATTGCTGCTTGCCGATCACGGGATGCCGACCGCTTACGAGATCCCGCTGCCGGCTGGGCATGCCGCGAGCCGCGAGCCGAGTGCCGCGCAACTCTACATTCACCCGCCGCGCGGCCGCAAAGGCCGGGCGATCGACGCCGCGACCGAGAACTTTGTCGAGGCGACGCGGGCCGGCGGCACGCCTTGAGCCGCGTTTTGCCGCGCAGGCGCGCCAAAATCTCGCGGATCGCCCGCTTGCCGCTGAGCCGCTCGGACGCTTTATGATATGCCGCGGCGTTGGTGAGTTGGGAGTATCCGATGCGGTTTCTCGGGGTCCATCCGGGCCCTTTGCTTTATACCAAAGTATTCCTGCGGCTGGAGCCGCTCGGTCTCGAACTCGTGGCGCAAGCCGTCCGCCAGGCCGGCCACGCCGTCCGGCTGATCGACCTGCAGGTCGAGGACCACCGCGCTTACTTCCGGACGGTCGAGCGCTGGCGTCCCGATGTCGTCGCGTTTTCCTGCAACTACCTGGCGAACGTGCCCGAGATCGTCGATCTCGCCAAGGCGACCAAGACGCGGTTCCCCGATATTTTCGTTTGCGTCGGCGGCCACAGCGCGTCGTTTACCGCGGCGGCGCTGATCGCGCATGGTGCCGGTGCGATCGATTGCGTGCTGAAGGGCGAAGGTGAAGCGGCGATGCCGTTGCTGTTGGCCGCGGTCGAGGCCGGCCGCGACCCGGCTACGGTGCCGGGTGCGGTCGGCGCCGCGGGCGAAGGGCCGCCGCCCGCCTTTGTCCATTCGCTCGACGCGCTGACCCCGGCGCGCGACCTGTTGCGCCATCGCCGCAAATATTTTATCGGCACGCTCGACCCTTGCGCCTCGATCGAGTTTTCGCGCGGCTGCCCGTGGGATTGCTCGTTTTGCAGCGCCTGGACCTTTTACGGCCGCAGCTATCGCCTCGTCGGCACCGAGCGGGTGATCGAGGATCTGCGCTCGATCCGCGAGCCCGGCATCTTTATCGTCGATGACGTGGCCTTTATCCACGAGCGCCACGGCATCGAGATCGGCGAGGCGATCGCGCGGGCCGGCATCAAAAAGCGCTATTACCTCGAGACCCGCGGCGATGTGCTGCTGCGCAACAAGGAGGCGTTTCGGCTGTGGGCGCGGCTCGGGTTGCGGACGATGTTTCTCGGCCTCGAGGCGATCGACGAAGCGGGGCTCAAGAAGTACCGCAAGCGCGTCGCACTCGACCGCAATTTCGAGGCGGTCGAATTCGCCCGCTCGCTTGGGCTGAACGTCGCGGTCAATCTGATCGCCGACCCCGATTGGGACCACGAGCGTTTCCGGATCGTGCGCGAATGGTGCCTGGAGATGCCCGATGTCATCAACATCAGCGTCAACACCCCCTATCCCGGCACCGAGAGCTGGGTCACCGACGGCCGCCGGCTCGAAACCCGCGATTACCGGCTGTTCGACATCCAGCACGCGGTGTTGCCGACGCGGCTGCCGCTCGCCGAATTCTACCGGGAGCTGGTGACGACCCAGCGCGCGATCCTCAAAAAGCACCTCGACTGGCATCAGCTGTGGGGCGCCGGCAACATCGTCGCCCGGCTCCTGCTGCGCGGCCAAACCAATTTCGTCCGCAGCCTGTTCCAGTTGAACAAGGTCTACCGGCCCGAGTTATTGCTCGCCGACCATCGGGCGCCGGTCGCTTACGAAATCCCGCTGCCGCCGGCGCCGGCACCGGAACGGCGGCTGAACCCGGCCTCGCTCTATATTCACGCGCCGCGCGGCCGCCGCGGGCGGGCGATCGACGCCGCGACCGAGGAATTCGTCGAGGGGACCCGCATGGGCAGCACGCCGTGACCGCAATGCCCGGCGCCGAAACCGGCGGCCGCGAGGGTCGGTTTTGTCGATGTCGGCGGTGGAGGAGCAGCATGGCGAGCGCCATCCGCCGCCGGCTGTCGACCCGCCCTGCCGCCGAAGCAACCCGTCTAAAATTCGCCCAGAATCGGGGTGCTTTCTGCTGGGTAGGGTCCGTGTGTCGATTTTTTTGACACTTTCTTGACCTAATCGGTGAGCTCCGTAACTTATTGATAACCGTGCATACGCCGCATCGTGCGCTGCACCGAGCGGATGGACCCGCGGCCGGCCGTCGGGAGTCTTTACATTTGATCGGCGGGCGGCCAATCGCCGCATCGGGTGAATAACCCATTGCAACATATTCTTAAGTTAAGTGGTGGTGGCGTCAGGGCACGGGGGCAATCCCGCTGCGGCGTCGAATTTTTTTACATTTCGCCCGTTCCGACGCAAAGACCGGCAGGAATTAACCATTTAGGTCGGTGCCCCCTCTAAGTTGGCACGAAAAGTGCGCGACAAGAATGTGGCGCGAGAAATGCCGGGCGTGGCCCACGGCGACCCGTCGCAGAACCTTTTGTGGGGAGATTAAGCATGAACCTGAAGCTCAGCGGCGCCGCGCGTGATGGCGGTCGTCGTGACAACAGCGGGGACCTCAACCATTGTAAACAGAGGGGGTCGATCATGTTTCAGGCTAAATTCCTGCTTACGGCAGGGGCGCTGGCGGTGGTTGCGCTGATCGCGGGCGGTACCGGGGCGGCCAGAGCCGCCGAAATCGACTTTGGCAGCCTGACGCCCACCCCTGCATGCGTGGCGAGCAGCAACGGAGGCGACGAAGGCCTCATCTGCAACGCCAACGGCTCGAGCAGCGCGACGACGGAAACCTTCACG
>DATMKU010000382.1:0-2167 GCA_035570935.1 Allostellaceae bacterium
CCGAGATGGTCGAGCATCATTGCGCCCGACCAGATCTGGCCGATCGGGTTGGCGATCCCGCGGCCGGCAATGTCCGGCGCCGAACCGTGCACCGGCTCGAACATCGACGGGTAGTCGCGCTCGGGATTTATGTTGCCGGACGGCGCGATGCCGATCGAGCCGACGACCGCCGGCCCGAGGTCGGACAAAATATCGCCGAACAGGTTCGACCCGACGACCACATCGAACCACTCGGGATGGCGCACGAAATGCGCCGTCAGGATGTCGATGTGGTACTGGTCAGTCCTGACGTCGGGGTAGTCGCGCGCGACCGCCGCGAAACGCTCGTCCCAAAACGGCATCGTATGGATGATGCCGTTCGACTTGGTCGCCGAGGTGACGTGCTTCTCGCGGGTCCGGGCGAGCTCAAAGGCGTAGCGCATGACCCGATCGCAGCCGCGCCGCGTGAACACTGATTCCTGCATCGCCATTTCGTGTTCGGTGCCGCCATAGAGCCGGCCGCCGATTTCCGAGTATTCGCCCTCATTGTTCTCGCGAACGACATAAAAATCGATGTCGCCCGGCGCGCGGTCGCGCAGCGGTGACTGGACCCCGGCGAGGAGCCGCACCGGACGGAGGTTGACGTACTGGTGGAAGCCGCGCCGCAGCGGGATCAGCAACCCCCACAGAGAGACGTGGTCGGGCACCTCGGGGTGGCCGACCGCGCCGAGATAGACGGCGTCGTAGAGCCGCAGCCGCTCGATCCCGTCCTCCGGCATCATCATGCCCATATTGACGTAGCGCTCGCAGCTCCAATCGAATTCGTGCCATTGGAAGCCAAAGCCATAAGTCCGCGCCGCCGCCTCCATTGCGGCGATCCCCTCCGGCATCACCTCGCGCCCGATGCCGTCGCCGGCGATCACCGCGATCCGATAATTCTTTGCCATGGCGAGTCCTCTATGCCGCCGCGCGTCCCTGCGGCCGCACAAATCCTAAAATCGTAGGGTGGGTTGAGCAACCGCGAAACCCACCGGACTCAGTTCGGACCGGGGGATCCTCTATAATGTCGCGTGGGTCTAGCGCGAGTGGAGGGGGTGGGAGTGGTCGAGCGGCCCATGGCCGCGTCCAAAGCCCGGCGCGGTGGCGATCGCGCGCTGGACGTAGGCGTGGGCCCGCTCGACCGCTCCTTCGACGCTCAGCCCCTGGGCCAGGCCCGCAGCAATCGCCGAGGCGAGAGTGCAGCCGGTCCCATGAGTATGGCGGGTCGAGAGCCGCGGGCTCTCCCAGACGCGAGCGCCTGCCTTGGTCACGAGCACGTCCGACACGGTCTTGCCGGAGAGGTGCCCGCCCTTGACCAGCACCGACCGGCAGCCGAGCGCCAGCAAGCTTTCGCCGGCGGCGCGCATCTCGGCGAGGTTACCGATCGAAGCACCGCACAGAATTTCGGCTTCCGGCAAATTCGGGGTGAGTATCTCGGCGCCGGCAATCAGCAATTGCTTTAAGCCGTCGAGCGCGGCGAGATCGATCAGCTGGGCGCCGCCCTTGGCGACCATGACCGGATCGACCACGACCGGGATGCCGCCGGCTCGCTCGCTCAGCACGGCGGCGATGGTTTCGATGACCGGCAAATCGTGCAGCATGCCGGTCTTGATCGCATCGGCGCCGATGTCGTCGAGCACGACCTCGATCTGCCGCCGAACAAACTCGGGTGGGATCGGCAGAACGCCGAATACGCCCTCGGTGTTTTGCGCAGTCAGCGCGGTTATCGCGGTGGCGGCGTAGGCGTCGAGCATCGACACGGTCTTGATGTCGGCCTGGATGCCGGCGCCGCCGCCGGAATCGGAACCGGCGATGATCAGCACCCGGCCGTGCACGGCTATTCGGCCGCCTGTGCCGAACCGAGCGATGCGATCCGGGGCCTGTTATCTTCGATGCCGGCAACAGCGTCCCGGATCGCGTCACAGATCTCGTCCACGATCGCGGCGACGAGTTCCTCGTCCTCACCTTCGGCCATGACCCGGATCATCGGCTCGGTGCCCGATTTGCGGATTACCAGGCGACCTGCCGCACCGAGCCGGTCTTTGCCGTCATCTATGGCGCGTTTGACCGGGATCGACGCGAGCGGGTCACCTTCCGCAAATCTCACGCTGCGCAGCCGCTGCGGCACCGGGGTGAACAGACGGCAGAC
>DATMKU010000383.1:0-13744 GCA_035570935.1 Allostellaceae bacterium
CCTCGTGCTTGCTGAGCTGGCCGGTCCAGGTGGAAACGATCCCGTCCATGGCCTCGCGGTTTTCCCAGCGCCCCTCCGGCGTCTTGAAGCGCGGGTCGTCGGCCAACTCCCGCTGGCCGAGCACACCGAGGAACGCTTTCCACATCTGCGGTTGCACAAAAATGTACACGTAGTCGTTCGGCCCACCGGGCGCGCAATGATAGGTCGTGCCGGGAACGGTCCGACCAAGCTGGTTGCCGGTGCGCCCCATCGGCCGCCCGGTGCGCTGGTGATCGCGCAGGCAATGGGGGGTGCGATGAGCATCACCGGCTTCCCGGAGAACCCCCCGACCTTTGTCGTGCCGGCGATCGGCGATTCCGGCACCGGCATGCACATGGCAATCGGCATCCTTGCCGCGTTGCAGCAGCGCCACGCCTCGGGCCGCGGCCAGCATGTCGAAGTGTCGATGCAGGATGCGGTAGTCAATTTGATCCGGGTCAGCCTGCGCGACCATCAGCGCTTTGGCGCGCCGATGCCGCGGCGCGGCAACCAGATGGGCCGCGGCGTGCCGAGCACGACCTATCCGTGCGCACCGGGCGGCCCCAACGACTATGTCTTCATCACCGCGCAGCAGCAGATGTGGCCGGCCTTTACCGGGGCGATCGGACACCCGGAACTGGCCGTCGACCCGCGTTTTGCCGGCGAGGACGGGCGCTGGGAAAACCGCACCGCGCTCAATGCGATCATCGAGGGATGGACCCGGACCCGCTCGAAGCACGAGGTGATGCAGGTGCTGGGTGCCGCCGGCGTGCCGTGCGGCGCCTGCCAGGACACCGGCGAGGTCCTGGCCGACCCGCATTTGAAGGCGCGCGAGATGATCGTCGATATCGACTATCCGACCCGCGGGACCTATCAAACCGTCGGCTGCCCGGTCAAACTTTCGGCCTCGCCGGCCGCCGTGACCCGCCCGCCGCAACTCGGCGAGCACACCGCCGACCTGCTTCACGAGCTCTGCGGCCTCGACCCCGACGAAATCCGCCATCTGCGCAACGACGGCGTTGTCTGACCGTCTTTTCGGCGAGAGGATGTCCGAGGGAATTCTGTCGACGATCCAGACGCTTTTCGATCGTCTTACCCGGACTCGATCCGGGCATCCACGCCCTTTTTCAGGCGCTCGAAGGCGTGGATGGCCGGGTCAAGCCCGGCCAAGGCGAAATTGGCAAGCCGATTTACCCTTTTGATCAGAGCGTTAATCGTCATTCCCGCGAACGCGGGAACCCAGGGGCAAGCGATGTGCGGCTGCCCAGGAGAAGCCCTGGCCCCCCGCTTTCGCGGGGGCGACGGCGAAGGGCTGGGATCGGATAATAAGCAACGAACACGAACTGAGGGAGGCATGCATGGCATTGCGACTGACGATCGGTTTTTCCGACAATCCGCGCCTCGATCCGCTCAAGGACGGCACCGTCAAGCCGCAGAATATCGAGCTGGAATTTGTCACCCTCGAACCGGGGACGTTGTTTTGGCGCAACCTCGCCTTCGATGAATTCGACGCGTCGGAGATGTCGATCTCGGAAACCTTGCTAGCGCGCGAGCGCGGCGGCGGCACGAAATGGGACTGGTCGGCATTGCCGGTGTTCCTCTCGCGCGGCCACCACTGGCCCAACCTCTACGTCAACACGAACTCCGGCATCGCCGGGCTCGGCGACATCAGGGGCAAGCGCATCGGGGTCCCCGACTACGACATGACCGCGGCCTTGTGGTTCCGCATCACCTTGAAGGACCTCTACGGCATCGAAGCCGGCGACAACGTCTGGTTCAACGGCCGCACCAAGGAGTTGAGCCATGCCGGCGCGCTCGGTCTCGACAAGGAGGGGCCGCGGGGCGTCGAGCACCATTGGCTCAACGCCGACCAGACGCTCGACCAGATGCTCGACCGCGGCGAGATCGACGCGTGCACCGCGATCCGGCCGCAAAGCCGCGTCACCGCCGGCGACCCGACGGCCATCGACCGCTGGGGCGGGACCGCGATCGAAGGCAATCCGCGGCTCAAGAAACTGCTCGCCGACAACGGCAAGAGCATCGTCTTCGAGTTCTATGAGAAGACCGGGTGTTTTCAGCCCAATCACCACGTCATTGTCCAGAACCGGATTCTGCGCGAGCATCCCTGGGCGGCGCTCGAACTCTACGACGCGTTCCGCCGCTCAAAGGAAATCGCCTATGAGCGTGCGCGGCGCCACGAGGCGACCCGCGTCTATTTCCCGGGCCAGGATTTCGCCGAGCAGAGTGCCGTTGTCGGCGGCGACCCCTATCCGCTCGGCCTCGCCGCGATGGGCCGCAACCTCGAGCGCGCGATCGAGGGATCGGTCGAGCAGGGGTTGCTGACCAAACCATTGGCGCTCGACGACATCTATTTCCGCACGACCTTGAAGACCTAAGATCGGGAGACGTGAAGTTGGCGAAGACGTAAAGTTGGCGGCGTCCGCGGCGTGCGGTTTCACGGTCCGCCGCGCGAGACCCGGGTCGCGTCCCGATTGTGCCGCGCTCGCTGCCGGATTGACCCAGCGGCGACATCATCGTTGTCACCGACGGCATCCCGGTCGCCGACATCGATGAACTGCACCGGCTGATAACCGGAGAGCGGGTCGGCAAGCCGGTGCCGTTCACCGTCCTGCGCCGCCCTGCGCCGGTCGCAAACGCTCAAAATCTATTTCCGACCCCGTGGCCGGGCTTGACCCGGCCACCCACGCATGAACCCGGTTGAAGACGAACCCGCAGGTTTGTTGTCCCCGCTATGCTTTGCGACCACATTGCCCTCATGAAGGGTGGTTGGGTCTACATCATGACGAACCGGCCGAACGGTACGCTTTATGTTGGCACGACGACCGACCTCGCGAGGCGCGTTTGGGAGCATCGGAACGACTTCGCCGACGGCTTCACCAAGAAATATGGCTTACATCGGCTCGTTTACGCCGAAAAGCATGGAGATATACTCTCGGCAAAGCAGCGCGAGATGAACATCAAGCACTGGTCATGGGCTTGGAAGGCCAAGCTCATATTCAGCCAAAACCCAAACTGGGATGATCAATACGACACTATCTCGTGAGGCGCGTGGGTTGCAGGGTCAAGCCCGGCCAAGGGGGAAGATGATCGTGCTGTGGCGTATTGTTGGCACACGGTGGCGCCGGCGGGCGCGGCGCGCTAAGTATGGGCCATGCAGCAGCAGATCCGGATCCGCGGCGCGCGCGAGCACAATCTGAAGAACATCGACGTCGATCTGCCGCGCGACAGCCTGGTGGTGATGACTGGGCTGTCGGGTTCGGGCAAGTCGTCGCTCGCCTTCGACACGATCTATGCCGAGGGCCAGCGCCGCTATGTCGAGAGCCTGTCGGCCTATGCAAGGCAGTTCCTCGAACTGATGCAAAAGCCCGAGGTCGAATCGATCGAGGGGCTGTCGCCGGCGATCTCGATCGAGCAAAAGACGACGTCGCGCAACCCGCGCTCGACGGTCGCGACAGTGACCGAGATCTACGACTACATGCGCCTCCTGTGGGCACGGGTCGGGGTGCCTTATTCGCCGGCGACCGGGTTGCCGATCGTCAGCCAGACCGTGTCGCAGATGGTCGACCGGGTCATGGCATTGCCCGAGGGGACGCGGCTCTATTTGCTGGCGCCGATCGCGCGCGGGCGCAAAGGCGAGTACCGCAAGGAGTTCATCGACCTCAAAAAGCGCGGCTTTCAGCGGGTCAAGATCGACGGCAAGATGGTCGAACTCGACGAGGTTCGCCCGCTCAACAAGAATGTGAAACACGACATCGCGGTCGTCGTCGACCGCATCATCGTCGCGGCCGATCTCGGCAACCGGCTCGCCGATTCGTTCGAGACCGCCCTCGACCTCGCCGACGGCATCGCCATCGCCGAGAATGCCGATTCGGGCGAGGAGACGATCTTTTCGGCGAAATTCGCCTGCCCGGTGTCGGGCTTTACGATCCCCGAGATCGAGCCCCGGCTGTTTTCGTTCAACAACCCGTTTGGCGCTTGTCCCTCCTGCGACGGGCTCGGCACCAAGCTCTATTTCGATCCGGGTCTGGTCGTGCACGACGAGGGGCGCAGCCTGGCCGAGGGTGCGGTCAGCCCGTGGGCGCATTCGTCGTCGCAATACTACACCCAGACCCTGGAGAGCATCGCCCGCCACTTCCGGCAGAGTATGCACATGCCGTGGCGCGAACTGCCGGAAAAGATGCGGCGCGCGATCCTCTCGGGCTCGGGCGGCGAGCCGATCGCGATGACCTATGACGACGGGCTGCGGAAATACACGACCGAGCGGCCGTTCGAGGGCGTGTTGCCGAACATGGAGCGGCGCTTTCGCGAGACCGACAGCGCCTGGGTCAAGGAGGAATTGGGCCGCTACCAGAGTGCCAGGACGTGCGAGGTGTGCCAGGGCGACCGGCTGAAGCCCGAGGCGCTCGCGGTCAAGATCGCCGGCCGCAACATCAGCGAGGTGGCGCGGCTGGCGATCGCCGACGCACTCGCCTGGTTTTCCGGCCTCGACGCCGAACTCACCCCGAGCCAGCGCGAGATCGCCCAGCGCATCCTGCGCGAGATCAACGAGCGGCTCGGCTTTTTGCAGAATGTCGGGCTCGAATACCTGACCCTGTCGCGGGCTTCGGGCACCTTGTCGGGCGGCGAGAGCCAGCGCATCCGTCTCGCCTCGCAGATCGGCTCGGGGCTGACCGGGGTGCTCTACGTCCTCGACGAGCCGTCGATCGGGTTGCACCAGCGCGACAACGGCCGCCTGCTCGTGACCCTGAAGCGGCTCAGGGACCTCGGCAACACGGTCATTGTCGTCGAGCACGACGAGGAGGCGATCCGCACCGCCGACTGGGTCGTCGATATGGGGCCGGGAGCCGGCGTACATGGCGGCCACGTCGTCGCCGAGGGCACGCCCGAGGCGGTCATGGCCAATCCCGACAGCATCACCGGGCAGTATTTGACCGGGATGCGCCAGATCCCGCTGCCATTGGTGCGCCGCAGCGGCCATCCGGGGCAAATCCTGCGCATCGTCGGGGCGACCGGCAACAATCTGAAGGACATCACCGCCGAAATCCCGCTCGGCACGTTCTGCGTCGTCAGCGGCGTGTCGGGCGGCGGCAAATCGACCCTGATCGTCGAGACCCTGTACAAGGCGCTCGCCAAACGCCTCAACAACGCGCGCGAGCAGCCGGCCCCGCACGCCCGGCTCGAAGGCGTCGAATTTCTCGACAAGATCGTCGACATCGACCAGTCGCCGATCGGCCGCACCCCGCGCTCGAACCCGGCGACCTATACCGGCTGCTTTACCCCGATCCGCGACTGGTTCGCCGGATTGCCCGAGGCGAAGTCGCGCGGCTACCTGCCCGGCCGATTTTCGTTCAACGTCAAGGGCGGGCGCTGCGAGGCGTGCCAGGGCGACGGCGTCATCAAGATCGAGATGCACTTTCTGCCCGACGTCTACGTCCAATGCGACGTGTGCAAGGGCCGGCGCTACAACCGCGAGACCCTCGAAGTATTGTTTCGCGCCAAGAGCATCGCCGACGTGCTCGACATGACCGTCGACGAGGGTGTCGATTTCTTTCGCGCGGTGCCGTCGATCCGCGACAAATTGCTGACGCTGCAGCAGGTCGGGCTCGGCTACATCCATATCGGCCAGCCGGCGACGACCTTGTCGGGCGGCGAGGCGCAGCGGGTCAAGCTCGCCAAGGAATTGTCACGGCGGGCGACCGGGCGCACGCTTTACATCCTCGACGAGCCGACCACCGGGTTGCATTTCGACGACGTGCGCAAATTGCTCGAGGTGCTGCACGCCTTGGTCGAGACCGGCAACACGGTCCTGGTCATCGAGCACAATCTCGAAGTCGTCAAGACCGCCGACTGGGTCATCGACCTCGGCCCCGAGGGCGGCGATGCCGGCGGCCACATCGTCGCGTCGGGCACCCCCGAGGACATCGCCGCCAGCAGTGCCAGCTACACCGGCGACTATCTGCGCCCCTACCTCGCCCGCCGCCCGCCCCAGCGCCGCCGCCGGGCAGGTTGAGCGGCAGTTTGGAGCCCTGCGCATTCTTGGTTAAGACAGTTCTGCCGGCGAAAAGGTCGCGCCTTAGTTTGAAATTCTAATGCGCTCTTGACAATTCCGCAATACGATGGCAATATTTGCTTCTTTCACACATCGGGCTTCGCAGCAGTCGTCCTTGACACGTCCGCTGACATTTCAAACTAACACAGTAGCCGGCGAAAAGGCGGTGGGGCATCTCCGCGAATTCCTGGGGTTGCGACGAATATTTGTGAATGGAGATTATCGTGACTAAATACGACCAATTGTACAAAGCGTTTATACAGTGGGATATTGAGTTTGGAAACTTAGAGAGACGTTCTGTCTCGGCAATGCTGGCTTTCTATGACGGATTTAAGAGAAAGTTAGGTTTCGCTGCATCGGATGATCGCATTGCGCTACATCGCATCGAGACAAATATATCGGGAGTAACTAATCATACTGAGGCAGCAAATTTCACCGACGCATTGGTAGACCGGAAATGGGTCGTGCCAGTTTGGAATGACTGTGACTGTCAAAGGAAATAATGGAGAAAGCGCGCCGCGCGCGGAAAGATTTATCCAATTCTACCTCGATATTCGCTTTATACTTCGGCAAGATGAATGCGAATTTTGGAGCGGATACGGTGAATCCCAGCGATTTAGATCCCTTGTAAACGAAAACGATTCTGGTTTATCTTTACGCGGTAAAGATAACATGTTTGATTATTTTATAGGTGAAATGGAAAACGTGCTCAGACGTAAACCGTGGGATCAACCGGAAACTGCCTCAATTGGTTTTGATTTAAGTTCGCGTAATAAAAGGTGATGGCTGAACGCATACCATGAACCTTGTTCGAGAGCGCTGCCTCGAGGGGGCTGCGGCACAGAGTGCTGGCAACCTTAGGATTTGTGGACTAGGTTCCTGATGATCATGCGCACCGTCAACATCCACGAAGCGAAAACCCATTTGTCGCGGCTGGTCGAGCGCGCCGCCAAAGGCGAACCGTTTGTGATCGCCAAGGCCGGCAAACCCTTGGTCAAGGTCGTGCCGTTCGACGCGCCGGCGGGAGGCGAGGTTCGGCGCATCGGTTTCATGGATGGCTTGATCGAAGTGCCCGACGACTTTGACATGATGGGCGCCGACGAGATCGAGCAACTCTTCAGCGGTAAAGAATGAGGCTGCTGATCGACACGCATTTGCTGCTGTGGTCCGCCGGGCAATCCTCCCGATTGTCGCCGCAGGCGCGCAGCCTGATTGGCGATCCGCACAACGAACTATTGTTCAGCGCTGCCAGCCTCTGGGAAATCGCTATAAAGGCGGGGCTCGGGAGGCGTGATTTCCGCGTAGACGCAACCGAGCTACGACGTGGCCTTCTGATCAATGGCTATGGCGAGTTGGCGGTCACCGGCGAGCATGCGGTCGCTGTCACCGGCCTGCCGGCGATTCACAAGGACCCATTCGATCGGCTGCTCCTGGCACAGAGTATTGTCGAAGATATCACCTTGCTGACTTCAGATGCGGTCATCGCGCAATATCCGGCGTCGATACGGCAAGTCTGAACCGGCTGGCGCTCAAAGGGATGCGTGGTGAACGCCATCCGCAAATGGGCGATCAAGGAATTGCGGCGGATGGTGCTGGATGCGCTCGGCGCGCACGATGCGGCGGTGTGGCTGTTCGGGTCGTGCGCGCGTGGCGAGGTGCGCCAGCACAGCGACATCGACATCGCAATCCTGCCCCGCGATGAGCTTCCCCTCGGGTTTTTCGGCGAGCTTCAGGCGGATATCGAGGACAGCAAAATTCCGTACGATGTCGATTTGGTCGACTTGACGCACGCGGACAGCGCCCTTGTAGACGCGGTTCGACGCGAGGGAATACCGTGGCGGAATTAGCGGAACGGCTTACCGAGGCGGGCGCGGCGCTCGCGACACTGGAGGAGGCGATCGGCAAGACCGTTCACTCGGTGCTTGAGCGCGACGGCGCGATCCTTCGACTGATTTATACTTTCGAGGCGCTGTGGAAAGCCTCGCAGCAACTGCTTGCGGAATCCGAAGGCATTAACGTCGGGTCACCAAACGCTACGATCCGCGCCGCGCGGCGGGTCGGCTGGCTGTCGGACGAAGACGCAAGGGCTGCCTTCGACATCGGGAGTGATCGAAATCTCGCGGTTCACATGTACCGCGGGCAGATCGGCGAAGAAATCGAGGAGCGCCTCGCCGCCCATGCCGCGCTGCTGCGCCGCTGGCTCGCGGCGTTGCAGGCCCGCGCCGAGGCGCCCGATTAATCGCCGAGCCGCGCCCTCGGAAAGGCGGACGCGCTCAAACCCGGGGGTGGATCGCGGCGTCTTTGACCTCGTCGCTGACAAAGGGCTCGAATTCGCGAAAATTTTCCTCGAAGCGATGGGTCAGCGCGCGCGCGGTGTCGTCATAGGCGCGCTTGTCCGACCATGTGGTGCGCGGATCGAGCACCTCGCTCGGCACCTCGGGGCAGCTTTCGGGGACCAGCAACCCGAAATTCGGCTCGGCCCGCACCGGCACGTCGGCGAGCCTGCCGTCGAGGGCGGCGCGCAATAGCGCCCGCGTATGGGCGATCGGCATGCGCTTGCCGACACCATAGGTGCCGCCCGACCAGCCGGTGTTGACGAGCCAGCATTGCGAGCCGTGGCGCTTGATCCGCTCGCCGAGCAACTCGGCATAGGCCGACGGGTGGCGCGGCATGAAGGGTGCCCCAAAGCAGGTCGAAAACGTCGCCTCGGGGGCGTTGCCGAGACCCTTTTCAGTGCCGGCGACGCGCGCCGTATAGCCCGACAGGAAATGGTACATCGCCTGCTCGGCGTTGAGCTTGGCGATCGGCGGCATGACCCCGAACGCGTCGGCGGTCAGCATCACGACATTTGCCGGGTGCGGCCCGAGCCCCTTCGGGTCGGCGTTCGGGATGAAGTCGATCGGGTAGCAGGCGCGGGTGTTCTCGGTCAGACTGTCGTCGTCGACATCGGGCAGCCGCGTCGCCGGATCGATCACGACGTTTTCCAGCACCGTGCCAAAGCGGCCGATCGTCGCGTAAATTTCCGGCTCGGCGGTCGGCGACAAATTGATGACCTTGGCGTAGCAGCCGCCCTCGAAATTAAAGATGCCGTTGTCGCTCCAGCCATGCTCGTCGTCGCCGATCAGGGTGCGCGAATTATCCGCCGACAAGGTCGTCTTGCCGGTGCCCGACAGCCCGAAAAAGATCGCGGCATCGCCCTTTGGCCCGACATTGGCCGAGGCGTGCATCGGCAGCACACCTTGCGCCGGCAACACGAAATTCAAATAGCCGAACACCGATTTCTTGATTTCGCCGGCATAGGCGGTGCCGCCGATCAATACCAGCCCGCGCGCGAAATTGACCAGGATGAACGTCTCGGAATTGATCGCGTCGGCCTTGCCCAGCGCGCGGAACCCGGGGGCGTGCAGGATCGTGAACGCCGGCTCGAACCCGGCCAATTCCTCGACCGGCGGGCGAATGAACATGTTGCGCGAAAACAGGCTGTGCCAGGCACTGTCGGTCACCACCCGCACCGGCAGCCGATAGGCCGGGTCGGCGCCGGCATACAAATCCTGCACGAACAATTCGCGGCCCTGGAAATAGGCGAGCATGCGCTGGTGCAGGCTGTCGAAGCGCTCGGGCATCACCGGTTGGTTGATCTTGCCCCACCACACCGTGTCTTTGGTGCCGGGTTCCTCGACAATGTATTTGTCGCGCGGGGTGCGACCGGTGAAGGCGCCGGTATTGACCGAAAAACTGCCGCCGGCGACGACCTCGCCCTCACCGCGGCGCACCGCATGCTCGTGCAGAACCGGCATCGGCAGGTTCCAATGCTCGGTTCCGAGGTGGTGCATGCCTTGGCGGTCCAGCCCAAGGCGGCTCTTTGTCGCGGTCACCGGCTCGCCTCCTTCATTCGACGTTTTCCTCCCGTATACGGCGCGGACCGTGGCATCGCGCGAGCGCCGCGGGCCGTAAGAGGGCGCTACCACAAGCCGGGCCAGCCTGTCAAAGTTCGCGCGGCGCTGGCGTTATCGGCAGGCCTCTGCGACCAGTCGGGCGAGTGCCGAGCGCGCCGCCTCGACGGTCGGCACCGGTGCGGGAAAATCAAGGCGAAGGGTGTCGCCGCCGCGGCGCAGATCGAGCCCCTCGGGATCGAGGCCGGTCATCCGCCAACCGCTGTCCTCGCGGCCGAGCAGTTTTCGCGCATGAAAATCGATCGCGGCGGCATGGTCGCGGTTGATCTGCGCGACGATTTCCGCTTCGGCGCCGGCAAGCGGGCCGGTCTCGCCGTCAAACAGCAAATCAGCGCCGTCGATCCAGTCGATCCGCCCGAACCCGGCGACGAGATGGCCGCGCGCGACCGCGACCCGATAGAGCCGAAAATCGGCAAAGCCGGCGTACACCGCGCTCGACGGATGGCGTGCGGTAAAACGCGCGAAGAGCCGCGGATCGGCGGCCGCTTCGGCGCGTCCGAGCAGGGTGAGGCGCGGGCCGTCGAGCCGGTCGGCATGGCCCTCGGTGCCGTCGAGCAGCAGCGAGACGCGTGGATCGAAGGCGATGTTGCGGCTGTGCTGGGCGAGGTCGGAAAGCAGCAGCAACGGGCTTGCATCGAGGTCGGCGGCGACCAGCACCAGCGAGGCGTAGGGCGCGCCCTCGAGGCTCGTGGCCAGCGCCGCACGCTCGCAGCCCCGCATCAACCGGCGGGCGAACCCGGCGGAATCCCGGCTCGGTTCCTCTCGGCTCATCGGCGTAGTGGGCGATACCGGCGGGTGCGGCGTCAAGCCGAAATCCCGAGCGGATCGGCGGAAGCGACGCCGACCCGCAACCCTGAACAATGAGGCGCACGTAGCTACATTGTAGCATTATAAAAGAGGAGTGGGTGGATCTTGGCCTCAGATACGGTCGTGCGCGCGCGCGTCGATGGGCGAATAAAGCAAAGAGCAGCCGCGGTCCTGGCGGAGATGGGGTTGTCGGTTTCCGACGCGATCCGCCTGCTGCTCGTGCGCGTTGCGGCTGACAAGGCGCTGCCGTTCGCGGTCAAGGTGCCGAACGCCGAGACCTTGGCGGCGATGGTGGAGCTGGAGCGCGGCGACGGCGCGGCGTTCGACACGGTGGGCGAACTGATCGCCGACCTAAATGCGGAGGATTGAGCGGGCCACGGCGTTCAATCGCGATTATCGCAGAGCCAAAGCGCAATCCCGCTACCGTAACCTCGATCACCGGCTCGCGATTCTCCTGGAGTTCCTGGTCAACGACCAGGCAATGCCGGCGCAAAACCGCGATCATGCCCTGTTAGGGGCTTGGGCTGGATATCGAGACTGCCATCTTTGGCCCGACCTAATGTTGATCTATGCAAAACCCTCGCCCCACATGCTGCGACTGGTCAGACTTGGATCGCATAGTGAGCTGTTCGAATCGCCGAGGTGTCGCGATATGCCTGCCGATGATGCAGACGAAGTGTCGATCGGGGTCACGGCCTTCAAGGCGCGTTGCCTGGCCCTGATCGATGACGTGGCGCGTGGCAAGACGCGCCGCGTTGCGCTGATGAAGCACAATCGGCCGGTGGCCGCGATCGTCCCGGTGGAAGGCTGCCCGGCGCCGCTTTGGGGCGCGCTGCGCGGAACAGTGACGGTAGCGCCCGGCGCCGATCTGACGCAGGAAGCCGGGGAGGTCTGGGAAGCCGATACCTGATCATGGCCCGGCCTGTGCTGCTCGACACCTGTGCCGCGATCTGGCTGATGAACGGCGACCCGATGTCCGCGGACAGCCGCGCCTCGGTCACTGTGGCGCGCTCCGGCAATCTCGGCGTCTACCTGTCGCCGATGTCGGCATGGGGGATCGCCACGCTCGCGGCATTCCCGCATCGCTGGCCCCTCGTCAACGCCCAAAGGGAAAAATCGGATAAAGCTGACCGCGATTCTTTGCGCCGTGCCGCGTCTGCCGTGCACGGCCCGGCCTGAGCGAGGTTTTCTGCAACCAAAGCGGCGCATTTCAAATTACACGGAACTTATAATTGACAAGAGTTGGCGGCTCTGGTCTGATAGGTTCGTGTTTTGTTTCACGGTAGAGCTTACTGAGGGCGCGTCGAACCGACTGCCACCGCGGCGTACCGGGATACGATCGGATCGCGTAGCGATGCGTCGATGTGAGGATCGGATGTCTGTCGTCGAACAACTCGATGCGTATGCGCCTCTGGATTCGGTCTGGTATGGCGAGGAAGATGCCGAGCTGGTCGAGCAGCTTCTCAGATTTTATCCGCATTCGGAGCCTCGCCTGATCCTCGACGCAACGGTCAACGGTGCCCGCTTCTGGCGCCGAAGTCTGCGGCCGGTGATCGGGCTTGATATCGACGCGCGGCATCGGCCGGCGATATGCGCAGACAACACGGCGATGCCGTTTGCTTCTGGAATGTTCGACGTCGTCGTTTATGACCCGCCTCATATACCTAACCAAGGCCGTGACCGTTCCAAGGACTTCAACATACGTTTTGGGCTTGGCGAACGCTCCGCCAAAGAAAACGGCTATTCGTTTTCCTATACCTTTCCTGCGTTCATGGCGGAGGCATGGCGAGTGCTGGCCCTTGATGGTGTGTTGCTCTGCAAGATCACAGATTACGTGCACAACCATCGCTACCAATGGGCCCATATCGATCCGGGCAAAAAGCCGGATTTACAGCTTGCGATTGCATAATAAAGGTATGGAAAGGACCGATCATCGATCCGAAGTGGAAGACCGCTCATCACACCCGGCGGCAGCATTGTTATTGGATCGTCTTTCGCAAATCCGCGCGATGTGAATGATCAGAGCCGCTGCAATCAAGGGGGTCTCGGTTATCACCGGCAGTGCTGACGGCTCGCGCAGCTTTTCCCATTCGAGGAGGAGTATGCAGTCCTCGACCCGGAGCCCTCGGATCTGGCATTTCCCGTCTGAGCCGTCGAAATGGACGTGAAAGGCGAGGTGACCTTCGTAAAACACATCTGCGCCCAGACTCCGGCGGCCGACGCGCCTGCCGACAGGTACCGGTTCGCATTCAGCGAGAAGGCGCAGCAGCGTAATGGGTATGTCAACCAGTTGATAACAGACCCGACCGGCGCTCCAGATTGCCCGCAGCATCAAGATGAGATCGTATCTTCCCAAATGCTCGATAGCGCGTGTCTTGAGAGTTTCGGCGTCCCATGGCTCGCGTTCGGCGGTGCAAAGCTTGGTGATATTGATCAGGCTCCGCTTGGTGCCGATGCCGGTTTCGGTCTTGAGGGAAATACGTTGCCCCTCGATCTGAACATTATAACGGGGCTGGTTCACTCCGCCGGAGGTGATGACCGTGAGGGGCTTGTGGATTGCCCGAAAGGTGCGTTCAACAAGCGCCTCAAAATAGATCCCTTGCGGCGGGACAGTGGGATAGATCGAATGATGGACATCTACGAACGTCTTCAGAAAGGTCAGAAACTCGACATCGAAGACGCTGCTGTCGTCCATAATGCTAAATTAGCGTATAGCTGCGACGCAGGGCAACCTGCAGATGACCTGCAGTGGCTTCTTTTGCCGTCGGAATTGTCATTTGAGAGGGCGAATTTGTTCCTCTTGGCCATCGAACCAGCAGGCGGGGTTGGTCGTTGCCGGCAAAAGGCCATATTTAACGGCGACAGCATCCGCTCGCGACCGGTGCCGGCTTGCTGC
>DATMKU010000384.1:0-6638 GCA_035570935.1 Allostellaceae bacterium
CGCCGCCGAGGCGAGAACCGTGTCGCCCAAAACAGGGGCGGCTCCTGAAGCTGTCGCGATGGAGGCCGCTGCGGAGCCCTTGCTGTCGGAAAGCTGACTCTCTCGCCATATCAATGGGTTGCAACAGGCCTTCAAACGCAAACTATTGAAACAGCGCGACTTTCAGATCGGCACTTTTGGCACGAAGGTTACGACAAGGCCTACCAGCGCACCCTCATGCCGCTGGCGCCGCAGCCGCCACCAGATTCGGGCGAGCGGGAAACCAAGGCGATACGCTGTTTGCCAGGCGCTGTCGCCAATCGTGGAAGGTCGAGCATGCTCAAGGTCTGGCATGGGCCGACCTCTACCTGCCTTTACCCGTCAGAGGGACAGACTTCGTTGCTTGTCGCGATCGGCGAGGGGTCCTCCCCGGAACATGCACCGAGCGCCAGATCGCAACGGAGAACAGCGCGGCTGTCGCAGTCAGCTTAAACGCCGTGATCACTCATAGGCGCCGGATGAGTGCCGGCGGCAACCAGCAACGGGTTTCTGGCGATTCGTGGCTGCAGCGGCCGGTTTGGCCGGACCGCGATGAAATACCCTGCTTATCGGGTCAATCTCACCGAGCTTAGTCCTCAGCAAATGTGCGGCAGAAACGGGGTTTTGATGACGCGCCGGGCTTTACAGCATTGCGGGTCGCTGTACCTAGCGCGTAGTCCCGGGGGTGGGCATGGCGGGGCGATGCGCGCCACAAGCAACCCTGGAGGAGATCGATGGCGACCAAAACGCAGGTGAAAAAGGCCAGCGACGTCAAAGTGAATGCCCTGCAGAAGCCGCTACAGCTGTCGGAGGAGCTGGCCGCGGTGATCGGCTCGGGCCCGCTACCCCGGGGCCAGGTGGTGAGCAAAATCTGGGAGTACATCCGCTCGCACAACCTGCAGAACCCGGAGAACCGCCGCGAAATCGTGGCCGATGACCAGCTCCGCAGGGTCTTTGGCAAGGACAAGGTGACGATGTTCGAGATGAACAAGCACCTCGCCGCGCATCTGACGTGATCGAGTTGGCGAAACGGCGGGCGGCTACCAGCCGGCCTTGAGCATACTGGCCTCGACCAACATTCGTGACTTTGTGGGCCCAGTGACCGCGACACAGCGTCAAGCGCCAAGGATCGGTGTCAGAAGGCATTTTCAGTGACCCATTTTGTGCACGAGAACCTATGCCGGATTGGCGAATTATGCGGAAACCCGGCCGGTAGGGTTTTCCGAGAGATAGCGGCGGTCCTTATGCTACAAAAATGGACCGTTCGTTGCTCCTGGCCGACCCGGCGATCGGGGCCGTTGTCGGACATCTTGTCGACCGGGACGAGCTCGGGGTTGGCGGCGCAGCAGGCGATACTGGCCGCCCGCTCCCGTCGAGGGTCTATTGAGGAACCGGTGCGTCGGCATGAAGCAGCCTGGCCTGCCGCAAATCCGTCCACAGCGCCGCCGGGATCGGGTGGCGCAGCAGATCGAGGTTGGCGACGAACTCGCCTGCATTGCGCGGACCGGGGATGATCGCGGCGACCGCCGGATGGGCGAGCGGGAACTGCAGCGCCGCCGCCGGCAGCGGCACCCGATGGCTGTCGCAAATGGCGGCGAGCGCTTTCACCCGGGCGGTCACCTCGGGTGGTGCCGGCCGGTAGTTCCAGGTGTCGCGGCCGGCGAGGATACCGGAATTGAGCGGGCCGCCGACGACGATCGAGGTGCCGGCGGCGACGCATTTTGGCAGCAGGTCGTCGAGCGGCGCCTGTTCTAGCAGCGTGTAGCGGCCGGCGAGCAGAAACGCGTCCCAGGCGCCCCACTCCATCGCCTCCAACAGCACTTCGCGTTCGTTGACGCCGATGCCGACCGCCGACACCGCACCACTGCTGCGCAGCGCTTCGAGAGCGCGGTAGCCGCTATCGCGCAGCGTTTTGATCAGCGCCGGATGCGCCTCGGCCCCGTGCTGATAGGCGCCGATGTCGTGCACATAGAGGATGTCGATCCGCGCCAGGCCGAGCCGCTGCAAACTGTCCTCGAACGAGCGCATGATCCCGTCATACGAATAATCGTAGACCGCCTCGAACGGCAGCGGATGTTGGCGGCTATCGGCGAAAACCCCGGTCGCATTCGGGCGCAGCAGCCGGCCGACCTTGGTCGACAGCACCCATTCGCTGCGCGCGCGGTCGCGCAGCGCGTCACCGACGCAGCGCTCGGCCTGGCCGACCCCGTAGTACGGCGCGGTGTCGACATAGCGCACCCCGGCTTCCCAGGCGGCGCCGACAATTTCCTCAGCGGCCGCGCGAGCGACATTGATCTGGCTGCCGCCGAGCGTGGCGCAGCCGAGGCCGAGTTCGGTCACCCGCACCCCGGTACGCCCAATCTGTCGCCGCCGAAACTCGGTCATCCTGCCTGGCCTCTATCGTGATTGGCCATCGTCACACCCGATGGCGCGCGAGGTGCTCGATCAGCAGCTCGTTGACCTGCGCCGGCACCTGGTCCGCAGCGTAATGGCCAACGCCGGACAAGGGCGCAAAGCGATAACGCGCTTCGATGAACTCGGCGGTGCCTTCGGCTGCCGGCCGGCCGACCGTGTCGTCGGCATCGCCCCAAATAAACAAGGTCGGTACCTTCGTCGGGCCGATCGATTGGCGCTCGCCACGGGCGCGATACCAGGCGAGCGCCGCCTCCATTGCCGGCGGATTGCCGATCACCGACAGGTGCTTCTCGATCGCTTCCGGCGGCACACCGTTGCGCGCCAGCCGGTCGCGCACCCATTTTCCGTTCTCGGCCAGCAGCCGCGGACCGGCGCTCGGATCGAGCAATTCATGGTGGTGGCGCGAGCGATATGGCTGTTCGGGATCAGTCTTCATGGCGCGAGCGAACGATGCCGGATGCGGGCGCGAGAGCATGGTCAGCGAGGCGATCCGCTCAGGCCAGCGGTCGGCGATGATCCAGGCGAGGCTCCCACCCCAATCATGGCCGACCAGATGGAACCGACCCTGACCGTGTCCCACGGCCGCGGCAATATCGAGCGCATCGCCGATCAATTTATCGATCCGGTAATTCTCGAAATTCGCCGGGTCGGGGCGCGCACCGGCCGAATAGCCGCGCTGGTTCGGCGCCACGGCAAAATAGCCTACCATCGCAAGCGCCGGGATCTGGTTGTCCCAGAAATAGCGGGAGACACAGAACCCGTGCAGCATCAGCACCAACGGAGCCGACTCGCGACCGCCGACAGAGACGTCGAATATCAACCCGGCCCCGGTCTCGATTTTGCGCGTCTCGATCATTGGGTCCGTTTGGTTGTCATCGATGGGGTCCAACGGACGGCGACGACATCATTTCCGGCTCGGAGGCGCGTCGCAAGGCCCATACCGTGCGTTCGAGGTGTAATTCGCCGGCCTTGGCTTTGGTCACCATGCCGTGGAAGTAACCGCCGGGAGAGGTCTGGAAATGCCCCGCCTCTTTGGTCGAGACGATCGCCAATGCCACCGCCGCCAATTCGCGGCCCATGGCAAGACAGGCGTCGCCCCACAGCGATTTCGACACCCCGAGATCGTGCCGCAGCCAGTCGGCGGCATCGATGATGTCCGGCCAGGCCGGGTTCGGCCGCCGTAGATAGGACTTGAGCTTGGGTGTTAGCCGCGGCAGCTCGTCCGGCCGGATACCGTGCACCATGCCTTTCTCCAGGCGTTGCCGCTGCTCCTGTGCTGGGGATTGAGCCCCAGCCCCCTCCCCTTCACCGCTACAGTCTTTGGCTGCGATTACGGTATCCTGGTCAGGATCAAGGCTTGGTTTGTAGTTGTATTGGTGGGGCTCGTTTCCGGTCCCCAAGGGGTCCGTTTCAACATTTCTCAGCAAGCCTTCGAGACGCTCGCGCGCCACGAGCTGGCGGCGTTCCAGGCCGGCGACGCCAGCCTCCATCTCATCCAGCCGCTCGACCCCCCTTAACGAGCGCGCCAGCTCGTCGGTCTCGTGGGCCAGGATGCGCCACTCCTCGCCATCGAAGCCGTACTCGTCGGCCGTCTCGAGGATCTGGGTGATCGCCTTCCTCGCGATCGTTGCGCGGCGGCGCAAACGCCCCATTGCAGCGCGCTCCGCCCTGCCCTCCTCCGCTACCCGCACGAATTCGGCGTGGCGTATGGTGAGTGGCGACAGATCGAAACCGTACGCCTCGACGATGCGGCCCTTGGGGTCGCGCAGCCCGTAGCGTTTTCCGTTCGGGCTGTCCTTCATGGTGATGAGACCAGCCTCGATCAGCGCACGGTTGAGACGTTTCACCTGGGTTTGAGATAGGCCGAGCGCTGCCTGTTGCATCGCCGCCGAAGGCCATACGATTGGCCGTGCGTCCGGCTCCCAGTCCTGCCGCTGGGTGAAGCGGAACAGCCAGTCGACGGCATGTACCAGGCGCGCTGAAATACCAAGCCGTGAGGCCGCCGCTTTGAGGCCGGCAAGCAGCTGGCCCGGCGAATCGACCCCCGGTGGCAGACCCGCGAAATCCTCGGCCGTACGGTCGACTTTGAGCAGCCCCGGCGTCATGCGCCGGAAGCCGGTCGGCGCGCGGGCAAAGCTCCCCCGTGGCGCCCCATGGGCGCTACCCTCTATTGCCAATCGAAATCCCCCTTGTGGTTGATCGCGACGGGCAAGCCTCTCCCGGCAACGGAAACGGCAATTTCCGTTTGACAGGGTCGGCGTCTAGCGGCTACGTTGGAGCTGTGTTTTGGCTCCGAGAGTTGCTAGCCGCTAGCTCTCGTCGCGAAAGGCCCGCCCGGCAAGGCGGGCTTTCTGCGTTTCGGGAACTGTTACTGCTGGATGACTTCCCTCCGCTAATCGGTTGGGCGGGCTAGCCGCAATTGTGCTGGCCGTATTAGCTCACAAGGCTACGACTAAATCTTGGGGTCGTCCATATCCGCAGCCGCCACGTATCGTGGCTGTTCGGTGTCGAGGAATGCTTTGCCAAGGGTGTCTGAGTACCCCGATGGTGCGTCCGGGATCGTGATGGGCGGCCCGCATTGCTGTAGTACAGCCCTTGTTATCAGCAATTTGATCAACTCAGGGTGAGTGCTGCGACGCGCTACTAGGGCCGCTGAGCGGGTAGATCAGCCGACAGACAAATTGCGTAATGTCTCGGCCGCACGTTTGAGTTCTAATCTTCGGTGAAATGGACCGTGTGGCAGCCGATGGCGTCCAAGCACTGGACGAAGAACACGGCGGTGAAAGTCCCTCGGGAAATCTTGTTCGAGAGGTTTCGTTCGTTGTCCTTGACGCCGATCGCTTGAAGCCGGCCGGCAAGGTCCTTGTAGCTGAGGTTGCGACGCGAGAGCTCCGCTTTGAGGATGCCTTTGACACGGTCCCGCCATTCCTTATCAGCACGAGGCATCGTGCAATTCGATGCTAATATCATCTAATACGATGATCATGGCGTCAAGCGAAAGGCCCGGCATTCAATCCTCGAAACCGTTAATCACTACCAAAGGGGCGGATATGCATGAGACCGTCCATCCGGCAAGGCACAATATCCGTTCGGCGGGCAGTGTATGCTAATAGGCCGCTGGCGTCCTGATGGGGCGCCTGCATTGTAGGGGTCAGAGACAGCGACCGGCGAATCGGGCTGACGTTTGAACAGCGCGAGGGGTTACTACAGCGTTAAGCCCTCGCCAGCCCGATCACCGGCCGAATGGAAAGGGGCCGCTTATGCGGCCCCGGCGCTCCCGGTCTTGTGCAGTGCCTCGACGGCGAGGTCGAATGCGCGGTCGAGTTCGGCCTGCTCGGCGATGGCATTGGCCAGCTCGGCCTGGAGGGCGGTGCGCTCGCGGCGGGTCATACGGCAGCCGCGGGCCTCTCTCCGCAGCTCCTGGATGTGGTCGTAGAGTGTGATCATCGTGTTCTCCTTCCGTCGCAAAAGACGGGAGGCGGCGCCATGCCGGATCGGGCCGGGTCAAGGACGCCGCAGGCGCCGCGCAGCGGGGCGCGGGGGTGCCGATTTTGTCGCGCGAATCAAGACCGGCGCGCGCAAGCGCGCTCATTCCGCGCGGTAAAATTGGGGGCACCGCGGCCTCCTTGGACCCGGCGCTGGCCGGCATGGGATGATCGGAAATCCGGCGAGACGGCTTCTCTACGGGGGAGGCGAATCGGTCTGAGACATAAAGCGCCGGGTGAGCGGGAACAAAGAGCCCCGCCGCGGGTCGCGCGGCGGGGCGTAGTCGTCACTGGTCGCGCGGTTCCCAGAGGGCGATGTGGGTGGTGCCGTCTTCGGCCGGCTTTTCGAGCTTGACGAGGCGGCAGCGGACCCAGAGCGGTCCAAACTCCGGGGAACCAATCTTGAGGTTGATGTAGGTCTCGCCGCTCGATTTGGCGACCTGGCTCCAGCCGGCGCCGACTTCGTGGCGCGGTCCGGCATAGACCCGGTGATCGGGAGCCTTGTCGGAAGTCTTTTCGATCGGGACGATGACCAGCGAGGCGGTGACGTTGAGGGTTTTGAACGTCCCGGTCAGAACACCGTCATCGAGCTGGGTGAAGGTGCCGAGGGTGATCGCCATCAGAGGTTTCCTTTCGGTTGTTCGCCGGGACCGTCCCGGCGATGTCTCGGGCTCGGAGACCGCAACGGCGCCGCCGTCACCGCGGGCAGCGGCCGGAGCG
>DATMKU010000385.1:0-12096 GCA_035570935.1 Allostellaceae bacterium
GTCGTCGTACGAGCTTTCGGTCAGCGGATGGACTAATACATCGAGCCCTTCGCGGTTGAGCATCAGCCACGGCACGACGTTTTGAAACTCCTCGTTCTTGAAGATCACGTTAAACTGCGAGATTGGGTGCGGGCCGCGCGGTTCGTCGCTGAACCCGCCCGGCTCGACGTCGAATTGTTGGATGATCGTCTCCCGCAGCCGCGCCGCCACCGGCTTGGTCTCGGCATTGTAGTAGACGTGTGCGTGATAGCCTCTGTTCTCGGCCATTGGACCCTTCCTGCAAAGCCACGATTCGAGGACGATTCGAGAGAGCTAAATTGTCGCAGAGCGCCGGCGCTGGCGCAACCTCGAAGCGGCGACTGTCTCCGGTAGCCACGCCGCCCCCGATTATCGGATATCGCGTTTGACGCTCGGGTTGCGCTGTTCTACCGTCGCGCCGGCGTGATGAACGGTCGACGCTACCGCGGAGTACATGATGGACGGCATGACATCGGCAAGTCTCGACAGCATCGTGGCGCCACTCAATTTTCTCGCCCCGATGGCGGAAAAGCCGGTCGCGTACAATTACGAGCCGCCGCCGGGGACGCCGGCGCGCACCGGTCATAATGTCGAGTTTCAGGTGCCGATCCGCGACGCGCGGCCAATGACCGGGCGGCTGTCGCTGGACAAGGAAGGGTTCGTCCTGCTGCACCACCAGACCGCGATGACCGATTTCTACGACGAAGAGCAGATCAAATCGGTCTACTACCCGGAATGCGAACGGGTCATGTGCGAGGCGACAGGTGCGGTCCGCGCCGTCGCCTTCGACCACATCGTGCGCAACGCCGCGATGTCGGCGAAAGACAAAACCATCAAAATCCCGGCAAAGCGCGTGTACAACGACTACACCGCCTGGTCGGCGCCACAGCGGGTGCGCGACCTGATGGGCGACGAGGCCGAGGAGTTGTTGAAGCACCGCTTCGCGATCAACAATTTGTGGCGGCCGATCCGCGGTCCGGTGCTCGAGTCGCCGTTGACCTTGTGCGACGCGCAGAGCCTCTCCGAGGAGAATTTGATCGCCAGCGACCTCAAATACCCGGACCGTACCGGCGAGACTTATGCGATCACCTACAATCCGAGCCAGCGTTATTATTATTTCCCAAAGATGCAGGCCGACGAGGCAGTGCTGATCCGCTGCTACGACTCAGCCCAGCATGGTGCGGCCCGGTTTTCCGCGCATACCGGCTTTGACGACCCGACCTCGCCGCCCGACGCCCCGCCCCGCGAGAGCCTCGAAGTCCGCATGCTGGTGTTCTTCCCGCCCGGCGCTTAGTCGGGAGGTCCGGCGGCAGCCCCTCACCCCGGCCCTCTCCCCCGCACAGCAAGCGTAGGGCGGAAAAGCGCAGCGCCTTCCGCCGCTAACTGTCGACCACATCAGGCGCTGTGGCCCAACTATGATGGTCTGGAATAATACGCTCTGATTGCGCCTGGCTTGGCCGTTTCGATCTCATCGCCGCTCACCCGTTTCTGGCGGCTCGCCGCTGCCGCCCATCCACCCCGCCGGGTACAACCCGCCGGCGACACCGCGGTGAAAGGAGGAATGCGGCCATTCCGCCGGGTGCTCGACCAGCCCGTGCTTCACCGGGTTGAAATGCGTGTAGTCCACGTGCGCCGCAAAGTCGCGGTCGTCACGGATCGTGTGTTCCCAGTATCGTCGCTGCCAGATACCGCGTTAGCCCCGGCGGGTCATAACCGGTGATCGCAGCTCGCCGATGCGTACGGATTTCGAAAACGCTTTCTTGATCGCGCGCCAACGTCCGGGGAAGTCGGCATCGCCTTCCGGCAGGGTCCACACGCAGTGCGTATGCTCAGGAAGCACGACCCAGGCGTCGATGTGGAAGGGCGTGCGGGCGCGCACCCGTCGAACCGCTTCCCGCAACGCGTCGATTTGCTCGACCAGCAAATCCGACCGGCGGTCGAGCAGATTCGCCGTGAAGAAGAACGTCCCGCCCGGAACCCAATTGCGACGATAATCCGGCACGATCGGAGTATGCCCAATGATGGGGAGAGGCGGAAGGCGCTGCGCTTTTCCGCCCTACCCGCGCTTCCGTTGGCGTTAGCCGGGCTTGCTAGCGTGGCGCAATGCGGGCAACAGCTCGTCGCTGATCAGCCGCATGCTGGCGAGTGCGGCGCCGACCGGCATGCCGCTCCAATGGGTGCGGAAGATCAGGAAATTGGCGCCGGCCTCTTCCCAGCATGGGCGCAATTGCTCGTAGCATTCTTCGGGGCTGCCGAGCACAAAGCGGTCCTGAAGCAGCGCGTCGAGCGACTGGCGAAACGAATCCTGTCCGGGCAACACCTGGTCCTGGCCCCATTGCGCATAGGTCCGGTACTTCTCGGCGAGGTAGGGGCCGGCCATGTCGATTGCCGTGCGCTTGTCCTTGGCGCAATAGATTTCGCGCAGATAGGGCAGCACCGCCGGGAACGGCTTGCCGTGGCGCGCGAGTTCGGCGCGATAGAGCGCCATTTGTCCAGCGATGACCGGCATCGTTGCATGTGGGTTGATAAACAGGCTGTCGCCGAGGCGGGCGGCGCGGCGCACCGCGGCGTCGCTGTTGGCTGCGATCCAGATCGGCGGATATGGCTTTTGCACCGGTCGGCAGGTCGCGGTCACGTTCGAGAGTTTGCAGATGTCGTTTTCAAAGGTGACGCCGTCCTCGCTCCATAGCCGCTTGACGATTTCGAGGCATTGCTCGAAGCGGCGCACGCGCTGGCCCTTTGGCACGCCGAACGCGTCGAATTCGATCTCGCGATAGCCGAGACCGACGCCAAAGACAAAATTGCCGCGCCAGATCGCATCGAGCGAGGCGATGCATTCGGCGACCTCGACCGGGTTGTGCAAGGTCGCCAGCAACACCCCGGCGATGCCGGTCATCTCGCCGGCCTCGGCCGCGAGCCGCGCCAGAAACGGGATCAGCTGTAATTGCCTGACACCCTCGCTCAGATAATGCTGGCCGGTGGCGACGGCATCCCAGCCACGGTCGCGCGCCAGCCGCGCCATCGCGAACTGTCCTTCGAGCTCGGCGACGATGTCGCTCCGCGGCGGATGCTGGCCCGTCAGAAAAATCCCGATTTTCATGTCGCCTCCGTTAGGCTTCGCTGTTCGCGATCTTATCCAAGGAGACAGCGGGATCGAAAGCATGCCGCAAGCGCTGCCGTTTTGACACCGCACCCTCGAAGCCGATAGGGTCTGGGACCGCTCGGAGGTGACCGATGCTTTCCTGCAGATCAGGCGATGAAGCGGGCGTGACCGGCCACCAAAGTTGCCTCTGCCACCGGCCGGGCATTGCGTCTGTATCGCGCCTGATAAGCGCGGATCTGTCGCGACGCGGATTTGTTGCCGGCATGACCGCTTCGATCGCATCACTCGGGCTGCCCTTAGGTGTAAAGGCCCGGCCGATGCCCGCGCGGCCGCCGACGCCGATAATGTTCACGAATTTTCGGCTGTTCGACGGCCAGTCCAGCGCCTTGCGCGAAGGGCTGGTTCTGCTCGTCGACGGCAATCGGATCAAGGCCATCGCCACCGGCAACCCGGCCGCACCGGATAGCGCGCGGGTGGTCGACTGCGGCGGCCGGGTAATCATGCCGGGCCTGATCGACGCGCATTGGCATTCGCTGTTTGCCGCCGTGCCGCTCCCGCGGCTTATGACCGGGGACGTCGGTTACATCTTTCTCGCCGCCAGCGCGGAGGCCGAGCGCACGCTGATGCGCGGTTTCACCACGCTGCGGGATCTCGGCGGCCCTGTCTTCGCATTGAAGCAGGCGATCGACGAAGGTTTGGTGCCGGGTCCGCGCATCTACCCGTCGGGCGCGATGATAACGACCACCGGCGGCCACGGCGATTTGCGTCCGTTGTCCGATCTGCCGAGGAGCCCCGGTGGCGCATTTGGCTCGGTGAGGGAGGCTGAAGGCGCCATGATCGCTGACGGCGCCGACGAGGTCCGCTTGCGGGTGCGCGAGCAATTGATGCAAGGCGCGTCGCAAATCAAGCTCGTGGGCGGCGGCGGCGTATCGTCGCCCCGCAGCCCGTTGGACGTTACCACCTTCAGCGAGCCCGAATTGCGCGCCGCTGTCGAAGCTGCCGAGGGCTGGAACACTTTTGTGACGGTGCACGCCTATGCGCCGACGACAATCCAAAGGGCGATTGCCGCCGGGGCCAAGTGTATCGAACACGCCCATCTGATGGACGATGCCACTGCCGAGCTGATGGCCGACAAGGGCATATGGCTCAGCATTCAGCCATTCCTCGGCGATGAGGACTTGGTCCCTCTGACAGGCCCCAGCCGGATCAAGCAACTTCAGGTCTTTGCCGCTACGGATAGCGCATATCGACTGGCGACCAAGCACCAGATCAAGACGGCGTTCGGCTCGGATCTGTTGTTTTCCGAAGCGCTGGCAACGCGCCAGGGCACCATGTTAACCCACCTGACCCGCTGGTACGCAAATTCCGACATTCTTAAAATGGCAACCGGCGGCAATGCCGAACTGCTCGGCTTGTGCGGCCCACGCAACCCCTATCCTGGAAAATTGGGGGTCGTAGAAGCGGGTGCCTTTGCCGATCTGTTGCTCGTCGACGGCAACCCGATAGAAAATATCGATCTCATCGCAAACCCAGACAAGAATTTTCTGATCATCATGAAAGACGGAAAGGTGTATAAAGATACGCTCAAATCATGAGCCTCCGCTGATAATTGGTGCTCGTGACTGCCAACACTCGAGCCCTCGCAGGCCGCCGGCCGTGCTGAAAGATCGTATCGGATGATCCGCCGATATGATGCCGTGCTGTTCGATCTGCTGACGGCGCTGCTCGATTCGTGGACATTGTGGAACAGGGTTGCCGGCAATGCCGAGGACGGCAGGCGGTGGCGGATGGCCTATCTGCTCAACACTTATAGTGCCGGGCATTATCGCGCCTACGCGACGCTGGTTGCTGAGGCAGCCGAGGAGGCGGGGCTGCCGCGGCGGCTCGCGGATGACCTCGCCGCCGGCTACGCGACGCTGGAGCCGTGGCCGGAAGCGCCCGATGTCCTGAGCACTTTGAGCCGGAGGCTACGCTTGGGGATCGTAACCAATTGCTCGGAGGAATTGGGCCAACTGGCCGCGGCCCGGACCGGCGCCGACTTCGCGGTCATCGTCACCGCCGAACGCGCCGGTTTTTACAAACCGCATCCGCAGCCCTACCAGATGGCGCTCGACGCGCTGGGCGTAGCATCCGAGCGCTGTCTATTCGTTGCCGGGTCGCCCTACGATCTTTTCGGGACGCGCAGGCTCGATCTGCCCACCTATTGGCATGACCGTGTCGGGCTGGCCGTGCCGGCCGGCGCTCCTGTTCCGTTGCGGCGTGAGAAGACGCTGACGCCGCTGCTCGATCTACTTTAGCCGCGGATACCGGCTTTCCCCGGCACGGCAAGAGAAATTACAACACCGGGCCAAATTAGGTAACACAGGAGGCCTCAATGGCCGGATTCACCGCGAGCGACGGTGCGCGGCTCGCGTATTATATCGACGACTTCACCCACCCGTGGAAGGCGGCGCCGACCTTGCTGTTGCTGCATGCGGCGATGGGCAGTGCCCGGCGCTATTACGCCTGGGTCCCGCCGCTCGCGCGCCATTACCGGGTGGTGCGGATGGATCTGCGCGGCCATGGCGGTTCAGAGATCCCGCCGGCCGAGCGGCCGCTGACCCTCGACCGGTTGGTGACCGACGTCATCGAGCTGATGGATCATTTGGGTGTCGGCGGCGCCCATATTGTCGGCAATTCGGCCGGCGGCTATTTGGGTCAGCAAATGGCGATGGACCACGGCGAGCGGGTGAAGAGCCTGATGCTGTTCGGCTCGACGCCGGGGCTCAAAAATAGCCAGGCGCCGAGCTGGATCCCGCAGATCGAGGCGAAGGGTCTGCGCGGCTTTCTCGCCGAAACAATCGCCGAGCGGCTGCCGCTCGACAAAGTCGATCCCGAGCTTGTCGAATGGTTTCTCGACGAAGCGGCCAAGAACGATCCCGCCTATATCGGCAAGTTCGTTCTGCTGATGGCGAGCTATGATTGGAGCGACGAGGTCGGCCGTATCCGCTGCCCGACCCTGGTCGTCGTGCCCGGCGCCGAGCCGATCGGCTCGACCGCGAATTACGAGCCGTTTCGCCGGCTCGTTCCCGATGTCGAGATGCGGATTTATGACGGCGCACCGCACAACATCTGCGACGCTTTCCCCGAGCGCTGCGCCAGCGACGTGCTCGATTTCCTCGGCCGCCGTTTCGGCCTCGGCAAGTGATCAATCAGCCGGCGACGCCGGGCGGGCGGCGGTCGTGCCAATCGGTCGCTTGTTGGTAGGCCCAGCCGATGCGGAGGGCGGTTTCCTCGTCAAAGGCGCGGCAGACGATCTGCAACGACAACGGCAGCCCATTGACGGTAAAGCCGCTGGGGACGGCGAGCGCGCAGATTTCGAGCGCGTTGACAAAGCGGGTGAAATGCGCCGGGGTCGTGCTCTGGTCGACTGCGTCGAGCGGGATCGCCGCGGTCGTCGTTGTCGGGGTCAGCAATGCATCGGCGTCGCCGAGGGCCGCGGCGAACTCCCGCTTTGCCGCAGCCTGCTCGCGCAGTGCCGCGAGATAGTCGCGTGCCGACACACCCCGGCCCGAAGCGATGCGCGGACGCACCGCCTCGTCGATCGGCAGGCTGATATCGTCGATCAGGTCGCCGACCAGAAAATACGATTCGGCGCCGATGATGCGACCGGTCAGCTGGGTATAGTCGGCAAAACGGCGCGGCAGATCGACGGTCACGATCTCGGCGCCGAGCCTCGCCAGCGTGTCGATCGCCGAATCGTAGGCGTTGAGCACCTGGGCCTCGACATGGTCGCGCTCGACCGCCGGCATGCGCGCGAGCTTCAGCCCGCGCACGCCGCGACGCATCGTCGGCAGCGGACCGGCGGACGGCCGCCCCAAGGTCCGCGGATCGTCGGGATCGGGGCCCTCGATCGCCTGGTACAACAGTGCCGCGTCCTCGACCGAGCGCGCCATCGGCCCCGGCGTGTCGAGGCTCGGGCTCAACGGCAGGATGCCGTAGGTGCTGACCCGCCCGATCGTCGTCTTGAGCCCGCTGAGCCCGCACCAGGAGGCCGGCAGCCTGACCGAGCCGCCGGTGTCGGTGCCGATCCCCCACGGCGCCAGGCACGCCGCGACCGCCACACCGGTGCCGCTGCTCGACCCGCCCGGCGTGCGCGCCACCGCCGGGTCCCATGGGTTCCACGGCGTCCCGCGATGCTGGTTGGTGCCCCAGCCGCCCATCGCGAACTCGACCGTGTGGGTTTTGCCGAGCACGATCATGCCGGCGGCGATCATCCGCTTGGCGATCGTGGCGGTGTAGGTCGAGCGCCGGTCGTGCCAGACCTGCGAGCCGCCGGTCGTCACCCGGCCCTCGATCTCGATCAGGTCCTTGAGCGCGATCGGGATGCCGTGCAACGGTCCGATCCGGTGACCTGAGCGGATCGCCTTGTCGGCGGCCTCGGCGGCGAGCCGCGCCTCGTCGGCATAGACCTCGACATAGGCGCGCAGCTTTTGATCGCTGCCACGGATGCGGGCGAGCAATGCATCTACGACATCGACCGGCGACAGGCGGTCCGCGTCGATCTCGGCCGCCAGGACATGGGCCGGCAACAAGGCGGGGTCGGTATTGGCTGGCGGCATGGCTCTCCTCGTGCGCGGCGCAGCCCGAGGATAGGGCGGTTCGCGCCGTCGCTGTCAATCGGCCAAAGCGGTGCGATAAGGATCCCAGTAACGCAATATCGCCCCCGACAGCGGCCGAGCCGGGGGCCATCCACGCCTATCCTCGGGCCGGCCATAGGCCGGACCCGTAGGCCTCGACGAAAATAGAGCCGCCGGTCAGACCCGCGTCGCCGGTGGCTGCCCGGACTTCTTGTCGGCGCCTTTCTTTTTCTGCTTAGGCTTTTTCGCTTCCCGGCTCGTGCGTTTCTGTTCCTTGTTTGCCATGGCAACCTCCCTTGGTCTCGGCTGAAGGCGAATATGCGGCGGATTTGCGCCGATGCAACCGCAGAATTCCTCGATCGCCAGCCGAGCTACTGATTTGGCTTCCATCGCTTAGCTGCGACACCCGCATTCGGAGCCGCGGCGATCGCGGCGAGGCGTGCTTCCAGCCCGGCGACGGGCCAAGCGGCGCCGTCGGTCGCCTCTTGATAGGAGCGGCACGCCTGCAAGACCGCAAGATCGCCATAAAGCGGCCCCGTGACCTGCAGCCCGACCGGAAGCCCGTCGACAAATCCGCACGGGATCGAGGCGGCGGGGTTCTTGGTCAGGTTAAAGGGTGGGGTATAAGGCATCCAGTCCGGGAAATTGTTCGGGTTTGGCCGATCGTCGGCGCGCGGCTCGGCGTAGGCCGCGGCGATCGGCATCGTTGGCGACAACAGCAGGTCGTAGTCGTCAAAAAACAATCGCAGGGCCTGCCCGAGGGCGGTGCGGCGCGCGACCGCCGCGACATATTCCTCCTGCGTCACGCCCTTGCCGCGCCGGCAGAGGGCGACGAGCCCGGGGTCCATGACGGCGTGCGCCTGCGGCGGCAACGCCCGCAGCAAGGCCCAGAACGCGGCGAGCGCCAGCGGTTCGAAAATGCCGGTTGGCGGCTGCGGGAACGGGTCGGCCTCTTCGACCTCGGCGCCGAGGCTGCGGAAAACTTCGGCCGCGCGCTCGACCGCGACGCGCACCGCTGGCTCCGGCTCGGCCAAGCCCAGGGTCGGCGACAGGGCGACGCGCTTACCTTTCAGCGTGCCTTCGCGCACCCGCTCGCGGTAGGCAATCCCGTCATCGGGGAGGCTGTGCCAGTCGCGCGAATCCGGCCCCTTGATCGCATCGAGCATCAATGCCGCGTCTTCGACGGTGCGCGCCATCGGCCCGACATGGGCAACATCGCCAAACGCCGAGGGCGGATAGACCGCAACCCGGCCAAAGGTCGGCTTCAACCCGAAAATGCCGCAAAACGAGGCCGGAATGCGGATCGAGCCGCCGGCGTCGGTGCCGACCGCGAGCGGGCAGATGCCGGCCAGCACCGCCGCGGCACTGCCGCCGCTCGACCCGCCCGGCGTGCGTTCGAGGTCCCACGGGTTGCGGGTGACGCCGCTCAATGGCGAGTCGGTCACCGGCTTCCAGCCGAATTCGGGGGTCGTCGTCTTGCCGAACAACACCGCGCCATGCGCCCGCAGACCCGCGGTGACCGGCGAATCTTCGTTCCATTCCTGGTTCGGGTCGATCGTGCGCGAGCCGACCAGTCGCGGCCAGCTCTTGGTCAAGACCGTGTCCTTGATCGCCACCGGCACGCCGTCGAGCAGGCCCTTCGGCGCGCCTTTCCGCCAGCGCGCCTCGGCGGCGCGCGCCCCGACCATCGCCGCCGCCGGGTCATAGAGCACAAAGGCGTTGACCGCGCCCTCGTAGCGCTCGAGACGGCGCAGGGTTTCGGCGAGCACCTCGACCGGCGATAATTGCTTGCTGCAATAGAGTGAGATCAGCCGCGTCGCCGGCATAAAGGCGATATCGTCGGTCATAGGGTCACCTTCCTCGTCAGGTCGTGGCGACGACGTTTTCGAGCGGTTCGCCGCGGGCGAAACGGTCGATATTACGGGCGACCTCGCGCGAGCGCCGCGCGATCGTCTCAGCGGTCCGTGGCGAGCAATGCGGCGTCATGATCACGTTCGGCAGTTCGTGAAACGGATGGCGCGACGGCCGCGGCTCGGGCTCCGCGGCGCTCGGGTAGCGCCACCAGGTGTCGAGTCCTGCGCCGCCGATCACCCCGTCGCGCAACGCGTGATACAGCGCGTCTTCGTCGGCGATCGGGCCGCGCGCGAGATTGACCAGAAACGCGCCCCGCTTCATCGCACGCAGGCGATGCTCGTCGATCAGCCCGGCGGTGTCCGGCGTCAGCGCGCAGCACAACACGATCGCGGCGCACTCGCCGAGCACCCGATCGAGTTCCGCCCACGGAAAGAGCCGTTCAACCGAAGGCGGCTTCTCGCGCGGGCTGCGGTTGACCGCCAGCACCCGGCACTCGAGGGCGGCGGCGCGCCTCGCGACCTCGCTCCCAATGTGGCCAAGGCCGACGATGCCGACGGTCTGGCCGCCGATTTCACCGCGCGCCGGCCCGCCGACCGTCGGGCTCCAAAACCACGACCCGCCGCGAAACGAGGTCGCGATGTCGAACAGGCGATGCCGCCAGGCGAGAAACATCATGACCGCGAATTCGCCGAGTGCGGCCTCGTGGCCATAGGCGTTGCACAAGGTGACGCCCTTGGGCAGCGCCGCGACGTCGATGCCGTCGGTGCCCGCCAGCGGCACCTGCAGCAAACGCAGCTTTGGCGCCGGCGGATGGGAGCGGCGCCACGCCCCGGTCAGGACGATGTCCGCATCGGCAAGCGCGGCGGCGACGCGCGGCCGGTCGCCGTCATCGACGATTTCGGTGCGGACGGCTTCGCTGATAAAGCTGGTAATCGGCGCCGCTTGCGAGGCGGCGAGCGTCCCCAGAAATACCGCCTTCATGAGGACGCCGCACAGCAAGCGATCCGTTCCATGGTATCCCTCAGCCTCCAGCGGTTACGATGTTGATCAACGGCTCGCCGCGCACAAAGCGGCCGAGGTTTTCGGCGACCTCGTCCCAGCGCCGGCGTACCATGCCGCCGGTCCAGCCGGAATTGTGCGGGGTTACGATCGCGTTCGGCAATTCGTGAAACGGGTGGCGCGAGCCGCGGCGATGGGGCTCGGCGGCGTTTGGGTATTGCCACCATACGTCGATCGCGGCACCGGCGATCCTGCGGTCGCGCAGTGCCGCGTAAAGGGCGTCCTCGTCAACCACCTGCCCGCGCGCGATATTGATCAAGAAGGCCCTCGGTTTCATCAAGGCGAGGCGGCGGGCGTCGATCAGCCCCGTCGTCTCCGGTCCAAGCGCGGTGCACAAGGCGACGGTATCGCATTCCGGCAACATCCGGTCGAGTTCGGCGAGCGGATAGACGCGCTCGACACCGGGTTCGGCCGGGCGCTGTGTGCGGTTGGCGGCGAGGACGCGGCAGCCGAACGGGATGGCACGGCGCGCCACCTCGCGTCCGACCCGGCCATAGCCGATAATCCCCAAGGTCGAACTCCTCACTTCGCCATGCGGCTCGCCGCCCTCGACCCAGCTCGTGCGCCAGGACGAGCGTTCGCGGAACTCGCCGGATATCTCGAACAGGCGGTGATGCAATGCCAGCATCGTCATCACGACGTATTCGGCGATCGCGGTTTCGTGGCCAAAGGCGTTGCACACCGTGACCCCGGCCGGCAGCGCCGCCAGCTCGAACAGATCGACGCCGGTCGCCACCGACTGCACCAGCCGCACCTTCGGCGCCGGCGGATAATCGGCCAGCCAATGGTTGCTAACGAGGATGTCGGCCGCGCCCGCCGCCGCGGGCAGCAGGCGGCGATCGATCGGGTCGTCGATGATCGTGACGTCGAGCGATCCCGGAAGCTGCGCCTCGATTCCCCTCGCGGTGTCGGCGGCAACCCCGCCGAGAAACAACGCCTTCATGGCTTCGGCCGATGCGCGCTCAACGGAGCCGTAAAAAACTGTCTCTTGCCCGATGCTCTTGTCATCGTCGCCCTATCGCCTCCACCCATGCATGGACAGGAGAGTATCTGGGTTATCCCCCCTGTCCAGCCAGAAGGTGCAGTTCCTCGAGATTCCAGAGGCTCATCTAGGTCCGGCCAAGAAGCATCAAACCCGGGCTATTTTACTACGTTACGCAGCCGTTCTTGCCGGGCCAGTTCTTGCTCTTGTGCCAGCGTTCGGTTGTACTGTTCGGCCAAATACGCAGCTACCTCCTTGGCCATATTTGCAGCTTTGTCATAGCTTTCTTTGAAGCTGGGCTCGACCTCAGATAAGATGGGCAGGTACATCCAATGAACCACTGCGCCGAACCAAAACCAAAGATTAACTGTCTTTAGGGCATAATCCGCCAACATCGCGAGGCTTGGCCTGCCGATAGAACCTAAGGCAAACTCATTGCCATCTCCTAAATGCCGTTGGGC
>DATMKU010000386.1:0-2390 GCA_035570935.1 Allostellaceae bacterium
AAAGCTCATCAACATGACAAGCCCGAGCGGCGCCAGAATGACCAGCCAGATCAGCGGCGTGTGCGCGATCGACAGATAAAACCCGGAGGCAGCCGCGACATAGGCCACGATGCCGGTCAGTGCGAGCCCCGACGCCATATAGTTGTAGACGCGGAGCATATACTCCCGTAGGCCGGCATCGATGCCGACTGCGGTGTCCGCCGGCCGCACCGTCCAGCGGGGCTGCGAACCCAGAGCCATAAACCCCCTCCAAAGAGAGAAGCACCGCGAGGGATATTCCTCGCGCGCAGCATATTGGCGCAAAACCGGACCTTTGCAATGACAAAGACAATTGCGAGCGCCCGGCGCCTGCCGATTCGTGGTTACTCGTTGCGCAGAAACGGGGCGGCTTTAGCGCCGAGCGCCCGCCATGTCCCGGCAAACCCGAGGGTCAAGGTCACCGCGATCGCCAGAGCCAGCATCCACAGCAACGGCGCCGGAAGAAATACCCATTCGGCCCCCATCAGCCGCGTCACCAGAAAATAGGCGGCGAACGTACCGAGACCGGCGGCGGCGACCCCAGCGAGTGCGCCGAGCAGGCCGTGCTCGATCAGAAAGCTCGACAGGATCATGCCGCGCGTCGCGCCCAGCACTTTCAGCACGACCGCGTCGTAAACCCGGCGCCGATGACCCGCCGCAATCGCACCGCCCAGCACCAGCATCCCGGCGGCGAGCGTGACCAACGCCGTCAGCCGAACCGCGTCGCCGATCACGCCGACGACCCGGCTGACCGCGGCGAGCGCCTCGCGGACATGGATTGCCGAGACGTTGGGGAATTGCTCGATGACGCGGCCGGCCAGGGTTTCCTCTTCGACTCGCGGCAAATAAACGGCGGCGAGGTCGGTCTGCGGCGCGTGTTCGAGAGTGCCGGGGGCAAACACGATCACAAAGTTGATGCCGAGCCGCTCCCAATCGATCGACCTGAAATTGGCGATGCGCGCGGTGATCTCGCGCCCGAGCAGGTTGACGGTCAGCGTGTCGCCGATCTTGAGCCCCATTCCGCGGGCGAGAGCGGCGTCAAACGAGATCAGCGGCGGCCCGTGATAATCGGGCGGCCACCATGTTCCGGCAACGAGCCGCGAGCCCTTTGGCAATTCGGCGGAATAGGTCAGGCCGCGGTCGCTGCGCAACGCCCAGCGGGCTTCGGGCGCCACCGCCGCGGCCTCGACCGGGACACCGTTCAGCCAAGTGATGCGGCCGCGCATCATCGGTACTTCATCCATTCGCGCAGCAGGGATCTCGCGCACGATCCTCTCGAAGCCGGCGAGTTGCGCCGGCTGGATGTCGATGAAGAAAAAGGCCGGCGCCTCGGCCGGCAACCGATCGTCGATCTCACGGCTGAGATTGCCCTCGACCAGTCCGACCGCCACCAGCACGGTCAAGCCGATCCCGAGCGACAAGACGATTTGCCGGGTTGGGGCGCCCGGCCGGTAGAGATTGGCCAGCGCCATGCGCAGCGCCGGCGAGCGCGGCCGCCCGAGACGGCTCGCGCAAAAGACAATCGCGGCGCCCGCCGCCCAGAACAGCGTGAACGCGCCGATCGCCCCGGCGACAAACCACAGCGCCACCTGCCGGTCCTGAGTGCCCGCGACGATCATCCCTGCCAGGCAAAGCGTCAGCAGCGCTGTCGCCGCAAGCGCGGCGTGCGGAACGCGGCGTCGGGCGCGGTCGACCATGTCACGGAACAAGGCGCCGGCCGGGATTCGTCCGATTGCCGCGAGCGGCCACAGCGAAAAGACCAACGTCGTCAGCAATCCGTAAAGCGCCGCCAGGGCAAGCGGCTCGGGATAGACGCCGAGCCGGGCCGATATGGGCAGCAGATGTGCGAGCAACGGCGCCGCCGCAACCGGGAGCGATGCTCCGATGGCCAGCGCTGCGAGAATGGCGACCAGCGCCAGCAGAACAATCTCGAACAGATAGATTGCGAAGACGAGGCGGCTCGTGGCGCCGAGACATTTGAGAGTGGCGATGGTCAGGGTCTTCTCGGCGATGTGGCCGCGGACCGCGTTGCCGATACCGACACCGCCGACCAGCAGCGCCGCCAGCCCGACAAGCGACAAAAACAGCGCCACACGGTCGATCAGTCGCCGCAAATCGGGCGACGCCTGGCCAAAGCTGCGGATCTCCCAGCCCGCATCGGGGAAGGCGGCGCGCGCCTTTTTTGCCCATATGGCGGGTGCTGCACCCGCCGGCAGGCGCAGCCGGTAACGATACGTCACCAGCGCGCCGGGCTGGATCAGCCGGGTCTCGGCGAGCGCCGCCGCCGAGATCATGACCCGCGGGCCGAAGATCAGCCCGCTCGCCGCGGCATCGGGCTCGCGCTCGATCGTGCCGCGGATCTGCAATGTCGC
>DATMKU010000387.1:0-2829 GCA_035570935.1 Allostellaceae bacterium
CGGCGCGCTCCTTGAGCGCGTCGATCGACAGGCGCGAGAGCCGTTCTCGCACCGCGGCACTCGCCTGGCTCGCCAGCATCTCGCAATAAAAGCCGTGCGGATCATAACCGTCGAGGATCGAGCGACCCATCTGCCTGCCCAGTACCTTGCCGCCGGCTCTCCGGCACGCACATTTCGCGCCAAGAGCTAAATTTAGGATCAGTCGTGGTCCGGCAATGGTAAACGGTTATTTATTAGGCACAAGCTCAGGTTTCCGTCAAGTTGCGCCACCACATGACCTCGTCATTGCGAGCGCAGCGAAGCAATCTCGGGCCGCCGCGCATCGTCGGGTCGGGATTGCTTCGTCGCGCAAGGCGCTCCTCGCAATGACGTACCCGGTCTGCCCGGTCGCACTCACTGCTGTCGATGCGCCTCGCGTCGCAGCCGGTTGGCGGCAATCACGCCGTCCTTGATGACGAGGGCGATGTGCTCGGGGTTCTGCAATATCGTTACATTGGCTAGCGGGTCGCCCTCGACGACGACGAGATCGGCGAGCTTGCCTTTTTCGATCGTGCCGAGATCACGCTCGCGGCCGATGCATTCGGCGGCCCAGCCGGTCGCCGCGCGCAGGGCCTGCAATGGCGTCATGCCGGCGCGGACGAGGCACGCGATCTCGATCGCATTCTTCGGATGTCCGTGCCCGCCGGCATCGGTGCCGGCGGCGATCTTGACGCCGGCGGCGAGTGCGGCGCGCAGGCTCGCGATGTGATGCTCCTCGAGCTCGCGGGCGCGCTCGCGGACATGCGGCTGCGGCGATTTGCGGTGAAAGTCGTAGACCGCGAAGGTCGGCACAAAAAAGATGCCGCGGCTCGCCATCGCGTCGAGCAGTTCCGGCTCCTGGTCGAGATAGCAGCCATGGTCGATCGAATCGACCCCGGCCTCGACCGCGATGCGCAAGCCGCGCCCGCCGAGCGCGTGGCAAATCACCCGGCGATCGAGCGCGTGCGCCTCCTCGACCAGGGCTTGCATCTCGTCGAGGTTGAAGGCACCGTCATGCGGCCCATGTCCCGGCCGCGAGCTGGCGCCGCCGGTGGTGGCACATTTGATCACATCGGCCCCGGCGCGCACGACCCGCCGCACCGCCGGCCGGACATCGGCGAGGCTGTTGACGACGCCGTCGGGCAGCAGCGGATCGTTCGGCACGCAGCATGGGAACCCCGACGGGCTCACCCGGTCGCCGATGCCTCCGATCGGCGAGAGGATGACGAGCGACACGAGGAGCCTGGGGCCGGCGATCAGCCCTTCGTCGATCGCGCGCTTGAACCCGGCGTCGAGGCCGGCGGCGTCGCGGATCGTCGTGTAGCCGGCGGCGAGCGTCTCAGCCAGCACCTTGGCGGTGCGCAGAGTGCGCGTCGTCTGCGGCTCGTCGATGCCCCAGCGCCGCGCCAAATCGTAGCCGTGCATCGCCAGGTGGTCATGCGTGTCGATCAGCCCCGGCAGCACGGTCATGCCGGCGATGTCGATGATCTCGGCTTCCGCCGGCCACTCGCCATAGGCGCGGGTTTCGACCGCCTCGATCCGCTGATCCTTTATCACGATCGCCGCCTCGACCGGCCCGGCGCCGGTCCCGTCGATCAGCCTGCCGCCCGTCAGCACCCGCATCATCGCCGCCCTCCCCATCCAACGGGCCTATTAAGCCCGACGGCGGGGCGATCGGCAATTCGAGACAGGCTTCTGGGCGGCGCCATGTTAGGACGATGCCGCCGCCTGTGCCGCGGCTTCCGGGGCGTCGTGCTCCTGCGAGATGTCGCGATTGGTGTAGTCGGGCAGAAAGGCGGCGGCGCTGATGCTGACCACCGCGGTGAACAGGATGTAGAGCGCGACCACATAGCCCGAGCCAAACGCCGCGAACAGCGCCGTCGCGATCAGCGGCGCCGGGCCGCCGGCGATGACCGACGAGAGGTGGAAGCCGAGTGAGGAGCCGCTGTAGCGCAACCGCGGGGTGAAGCATTCGGCGATCAGCGCCGCCTGCGGGCCGTACATCATGTCGTGCGGGATGAAGGACAGCACGATCGCGAGGAAAACCAGCCCAGGTACCATGGTGTTCATCATCGCGAAATAGATGAAGGCGAACACCCCTGTTGTCGCCGCGCCGATCAGGTACATCCGCTTGCGGCCGATGCGATCGGAAATGTGCCCGGCCAGCGGCGTGGTTACGCCGGACAGGGCAGTCGCGACCAAGACCGCCGTCAGCAGAAAGTCACGCGAGGCACCGGAGACCTTGGTTCCATAGACAAAGACAAAGGCGGCATAGACATAGAACGGGCCTTGCTCCGCCATCCGGCAAAGTGCCGTCAGGATGATCTGCTTGGGCTGGCGCTTGATGACTTCGAGGACCGGGGTGCGTTCGATGCGGCGCTGCTCCAGGATGCGCGAGAAAACCGGCGTCTCGAGGATGCCGAGCCTGATGTAAAGCCCGATCCCGACCATGACGATCGAGAGCCAGAACGGGACGCGCCAGCCCCAGGTCAGAAACTGATCGCCCGAAATCGCGCTGAACGCGAGCACCGCGAGGTTGGCGAGAAACAGACCGGCCGGGCCGCCCCATTGCGGCCAGGAGGTGATGAAGCCGCGATGGGCGTTGGTTTTCGCCCATTCCATCGCGATCAAGGTGGCGCCGCCCCACTCCCCGCCGATGCCGAGCCCCTGAATAAAGCGGACGACGGTCAGGATGACGGCGCCCCAGATCCCGATCGACGCGTAGCCCGGGACAAAACCGACGGCGAAGGTCGAGAGGCCGGTCAACAGCAGGGTTGCGATCAGCGTCACTTTGCGGCCGATGCGGTCCCC
>DATMKU010000388.1:0-3762 GCA_035570935.1 Allostellaceae bacterium
TCGGAGCCGTCCTGTTCGGCCTGGCCGCGGCGCTGCGCCTGCTCGTTGCTGTCGAGTTCGCGCTCGATGCGGTCGAGCTTGCGGTGGAACAGGTTGACGAACGACCACAAGAGATCGGCGAGATCGTCTTCGAGGCGGGTGCCGGTCAGCATGGCGCTCAAGGCTTCGACCGCATTGTCGAGCTGGGCCTGCACGGCATCGGGTTCGGGCAATGGCCGCGGGTCGGGTTCGTCCTGGCCGGGGCGATAGCCGTAGAGGGCCAACTCGGCGAGCAGATGTGCGGTCGGCGACGTGGCGGGAAATTCGGGATCGGTGTCGCTGTTCCCCGGATCAAGCTCGAAGGGGAAGCTGGTGTTGTCGTGTGACATGGCGGGTGCCTTTCTGGCCGGAGGATCAGCCGCGCCTATCGCGGCCTTCACGGCGATCCCTTGGCCGGGGGCGGAGACGGGTTGCACCCACTTGGGGCCGGAGAAACGCGGAGGACGGCGTCGGGCTACTATTTTGCTTCGCGCTGCAAAGCCGGGCTGATCGCGGTCTCCCGCGTGTTCGTATCCGTTGAATGATCAGCCCGGCGGCGGAAAATAGTTGGCCGGCGCCATTGCAACCCGGCTTCGCCGCCGGCAAATCGCCGCTCGGGAAGGCCGCCGCGCGGCTCCTCTTCCGTCCGGCCCAAGGCACGTCGGCGCAGGCAAACGAAAAGCCGCTCCTTCTTCCGGCGCGGTGAACCGAAATGACGCTGAGGCTCACCGCCACGGATCGGAGCGGCGAGCATCGGGCAGAAAGCGCGTCCGGTCGGAGGGGACGAGCTGATCCGCGAGATGCGCCAGCATGCTGTCGGGGCCTTGACGGCAGAGATCGAGGTTGAAGTCGCCATAGACCGGCACGAGATCGCGGATTTCGATGCCGGCGGCGATGCCGCGTTCCTGCAACCGGTGCGCCGCCTGGAGACCGGCGGCGTCGTTGTCGCGGGCGACATAGAGGCGGAGCAGAGCCGGCCCCGGACCCGATCCGGGGGCAGGGGGCAGATCGAGGGCGGCAAGGTGGTTGGCCGAAAGCCCGGCAATGACAGGCAATGGGGGCAGCACCGATTTGAGCGCGAGCATGGTCTCGATGCCTTCGCCGGCGGCGAGCACATCCGCGGCAGCGCCGAAGCGCACGCCATTGCCGAGCAGATTACCGAGGGCACGGCGCGGATCGGCGAGCGGCGCCTTGGTCGACCGCCGTGGATCGAGCCAGGTGCGTTGGATGCCGGTGATGTTGCCGTCAATATCGGTGACCGCAGCAAGCAGCGCCGGCCAAACCTCGAGCGGTGCATCTTCGGCTTCGCGATAGTAGGCCGACGGGTGATAGCGCAAGGCGGGCCAGTCGAGCCGTGCGGTGATGCCACGAGCGCGCAGATAGGCCTCGGCCGGCGTGCCGGGAAACGGGGGGGCCAGCACGAAACAGGCGACGTGCCGCTTCGGAAGAGCCGCTCGCTGCCGGTGGCATATGACCGAGATCCGTCGGCGATGGGATCGGGGGACATGGCAGGGCGAGAAAGCGGCGCGCTTCGTCCATGGCCTCGCCGAGATCGCGCAGGTTGCGGCTGAGGCGGATCAAGTCCAAGAGATCGCCATGCTCGGCGGTCGCGGCGTCGGTCCAGTTGCCGGCCGCACCGGGGCCGGAATCGGGTCCGGTAAGCCGCACAAAGAGGCTGCGGCCCGGCGTGTTCATCACGTCGCCGACGAGCCAGTAACGGCGCGACCGGCGCCCGTTGGAGAGGTAGTGGCGGCACACGGCCTCCGCGTCGCGCGCGAGGCGGCACGCCAGCTCGCCGGCCAAGCTGATCGGAGCCTAGCCCGGCGAAAGCCGGGCGCGCATCTCGATCAGGCGGCAGCGCGGGAATTGGCGCGGAGGAGCGGGTGGCGGTCGAGGAGTGCTGAGAGCAATGCCGGGCCGCGATCGGCCGCGACCGGTACGAAGAGCCGCAGGCGCCAGGCGATGATTTCGGAGGTGAGGCCGAGCGCCTTCAGCTGCGGCACGGCGCCATCCGAATATCCGGTGAGCTCGACGCGGTGTGCGTTCATCACCAGCGCCCGGCGGATCTGCAACCCGCCGGCAAGATCGAGCACCGCGCCGCGCTCGATGACGGCGCTCCAGGCCTCGCGATGCGAGAGAGCCGGGGCCCCGTCGACACCGAGGCCTGCGTAGACGCGGTCGAGCGCCTCGGGGGTGACGAGGCGGCCGATGACGCGCTCGCCGTCATCGGCCTCGAAGCAGTAGACGCGCATATTCTGCGCCGGCAGCTGATCCCAAATCGGCAATAAGAGGCCGGTAATGATGTGAAACGCGCTCTCGGAGAATTCCGGGACGCGGGCATATTCCGCTTCCCACAGAGCGGAGAATTCTTCCCGTGTCGCTTTGCGCCAGTGCGAGTGATCGAAGCGCTCGACGCTGATCGTCTCGCGCGTCATCGGCCGGATCAGCCGGGTGCGGATCTCGACGTTGCCGTCATCGTCCATCAGGCTGGCGGCGTGCATCTGGACCGCGGCGCGCCGGGTTTGCTCGTTGATCAACAGGCGGCCGTTATCTGCCCGGAGGGCGAGCGCCTCGGCCAAGGGCAGGGGCCGGTTGCGGTCCTTGCGCAGGACGCGATAGCAGCGGGTCTTGGCGCCAGTTCCTGCATGGCTATGCACGGTGCGGCGCTCGACGACCCGGAAGCTCTCGGCGGTCAAGGTCTCGACGCCGACGTCGTAAGTGCCGGCAGTGATCGCGGCTTCGATGCGCGCGTCGAGCAATTGCTCGAAAGCAGCGAAGAGCAGGTTCTGCATCGCGATCCTGAGCGCGAGGATGCGGTTCAGGAATTGCGTAATTGGCGGCAATTCTGCCTTGAGCGAGCCGTCCTGGTCGACAAGATCGAGCCCGGTCGCGTCCTGGAAATCGCCGAGAGAACAGCCCGCGATCTTGCCGGCGTAAAGCAATTGGTAGAACTGCCGCAGTGCCGCCTTTGCGTACGGGCTTTCGAGATTGTCGTCGGCGCGGAACAGGCCCTGGCCGCCGGTCTGGCGCTGGCCGCGGGTGATGGCACCCAGGGTGTCGAGACGCCGCGCGATCGTCGACAGGAAACGCTTCTCGCCTTTGACGTCGGTCGCCACGGGCCGGAACACCGGCGGCTGCTTCTGGTTGGTGCGGTTCGAGCGGCCGAGGCCCTGGATCGCCGCATCGGCTTTCCAGCCGGGCTCCAACAGGTAATGGATGCGCCGGCGCTGGTTCTTGGCATTGAGATCGGCGTGATAGCTGCGCCCGGTGCCGCCGGCATCGGAGAACACCAGGATGCGCTTGTCGTCATCCATAAAAGCGGCGGTCTCGGCAAAATTGGCCGAGGCGGGGCGGGTCTCGACGCAGAGACGGTCGGCGCGTTTGACGATGCGCCGCGAGCGGCCGGTGACCTCGGCGACAAGGTCGGTGCCGAAGCGATGCAATATCTGATCGAGGGCACCCTGCACCGGCGGCAGGGACGCCAGATGTTCGATCATCCGGTCGCGGCGCTCGAGGGCTTCGCGCGAAATCACCGGATTGCCGTCGGCATCGTAAGCCGGCCGCGAGAGAACGTTGCCCTCGTCGTCGCTGTAGAGCTCGAACAGCTGGGTCGGAAACGAGTGGCTCAAATAGTCGACTACGTATTCCCTGGGAGTAATGTCGATCGACAAATCGGCCCATTCCGAAGTCGGGATCTCGGCGAGGCGGCGGTCGAGCAGGGCTTCGTTGGTCGACACGATCTGC
>DATMKU010000389.1:0-23373 GCA_035570935.1 Allostellaceae bacterium
CGATCAGCCGGCAAACATTGGCGATGCGCAGACGCACCGAATTGATGTTCCAGGTGGCAAGCCGCAACATCAGGGCGTAACACGGGCGCAACAGCGGCGGCAAAGCCGGGGTCTGAAAACACAACGGCGCCCGGTCGGGGGGAAGACCGGGCGCCTGCATGTCAGAAGCGTTTGGGGGAAATCGGGCCCGCAGGGGAGACGGGACCGTTTTTGAGAGAGCTTTATGCTCTCCCCGCTTCTGGAACTGTGAAATGGGGTGCGAATCGGGCAGGGCAACCCCCCGATTTGTGCATGCCGGAAAGCAAAAAATAGCATGCGCCGGAGCGGAACGAATCGGGACTCGCTCAGGCCGCGCGCACCGCCGGCGCCGGACCTGCGGCGGCTGCGCGGCAGGCTTGGCCAAAGGCCGCAAACAGCGCCGCCGAGACCGGATTCTCCAGCACCTTGTATTCCGGATGCCATTGCACGCCAACGACAAAACGCGCCTGCGGCAGACTGACGCCTTCGATCTGGCCGTCGGGCGCCACCGCTTCGACGCAAAGCCCCGGAGCGGGGCGGTCGATCCCCTGCGAGTGCAAGGAATTGACCATGATTTCGTCGCTGCCGGCGAGTGCGGCGAGCACCCCCCCCGGCGTCAGCGCAACACTGTGCGCGGACCCATAGGGGCCGTCCGGCGAGTCCTTGGGCGGCCGATGGCTGATCCGGTTCGGCATGTCGCGCAGCCGCTGGTGCAGCGTCCCGCCCAGCGCCACGTTCAGTTCCTGAATGCCGCGGCAGATCGCCAGCACGGGCAGGTTGCGGCGCACCGCCTCGCGGATCAGCGGCAAGGTGGTCGCGTCGCGCGCCGGGTCGTGCAGGATCTCGGCATCGAGCGGCTCGCTGCCGTATTCGCTCGGGTGGACATTGGACGGGCTGCCGGTCAGCAGCAGGCCGTCGAGCATGTCGAGCACCGCGGTAATGTCGATCCTCAACCCGACCGCCGGGATCGAGATCGGCAGACAGCCGGTCGCCTCGATAATCGCGGTCGGGTATTTGTCGGCGATCGTGTGAATCACCCGTTCGTTGACCGTGCGCATACAGGCGGGGATGCCGACGATCGGCAATAGACGGGCTGGCATCAGGGTGCTGCTCAATTATCGTTGGTGCGGCGCGAAGTGTACGGGTTTTGATATACAAATAGGTTGGGGTCGAGCGCCATACCGAATTGCTGCTGCGACAGCGACACCGTGGTGACGTGGCGCTGCTGGTCGACGATCGTCCACTGGCGCAGAGACAGCGGCTGGTCGGTGAACACCATCGTCAGACTGCCATTGTCGGGTGCCGCCGGATCGACGACGGTGATCTGCAGCGAATTGTCGCCGCGCTCGAAGCGGGTGACGACAAGGTCGCTGAAGCTGATCGGGGACCGCAACAGAAACCACGCCGGGGTCGACTTCAGCCCGACTTGCGAGACTTCAGCCAGTTGCGTATCGACATAGTAAACGTAAAACCGATCGGCGAGCAGCAAAATAGGGCTCGGCGGATCGTATTGGAAACGCATTCGTCCCGGCCGCTCCATCCACAGCCAGCCGCTGACGGTGCCGCCATTGGCTGAATACTGGTGAAAGCGCGCGGTCATCGTGCTGATGCTGTTCAGATAAGCGGCGATCCGCAGCAGATCGGCCTGGTCCTGCGCGGTCAGCTGGGCCGGCTGCGGCGGCGTGTCGGCGCAAGCGATACCGAGCGGGGCCAGCATCGCCAAGGTCAAGCCCAGGGCCAGCGTCAGCCGCCGCCACCATCGCGCATTTCTCGTTCCCGCATCCCCCCGGCCTCCTTCGATCCGGACCATCGCGCCGTTACCCGTCTCCGACCCGCCGGTGCGGCGGTGCCGGGGACATGAGGTCGCCGGCCGCCAGCGTCAATTGCGCCTATTCGCCGCCGCGCGCCAGGACCTCGCGCTTGCCGACATGGTTGGCGGCGCTGACGACACCCTCGGCCTCCATCCGCTCGATGATCCGCGCGGCGCGGTTATAGCCGATCTGCAGATGGCGCTGGACAAAGCTGGTCGACGCCTTGCGCTCGCGGCAGACGACCGCGACCGCCTGGCGGTACAGCATGTCGCCCGATTCGCCGTCCTCCTCGGCCGCCAGCGGGTCGAATGGCCCGGCGTCGTCCTCGGTGATTTCGTCGATGTAATCGGGTTCGCCGCGCGCCTTTAGAGACGACACGACGCGCTCGACCTCTTCGTCGGAGACAAAGGGGCCGTGGACGCGGGTGATGCGGCCGCCGCCGGCCATATAGAGCATGTCGCCGCGGCCCAAGAGCTGCTCGGCGCCGCCTTCGCCGAGGATCGTGCGGCTGTCGATCTTGGAGGTGACCTGAAAGCTGATCCGGGTCGGGAAATTGGCCTTGATCGTGCCGGTGATGACATCGACCGAGGGACGCTGGGTGGCCATGATGATGTGGATGCCGGCGGCCCGCGCCATCTGCGCCAGGCGCTGGATCGCCGCCTCGATCTCCTTGCCGGCGACCAGCATCAGATCGGCCATCTCATCGACGACGACGATGATCAGCGGCAATTCGCTGGGGTCGAAGGGCTGCGGTTCGAAGATCGGCTCTCCGGTCTCGTCGTCGAACCCGGTTTGCACCTTACGCACCAGGCTTTCGCCTTTAGCGGCGGCCTCCGCGAGGCGGGCGTTGAAGCCGTCGATGTTGCGCACGCCGAGCTTCGACATCTTGCGATAACGGTTCTCCATCTCGCGCACCACCCATTTGAGCGCGAGCACCGCCTTTTTCGGATCGGTGACGACCGGCGCCAACAGATGCGGGATGCCGTCATAGACCGACAATTCCAGCATCTTAGGATCGACCATGATGAATTTGCAGCGATCGGGCGGCATCCGGTAGAGGATCGACAGGATCATCGTGTTGATGCCGACGGACTTGCCCGACCCGGTGGTACCGGCGATCAGCAGATGCGGCATCTTGGCGAGGTCGGCTAACACCGGCTCGCCCGAGATGTCCTTGCCGAGGATCAGCGCCAGACGCCCCGGATGCTTTTCATAGACGGGCGAATCGAGCAATTCGCGCAGATAGACCGTCTCGGCTTTGCGGTTCGGCAATTCGATGCCGATCACGCTGCGCCCCGCGACCACGGCGACGCGCACCGAAATGGCGCTCATCGAGCGGGCGATGTCGTCGGCGAGTCCGATGATGCGCGAGGCTTTGATTCCCGGCGCCGGCTCCAGTTCGTAGAGGGTCACGACCGGACCCGGGCGTACCTGCACGATCTGACCGCGCACGCCGTAATCCTCGAGCACGGTTTCGAGCATGCGGGCATTTTTTTCGAGCGCCTCTTCGTCGATCGCGGCGGCCTTGGCAGCCGGCGCCCTCTCCAGGAGATCGAGCGCCGGCAATACCGGCTCTTCGTCGGGCACAAGGTCGAGGCGGGGCTGGCGCTCCTCCTCGCCGCGCCGTCCCGTCGCCGCCAGCCGCGTTGGCGGCGCGACAAAGCGAATGAGGCCGCTGCGCTCGCGTTCTTTTCCCGCCGGCTCCTGCGACGGGGTGCGGCCGAGGCGCGGCTCGCGCCGGTCCGGCAGCGGCGTCACCACTCCGCGCGATTGCGGTTCGATCCCCGCCGCGGCGGCGGCGTCGGCATGGCCGAACCGCGCCCGCCACCAGCGCCGCAGCAGCTTGCCGCCAACCCCCGCCGCCAGCATCGTCCCGTGCCCGGACAAAACCGCGAACCGTCCGGCGCCGCGCCCGGCGCCGCCGCCCAGTTCGCGCCAGTCGCGCCATGACAGCCCGAGAATCAGCAGCAGCAACAAGCCGAGACCGGCCGCCGCAATCATCGATACCGGCAGCGCCGCGGCGCCGAGTCCCGCCAGCGCGAGCGCCCGCTGCATCTCCCAGCCGAGCGCCCCGCCATAGCCGACCAACGCCCCCGAATCCGCGCCATGGTCGAGCACCGACAAAGCCAGCGCCGCCAGCAACAGCGCTGCCGGCAACAAGCCGAGTTTGAGCCACGGCGACAGCAGCGGGCGGTCGAGCAGCAGCCGCAACGACCAACCGGCCAGCACAAGCGGGATCACAAACCCGGCAAAGCCCAGGCTCTGGCGCAACAGATCGGCGAGCATCGCCCCGTCCTGGCCGAGAAAATTATGCGGGCCGGCATCGATCGCCGTGTCCAGCGACGGGTCGCGCGGGTCGTAGGAAACGAGCGCGGCGGCGATCAAGAGAGCCGCCAGCAACAGGCTGAACCCCAGCGTCTCAAAGAGCCGCCGCCTCAGCGCCGCCCACGCCTCGTTCCAGGCGCGGTTTCGGCGCGCCCCGCCGCCAGCGGTCAAACCAATCGATTTGGCCATGCTTCCCCCGATGCCGGCCCATACCCCCGCCCGTGCGCAAACCGCTCGCCGAGTCCGCCCGATCCGCGCAGAGCGAACCCAGCATATCGTCCCCGCCGGCGAACGCCAGCCCATTGAGGCTGCGCACGCAGTTGCCGGCGGAAACCACACGCGATACGATCCCGCCGAGACTAAAGCTCCTGTCACAAGTTTGGGTGCCGCTCGTGGGTCGCGTTGTTCTCGGGCTTTGTTGTGCCGCTTGCGCAGTGGCCGGCTCTATCGGGCCCGTTGCCGGCCAAAATTTCCCGCCGCCGCGCTATGGTCCGCCGCCCTGCCAGGCGGTGACGCGCGGGCCATTTGCCGGTGCCGCGCGGGGTGCCGCCGGGGGGGCCTTGTTCGGGGCGATTGGCGGAAACGCCGGTCGGGGAGCAGCGATCGGCGCTGCCGTCGGCGGAGTCGCCGGCGCCGTTCGGCGTGGCGCCGCGCGCAGCTCCGGAGCCTGCTACTAAGAACGCTTTCCGGGAAAAGGCGGGGTGTAAAAGGGGATGTTGACCAAGCGGCTATCCGTGGCATTGCCGGCGGCCTGTTTAGCGGTTTTCGCGTTTTTGACCTGGGGTCCGGCGGCTGTTGCCCAACAGCAATCGCCCGCGCCGGCTCAGTCCGCTACACAACCGGCGCCGGCGGCTGCCGCTCCCGCGCGAACGCCCTCCGAGGCCCAGGTCGCGCCCCACCACTGGGACGTGGACCGCGTCCGCTGCTCCGACCTATTGAGAGCCTCCGATGACGACCGAGCGTCGGCGGCAATGTTCTATTACGGCTATCTGGCGGCAAAAGCTGGGATTCACGTCATCGACGTCAGCCACATCAGCGACAACATCGCCAAGGTCATGCGGCAATGTGAGGCGACGCCGAACCTGACGGTGCCGCAGGCATTCCGGCAGGCGCTGCGCCCGTCCGGCCGCGGCTAGCGGCCGCCGTTCCCCCTGAAGTCGGAATGCCCGACGATGTCGAGCTGCTGATCGCCGGCGGCGGGCTGAATGGCCTGCTGCTCGGAATTGCCTGCGGCGGGGCGGGGCTCACCTGCGCGGTAGTTGATCGCACCGATCCGGCGGCGATGCTCGAACAGCGGTTCGATGGGCGCAGCTCGGCGATCGCCTATGGCTCGCAGCAGATATTGCAGGCGCTCGGGCTGTGGCCGGCGATTGCCGCCGAAGCCGAGCCGATCCGCGAAATCCGCGTCGCCGACGACAACGCCCCGCTGTTCCTGCATTACGACCATCGCGAGCTTGCGACCGATGCGCCGCTCGGTTGGATCGTCGAAAACCGGGTCCTGCGCCGCGCCTTGATCGAACACGCGCGCTCGCTGCCGAGCCTCGTCTTCCTCGCCCCGATCGAGGTTGGTTCTGTCGCGGCCGCCGCCACCGGTGCGACCGCGGCCCTCTCCGACGGGCGGCAGATTGCCATACGCCTGGTCGCGGCCGCCGACGGCGCCGGCTCGCCATTGCGCCGCGCCTGCGGCATTCGCACTGTCGAATGGCGTTATCGCCAGACCGCGATCGTCACGACCGTGCATCACGAGCGCCCGCACGCGGGCATCGCGGTCGAGCATTTTCTGCCAGCCGGCCCATTCGCGATCTTGCCGATGACCGGCAACCGGTCGTCGATCGTATGGACCGAACGAGAGGAACTCGCCGCGCGACTGATGGCCCTTCCCGAGGCCTCGTTTGCCGCCGAGCTCGCGGCGCGGTTCGGCGACTTTCTCGGGCATGTCGAACCGGTGGCGCCGCGCTGGTCCTACCCCGTCGGGCTGATGCTGGCCGAGCGCTACGTCGACCGCCGGCTGGTGCTGGTCGGGGAAGCGGCGCATGTGATCCATCCGATCGCCGGGCAAGGCCTCAATCTCGGCGTCCGCGACGTGGCCGCCCTCGCCGAACTCGTTATCGACCGGCGGAGGCTCGGCCTCGACATCGGTGACGACGCGCTGCTGCAACGCTATCAACGATGGCGGCGTCTCGATGCGGTGTTGCTCGCCGCCGTGACCGACGGCCTCAACCGCCTATTTTCGAATTCCGTAGCGCCGCTTCGCTTATTGCGCGATCTGGGCCTCGCCGCGGTCGATCGTCTGCCGCCGGTAAAGCGCTTTCTGATGCGCGATGCGATGGGGGTCACCGGCGACCTCCCCCGCCTGCTCCGCGGCGAACCGCTGTAGACCGGTCCCTCCGGAAGGGATCGTTCGCGGGACGGGGGGCTCGTACCATCCGGCGCAGGCGCACTGCCGGAGAACGGTGCGGTCAGATCCGCCCCTGTAAAGCTAAATCGCCAATGTGTGACCCGGCTCACATGCGTTTTGCGCCGGGTGAGATATTTGCCGGGCCTGCCCCCGCCATGGTCGGGAGCATGCGCGCTATGGAGGGCGTCATGCCAAGAGCGAACCTTTGGAACAACGGCGCGGCGCGGGTCGAGCTCGACGGGCGTGCGCGCGACGCACGCTTGCGGCTCGAACGGGTCGAGCGATTGTTTGCGCCGCACGTTCGAGCGCCGGAATACTGGCTCAGGCGGGTACTTGTTTGCTTGAGTTTTTTCGGCGGCCGTTCGCGAAGCGACCGAGGCGGAAGGCCGCCGGGCAGCCGGCGGCCTGACCGGACACCCCAAATCGATCAAATGAGGCTCGCAACCTGCGGCTCATTCCAGCGCCCGCCGGCACTCTCGTTCCACCATCACGCGAGCGGGTGAATGTTCGGCGGCGAGCGGTTCCGCAACGCGTGCCGCGACCCACGGGCGAATCGCGGTCAGGACGCGAGCAGAACCCGCTCGATCTCGTCGACGGGAACCCCGCAGATCTTCGCAACCTCAGTGGCCGTCATGCCGTATTTAACCCAGGTCCGGATGCGCGCCGCCTGTGAGGCGGAGATTTCGCCGGTCACGGGCGACGCGGCCCCGGAGGAAACGACCGGCTCGCGCCGAACCGGCGTCGCCGCCTGAGGCCGCGCGGACAGCGCAGGCTTGGCGGCCAATGGCGGCTTGGCCACGGGCGGCTTTTGAGTGAACAACGCCTCGGCCGCCTGGCGCGCCCTGTCGATCCGCTCGCGGTCGCTCGGGTAGCGCTCGCCCGGCTTGGCGTTGTGGCCTCCGAGACGGCGGGGCGGGTGATTTTCAGCCATCGCTGCGGCAAACGATAACCCATTGACGAAATGCGCGCTCGCGGAATTTTCGCCCTGTTCGATTTTGTCCAGATCCAGATATCGAGGCCGCAGGCGGTGCGGGCGCGCGAGACGGACAGGCCGGATGCCGACGTTGGCCAAGGAAGTGAATTGGCTAGTCGGTTCCGGATATGCGCAATCGCTGGATTCGATTTAGTCACGCACCAAAAACCACGCCGTTTCATGGAAACCAACCGGCGTTCCTCGGTTCGTCTTCCTCACGTCAGCAGCTTTTCGAGCGTCGCCAAGCTGTCGGCTTCCTGGAAGGGTTTGTCCCAGCGAATGCGGTGGATGCGCGGGAAACGCATCGCTACGCCGGATTTGTGGCGGGTGGAACGGTGCACGCTGTCGAAGGCGACTTCGAGGACGATGGCGGGCGTCACCTCGGGTATCGGCTCCGCTGCGTAGGTCTCGTGGCGTCAGGGTCCGGTCGCATGGGTCACTATGTGTGAAGCACTTCACACATGACGGTTTAAGTGTAGTGTAATGTATAACCTCACAACGGTCCCGGCAAAATCGCTCCGGTCGACCGCCGCTAGGAGGACTTTTGTGGCGAAGCACCCATCGGCGGCTTGGCACCATTGGGGCGAGCACCGGGATATTCCGCGAAAATTCAGGGCGGACCGATTAAATCAGGTGCTTGGCCGAGTGCATTTTTTTTCGATTACGCAGGCCAGAGCTTCATATCGAACCGCGAGACCTGGGATGGTGGCGACAAGCCATGCCGGGATCAAAAATTTCCTGTTGCTGACAGCAACCGCTGTGTCGCTCGCTGCCGGCTGCACGCCTGTACCGAGAGTGGAATTGACGGCTTACACGACGGCATACTCGGATGGTCTTGAAGCAACCAATGGTGTGCTCGACATCATCGTGCCATACGAACGGGTTGTGATGCGCCTTGCCTCTGGAGACACCGCATCGCTCGTCTCGACGCCACGTGCGGCTGGCGCATCGCCCCCGCCGATCGAAGGGCGGAGGAGCCCAGCCCGGCCGCTGCCACCGCCCGATCCCTCCCTGTTCGCCGATCCGAACGCGGTGCGTTCAACCCAGCCGCGGCCGCCGCCCGATCCTGCCTTGTTCGCCAATCCGAACTCGGTGAAATCCGTCAAACCGGCACCGCCGCTCGACCCCCCTCCGGCCGCGCCGATGGGGGCGGTGACAACGGTCAGTGAAGGCGGCTGCGATAACGGGATTGGCGGGGCCGACCCATTTTGCTACGAGCTGAGGGACGCGTGGGCGGATATCGGGGACCCGCCGCTCGTCGCCGCCTACCGAAGCCTCTCCAATGTCGTCCTCCGCTTCAACAACCTGCTGGTCGCTTACGCCAACGGCATCAGCGGCACGCTACTTGAGCAAGATGTCAACAGCCTGTCCGCCGCTGCGGGCGGCTTGACGCAACTTGCGCCGATTGCCGCCATCGGCGGCGCCGGCGGGTTCGCTGCGGGTTTCAGCGGCGTCGTCAGTGCGCTGGCGCCGATCGCCGGCATCGCCGGCCGGATCGCCGACCGGGCCCAGCTCCGCGACTTCCTGCTGAACAACTATGAAAACGTCGACAAGGCGATTGCGCTGATGGCGACCGGCTCCGCCGAGCTTTACGCCAACGTGGCGATCGGCACGAATCTGTTTCGCCGCATGACCGCGCCCGGTGCGGGTCAGTCGTTGGTCGTGCGGCGTCAGGAAATCCGCCGATTGATCGCCAATTGGACGGTTTTGCTGGACGACAATCGCCGGCTGCTGCGCGAATTGCGGGCCGCCGCCGCCGCACCCGACGGGCTCGAGACGCGGCTCAACAATCTCGATCCGTCGGTCAAGGCCAGGACCGACACGAGCGTCATCAAAAAACAAATCGCGACACTGGGGACGCCGTTGCTGGCGCCCTGACACGCGATGTTGATGAGGCGGCTCAACACGAGCGAACTGGGAGGAAATTATGACTGAGCAATTAACCGACATTAGAGACGAACTGAAAAGAGCGTCCGATCAACTGTTGGACGAACGCGACGCTGACGCCAACGACGCGGCCAAGGTGGCGGTGGCTGACGCCGAATTCGATCGGATTGCCGTCGTCCTGTCCTCGGTCCAGACCGCCATCAACCAGCAGCTGGCGCTTAACCTGAACGCAGTCGCGGCGAGGCTGGAGGACAGCATCGAGGCGCAGCGCGCCATCGGCCTGTCGACCGCGGCGGCGACCCTCGCAGACCTGGTCGCCAGCATTCGCGGTTCTCTCGCGAGCCCTGCGCCGGGTCAAACCGATACCGGAGAGCCTGCGGGGCCGCAGGATCCGCAGCCGCGCGGTGAGCCGCCGCCGGGGCCGTCGGCGCCACAGGGTCAGCCGCAAGGCCCCGGCGGCAATGGGCTAAAGGCGAAGCCCGGCACGCATCAAGTGATCGTCGACAAGCTGATCGCTGGGGCCAGGGTGGAAAACCTGGAGCCAGTCACAGTGCTGACGATCGTCGCCATCGAAAGCGAATTCAACCCGACCGCGACAAACCCGGTGAGCTCCGCTGGCGGATTGTTTCAGTTTCTCGACGCGACCTGGGCGAGTGCTGGCGGCTCAACCTTTCCCGGCCATGGCGGCAGAAACAATGGCGAGGCGGCGGCGGCGCCGATCGACGATCAAGTCCGGATTGGCTGCGGGTTTATCGCCAAGATCATCCGGGACCTTGCCGACCACCTCGGTCAAACGCCGACGCTGACGGCGATTTACATGGCGCATCAACAGGGCTTCACGGGCGCGCTGAAGATTCTGACGTCGGACCCGGCGGCCTCGATCGAATCCGTAGTGGGCGACGAGGCGGCGCGCAACAACCGCTTGAGCGGCCTGACCGTTGCCCAGGCCAAGGCCAAATTCGACACGCTGGTGCGCAGCCACGAGGATGAAGCGCTCGCCTTGGTCACGACGACACCGGCTACCGGCGCCACGGTCGTTGCCGCGTCGTCAGCGGGCAGCACAATTGCGCCAAAGGCGGCTCACATTGCGCTGACTGAAATGGAAATGTTTGCTCGCCGCAACGGCACCGTGGTCAGAGAGACGCAGCCGCCGCTGAGCCAGCGCGTTCTCGAATATTTCAGACTGGTTGGCCGTCCCGACATCGTCGATCCCAGCGCCGAGCCGTGGTCGGCGGCGTTCATTTCGTTTGTGATGAGCAGCGCCGGAGCAACCCCTATCCAGTTTCCCATTTCCGCATCCCACCACAGATACATCTTGCAGGGATTGGCCAACAGGATGAGAAATAACCTCGATGCGCCAATCGTCTATTTCGATCGCAATGAAGTGGCGCCGCGAATTGGTGACCTGATCGGCTTTTCCCGAACCGCAGAGGTCCAAAATAGAGCGGATTTGGAACGGTTTTTACCTGATAAATTTTTTCCCTCTCACACTGATCTCGTGATTGACGTATCCGGACCGAGAATCAAAGCGGTGGGAGGCAATGTATCACAGACCATAATGACATCGACGGTGCCGGCGGACGACAGCGGCAAGATCGACCCGGCGGACCAGCATTTCTTTTTGCTTCGCCTCAACATATAGCAACTCGGCAAGCTGGCGGGCGGTTCATCGAGGCCAACCATCGCAAGGAACGGCCGGATGCCGTTGGCATGCGTGGAACGAGCACCAATCCAGCAATCGTTACGTCAGCATCTTTTCGAGCGTCGCCAAACTGTCGGCTTCCTGGAAGGGTTTGTCCCAGCGAATGCGGTGGATGCGCGGGAAACGCATTGCCACGCCGGATTTGTGGCGGGTCGAGCGGTGCACGCTATCAAAGGCAATTTCGAGGACGATGGCGGGCGTCACCTCGCGCACCGGGCCATAGCGCTCAACCGTGTTGTTGCGCACCCAGCGGTCGAGCCGCCGCAATTCGTCGTCGGTAAAACCTGAATAGGCCTTGCCGACCGGGACGAGGGCGTCGCCGGCCCAGGCGCCGAAGGTGTAGTCGGAGTAAAACGACGAGCGTTTGCCGTGGCCGCGCTGGGCGTACATCAGCACCGTGTCAAGGGTGAGTGCGCCGCATTTCCACTTGAACCACGGGCCGTTGGGTCGCCCAGCGACATAGGGCGCGTCCGCGCGCTTCAGCATCAGCCCTTCGATGCCGCGCTCGCGGGCGCCATCGCGCAATTCGCGCAATTCGTTCCAGCGGGCAAACGGCACCAGCGGCGACAGATCGAGCGCCGCGCGCGGCATGCCCGCATACCAGGCTGTAAGCCGCCGGCGCCGCTCGACAAACGGCAGAGGGCGCAAATCTTCCTCCCCCTCGCGCAGGATGTCGTAAAGCCGCACCGCCGCCGGAAAATCGCGCAGCATCTTGGCGCTCGCATTTTTTCGGTTGAGCCGCTGCTGCAAATCGTTGAACGACGCCGCCTCGCCGTCGCGCACCACCAACAATTCGCCGTCGAGTGTCACCCTGTCCGGCATCGCCGCGAGGACGTCCGGAAAGGCGGCGCCGATATCGTCGCCGGAGCGCGAATAAAGCCGTTTTTCGCCGCCGCGGGCGGCGAGCTGGACACGAATGCCGTCCCACTTCCACTCGGCGAGGTAAAGGGCGGGATCGAGACCGGCGAGGTCGTCGTCTTCGAGCGGCTGCGCCAGCATCAATGGGCAGAAATTGGGGCGGTCGCCGATGTCGGGTGGCGGCTCACGGCCTTCGAGCCAGTCGAACAACGGCCGGTAGGGCGGCGCGAGACCGTGCCAGACCTCCTCGATGCGGTCGACCGGCACACTGCCCCATTCGGCGAGGGCGGTCTTGGCAAGCCGCGCCGACACCCCGATCCGCAGGCTGCCGGTGACGAGCTTCAGCAACGCCCAGCGCCCGGTCGCATCGAGCGCATCGAGCCACGCCGCTAGCAGATCCCCGACATCGGCGCGGTTGGCGCGATGCAAGGTTTCGACAATTTCAGGCAGGCTCGGCACGGGTGCCGGGGCTTGTGCGGGCGCGAGCGCGGGCCAGATCAGCGACACTGTCTCGGCCAAGTCGCCGACGAAATCATAGGACCAGGCGAGCAGTTCGGGATCGACGCGCTCGGCGGTCAGCGCGCGGACCTGATTGGGTTTGGCCTCGGCAAAGGACAATTCGCCGGTCAAAGCCGCCAAGGCCCAGCCGCGCTCCGGGTCGGGCTGGGCCGCGAAATACTCTTGCATCAGCCGCAATTTCCCGTTGCGCGACGGCGTCAGCAGCAGTGCTTCAAGCAAAGCCGAAAACCGGTTCACTCGTCTTCCTCGTAACCGGCAAGCGCCAGCGCGCGGGCATGGTAGCCTTTTTTGGTCGCGTAATGGACGAGCGCTTCCTCGCGGCCGTGGGTGACCCAGATTTCCCCGGCGGCGACGTCGTCGAGGGTTTGCGTCAGCTCGTCCCAATCGGCGTGATCGGAGATCACTAGCGGCAGCTCGACGCCGCTTGCCTTGGCGCGCTGCCGAACCCGCATCCAGCCCGACGCCTGGGCAACGAGCGGGTCGGGCAGGCGCCGCGACCAGGGCTCGGCGGCGGCGCTCGGCGGCGCCAGCACGATGCGGCCCTTCAGCGCGTCGCGCGGAACGCCGGTGATTGGCACAACCGGCCCGAGCGGGACGCCGTACCTCTCGTATAGGGCGGTCAACGCGATCAGCTGGCCGTGCAGATAGACCGGCGCCTCGTATCCGGCCCGCCGCAACAGCGCCAAGACGCGCTGGCATTTGCCCAGCGCGTAGACCCCGACCAGATGGCAGCGCTCGGGGAACAAGGTCAGGGAATGCAGCAGCTTGTCGATCTCCTGGTCGTCCGGGGGATGGCGGAAGACCGGCAGGCCAAAGGTCGCCTCGGTGATGAAGAGGTCGCAATTCTGCGGCTCGAACGGGGCGCAGGTCGCGTCCGGACGGCGCTTGTAATCGCCCGAAAAGACGACGCGGCTGCCGCGATAATCGAGCACGATCTGGGCGCTGCCGAGCACATGGCCCGCGGGCATCAGCCGGACCCGGAGCTCGCCGACCGTCAGATTCTTGTCATAGGAGAGCGGCTGCAACGCGCCGCCGGCGCCTTCGCCATAGCGCGCCTGCATGATCGCGATCGTCTCCACCGTCGCCAGCACGTGGCCATTCCCGGAACGGGCGTGATCGCCGTGCCCATGGGTGATGACGGCGCGCGGCGCCGGGTGCTGCGGGTCGAGATAAAAGTCGCCGGGCTCGCAATACAGCCCGGCGGGCGTCGGCATGATCCAACTCTGCGGCCGCGGCGGGGCGATGGGCATCGGCAGATCCGAAATCGGGGTCGATGATGGTCCCGATATGGGGCATCGTCTCCGCCGCTGAAACCGGCTACCACAGTTTACGCGGCGCGGGCGGCGGCTAGATCAGCTGCTCGATCGCGGCCGGGTCGCGGATGACGATCGAGCCTTTGGCGAGGTCGATGAAGCCGGCTTTCTGCCACGCCTGCAGCTGCTTGTTGACGCTCTCGCGCGAGCTGCCGACGATATGCGAGAGCTCGCTCTGCGACATGTGCAGTTCGAGCACCCGGCCGTCGACGACGGGCTGCCCCGAGCGTTCGGAAAGGTGCAGCAGCGCCTTGGCGATCCGGCTTTCGAGATGGCGAAACTGCAGGTCCTCGACCTGCTCGCTGGTCTGCCGCAGCCGCTGGCATAAAATCTTGATCAGCATCAGGCAGATGTCGGCGCGATTTTCGATAAATGGCATGAAATCGCGGCGATTGAGCACCAGCAGCTCGCAATCGGTCATCGCCACGGCGTCGCCGCTGCGCTCGCCGCCGTCGAGCAGCGCGATCTCGCCGACGATCTCTCCGGCGTCGATGATGTTTAGGACGATTTCCTTGCCGGTCAGCGAAATCGAGCTGATCCTGACGCGTCCCCGCAATACGATCATCAGGCTGTTGCCGGGCGAACCCTTGGCGAAGATTTCCTCGCCGGCGGGATAGTGCTCAACCCGCGAGTACCGCAAAAGTGTGTCAATTTCGCTCGAACTCAATTTTCCGAGCAAAAAATTCCGCTCGAAGATTTGGCGCTTTTCCTGATAAGTCGGCCCGATCATGACAGTCCCCTACACGCTGCGGCAGCCCGCGGAAAACGAGGATCCCGCGGGGCGTTCGTGTCGCCGGGACGAGCGCGGCGGGGGGTTGTGGCCATCGTCGCGACCGCCATGTTTAGCGAGACAATTCAGCTTACAGTCATAAAGTCGCGCCTGCCAGTCGCCGTCTCACTTTATTTGCGAACTCCAACAAGCGAACCAACCGGCCAGCCGCGGCCAGAGCACGGACCATGCGCTGGGAGCGCTGATGGGGGCGACCCATTCGACGAAGCGGACGGCCCCGCTGTAGGGTTCGCGTTGGAGTGCGGCAAGGGCGCAAACCTGTTTCGCCTCAGACTCCTCAGCCCAGCGCAGGGGGATCGGCGTCCACCAGGTCATGACGATCTCTTGACGGTATTGGCTTCGATCGCGGACGGGATAACTCTGGAGTCTGGATGGTTGTGTGAACCGCTTCACACCAGGACAAAGAAAGGACGCGAAGTGTCCCTGGCGGCTCGCGCCAGACGTCGCGCGAATGGTCGGAGACCGCCCCGCCCTGTCGTATAATTGAAAGGGCGTCGACGGCAGGTGGGCCAACCGGCGAACCCCAGTCGCGGCAGATGACGGCGCGGCTCGCGAGCTTACCCGGCGACGGCGCGGCGTCGCGGCTTGCCGCGGCCGTTGGCGAAGCGGTCGAGCAGGCGGGTGGCGACGCGCGGGCTGACAAAATGCGAAACATCGCCGCCGAGCGCGCCGATTTCCTTGACGAAACGCGAGGAGATGAACTGGTAGCGGTCCGAGGCCATCAGAAAGACGGTCTCGATGTCGGGATTGAGCCGTGCGTTCATGCCGGCCATCTGAAACTCGTATTCGAAATCGGAGACCGCCCGCAAACCGCGAATGATGACGCTGGCACCGACCGATTGCGCGAAATGCATCAGCAAAGTGTCAAAAGCCCGCACCTCGATTCGCTCGGCATCGCCGTTTTCGAGATGCGCCACCTCGTCGCGCACGACCTCGACCCGTTCGTCCGTTGCAAACAGCGGCCCCTTGCCGTCATTGCGGGCGACGCCGATGACCAGGCGGTCAACGAGCTTGGCCGCGCGCCGGATGATGTCCGAATGGCCGTTGGTGATCGGGTCGAAGGTGCCGGGATAGATCCCGACGCGCGGCTCGGTCATTGGTCCCCCGTATCGGTCTCTCGATCTTCGTTGGTTGGCTGATCGTCGCGCATATCGGCGGCGGCATCGCCGTTTTCTTCGGTGTCGTCGGGCAGCCGCGCCACCGAGACGACCCGCTCGCCGTCGCCGACCTTGAAGATCACGACGCCCTGACTGCCGCGGCGCGCGATGCGGATGTCGTCGATCGGGCAGCGGATCACCATGCCGGCGTCGGTGACCAACATGATCTGGTCATTGTTGCCGACCGGGAACACCGCGACGACCGCGTCGCCGCGCCGGCTCAGATCCATATTGACAATGCCCTGCCCGCCGCGCCCGGTGATGCGATAGTCGTAGGCAGAGCTGCGCACGCCAAACCCCTTCTCGGTCACGCTGAGCACGCACTCCTCGCGCGCCGCGAGATCGGCGACTTCTTCTTCGGAGAGCAGGGTTTCGCCCTCGCCGTCCACGGCCTCGGCATCGGTCGGAGGATCGCCCGCCTCGCTCTCCTCGCCGTTCTGACGCCGCCGCTCGGCGGCGAGCTTTTTAAAATACGCCCGGCGAATGTCCGGGCCGACTTCCTCGTGGCGCAGGATCGACATCGAGATGACCAGGTCATCGCCGAGCAAACGTATCCCGCGCACGCCCACCGAGGAGCGCCCGGTAAACACCCGCACGTCACCGGCCGGAAAGCGGATCGCGCGGCCGTTGCGGGTGGCGAGCAGCACGTCGTTCGCTTCGGTGCAGGTAGCGACGGCGATCAGCCGGTCGTCGGCGTCCTCGCCCTCGAACTTCATCGCGATCTTGCCGTTGGCGCGCACGTCGCCGAAATCCGACAAGGCGTTGCGCCGGACATAGCCGTTGGCGGTCGCGAACATGACGGTCAAATCGGCCCAGCTCTCCTCGTCCTCGGGCAACGGCATGACGGTCGAGATCGCCTCGCCGGGCATGAGGTTGGGCAGCAAATTGACCATCGGCCGGCCGCGCGCCTGCGGCGTGCCGAGCGGCAGGCGGTGGACCTTGAGCTTGTAGACCCGGCCGGAGGAGGTAAAGAACAGCACCGGCGCGTGGGTCGAGGCAACGAAGACCTCGCTGAGGAAGTCCTCCTCGCGGATCGCCATGCCGGCGCGGCCGCGGCCGCCGCGGCGCTGGGCGCGGTAGGTCGACAACGGGACGCGCTTGATGTAGCCGGCGTGGCTGACGGTCACGACCATCGCCTCGCGGTGGATCAAGGCCTCGATGTCGGCCTCGAATTCGACATCCTCGATCTGGGTGCGGCGTGGGGTCGCAAACCGCTCCTTGATCGCCAAAAGCTCGCCGCGCAGCACTTCGATCAGCCGCGCCCGCGAGCGCAGGATTTCGAGATAGCCGCCGATTTCGGCGATCAACCCGCGCAGCTCCTCGGCGATCTTGTCGCGCTCGAGACCGGTCAGGCGCTGCAGCCGCAGGTCGAGGATCGCCCGCGCCTGCTCGTCCGACAGCCGGTAGGTGCCATCCTCGGCGACCTCGCGGCCGGGCTCGCCGACCAGCGCCACCAACGGCGCCACATCGGCGGCCGGCCAGGCGCGACCGACGAGACCGGCGCGCGCGGTCGCGGGATCGGGTGCCGCACGGATCAGTGCGATGATCTCGTCGAGATTGGCGACCGCGATCAACAGGCCGATGAGGGTGTGGGCGCGCTCGCGCGCCTTGCCGAGCAGATAGCTGGTGCGCCGGGTGATGACCTCTTCGCGGAACGCGACAAAGGCGGCGATCACGTCGCGCAGGTTCAACAGCTCGGGCCGGCCGCCGTTCAGCGCGAGCATGTTTACGCCAAAGCTCGTCTGCAATGCGGTGTGCCGGTGCAGCTGGTTCAGCACGATCTCGGGTTCGGCGTCGCGCTTCAATTCGACGACGACCCGCACCCCGTCGCGGTCGCTCTCGTCGCGCAGCTCGGAGATGCCTTCGATCAGCTTTTCGCGCACCAGTTCGGCGATGCGCTCGACCAGCTTCGCCTTGTTGACCTGATATGGAATCTCGGTAAAGACCAGTGCTTCGCGGTCCTTGCGGATCTCCTCGACATGCGATTTCGCGCGCAGGATCACCGCACCGCGGCCGGTCTGGTAGGCGGCGTGGCTGCCGGCCCGGCCGAGAATCAGCCCGCCGGTTGGGAAATCCGGCGCCGGCACGTATTCCATCAGTTCTTCGACGGTGATCGCGCCATTGTCGAGATAGGCGCAGCAGGCGTCGATGACCTCGCCGAGATTGTGCGGCGGGATATTTGTCGCCATGCCGACCGCGATCCCTTGGGCTCCGTTGACCAGAAGGTTCGGGAATCCCGCCGGCAGTACCTTGGGCTCGCGCTCGGTCTCGTCGTAATTCGGCTGGAAATCGACGGTGTCGTTGTCGAGGTCGTCGAGCAGCGAGTCGGCGACGCGGGCGAGCCGCGCCTCGGTGTACCGATAGGCCGCCGGCGAATCCCCGTCCATCGAGCCGAAATTGCCCTGGCCGTCGATCAGCGGCAGGCGCATCGCGAAATTCTGCGCCATCCGCACCATCGCGTCATAGATCGCCAGCTCGCCGTGCGGGTGGTATTTGCCGATCACGTCGCCGACGATGCGCGCCGATTTGCGGTAGGCGCGGTTCCACTCGTTGCCGTTGACCTTCATCGAATAGAGGATGCGGCGGTGCACCGGCTTTAGCCCGTCGCGAACATCGGGCAAGGCGCGCGCCACGATCACGCTCATCGCGTAATCGAGATACGAGCGTCGCATCTCGTCTTCGATTGTTACAGCGGTGATGTCAGGAGCGGAGGGCGGGGTGGCTGAGGAGGAAACGGCCAAGGCTGCTCGTTCGGTTCTGAGTTGCTTAGATTAAGAATCGCGGCCGAGCCCGCGGGCCTGCCTGCGATCGCTGATGCTCATATAAGTAGGCTGCGAGCAGATTACCGCATTTTGCGGTGCAAACAAACGCTTCGCGAATAGACCGGACACCGCCGCCCGGTGTTCTCGTCAGGCGGGAGGACCGCCGACAATCGCCCGGTAGATCGCTAAGATCAGCACCGCGCCGACGATCGCGCCGAGAAAGCCTGCACTGCGGCCAGGCGGATACCAGCCGATGCGCTGCCCGAGCCAGGACGCAAAGATCGCGCCGGCGATGCCGAGCAGGGTCGTCACGATGAACCCGCCCGGCCCGTGAATAAAGAGCTTGGCGATGGCACCCGCCAGAAAACCAATGATGATGACCCACAGCCAGTGCATTTCTGATTCCTCCCGCTTTGATCGCCAATCAGGCGCCAAAACTGCCTGAAATCAGCGCAACGGTTTATACGGCTCCGCCCGCCGCGTCACTGACTAAAGCCGTGCTCCGACATCCCAACCCTAAGAATACCGCAGAGCGAGTGTGAATGCATTCCACCGCTGTCCCTTGCTCGTCGCCCCGGCGAAGAGCCGGGGCCCATGGTTCCGCAGCACGAGGCGGTGACTGTCGCTAAGACGATCGCAGTACATGAGAAGCTTGGGATGACGGAGCTGTGTATCCCGCCTTTCGCCGGGATGACGAGACCCAGGATCAGGCGCGGCGGGACAAGGCCCGCGTGCCGGAAGCGATAGCGGCGGGGCTGCCCCGAGGTGTGGTGCTGATGGATGCCGGCTATGGCAACGACACCGGACGGCGAGCCGAGATCGGCGCTCTCGGCTTGCGCTGCGTCGCGGGCATTGGGTCCCCGTCGCCGCGGCAGCAGACGACCACCCAAGCTGCTTCGGCGCGACGGGGAGCATCAACCGCTCTTGGCAAAGGCCCTCGGTCTCGGGCCTCCCGGCTGAAGCCTGGCACGCCATTACGTGGCGCGAGGGTAGCGCCGACTGGCACGCTTCGCGCTTCGCACAGCAGCGGGTGCGACCGGCGCATCGCGGTACCAAGCTGAGTGAGCCGCGCGCGGAAGAGTGGCTGCTGATCGAGCGGCCGCAAAACGAAACCGAGCCGACTAAATATTGGTTTGCCACCTTGCCCGAATGTCGCTCTTGATCAGCTAGTCGATTCGCCAAATTGCGGCGAAGGATTCCAGATTACTGACGCAGTAAGACTAAAAGGGTCGCGATCGCGAGCGTTATCCCGGAGGCCTTTCCTGGCAGGCTCCGGCCCGGCCAAATTGAACGTAGCGAACATCGGTTTGCGTTCCGGTTTGACCGGCGGAAGGCTTGTCGAGCCCATAGCCGAACGCGTCAAAGAACGCACCATGCAGCTCGGGAGTCGGGTCCTGCCGGATGGTCACATAATCGCCAAACCGGGTCGTCCCGATGTTGCTGTTGGTGGTGATATAGGCAACAAAGTCGCCCCAAAACCCGACGAGATGGTTCTCGTAATTGCCGTCCCCGCCGCCTTCGATGGAAAACCCTACTTCCGAGGTGCAAGCATTGGTGGCGAGCGCCGGATAGACGTAGGCGTAAGTTGAATTCCAGATTTGGACCTGCTGGGCGACGGCGAAGTTGTTGCTTCGGTCAAGGGTCACCATCTCGATATGCGGCTGCGCGAAATTGCTGTCGGTCCCGGCGCTCCACGCGAACCACAGGCCGTCCGAGAACAATTCATTGGATGTCGAGGACGGCCCTGGCGCGCGCGTCGCGCCGATCACGGCATTGTCGGGGAAGTTTCGCAGCTTGGTCAGAAAGTCGATCCCGTCCGGAGACGTCGAGGAGAGACCGGTGTTCGACCAGCTGCCGATATTGACGTCGCGCCAGAAATAAGTCGTCGAACCCTCCGCCAAAGAGAAAATCCGCATTTGACTGGTGCTGTTGTGGCCCGCCCAAAAGGCCTCGTTCCCGGTGTCCTGCATGACATGGCCGCCGTAAGCCGGCCCGCCATTCTTGGGATCGGTCCATTCGACGGTGATCGTGCCGCCGGCCTGGAGCTGTGCCAGCGAGATGCGGGCCACCATCAGCCCGGTCCCGACCTCGTCAAAGCTCAGATAAAGGTAGTGGGCGCCGACCGACACGTCGGGATAATCGAGGCTGCCGGTCAGGCCGAAAAATGCCGGGGTCAGGTTCCAATAGGTCCAGGCGGTGCCGCCGCTGCTCTTGACATTCGCCGGGCTGGCGGAAGCGATCCGATAGCCGTTCCCTTGCAATAGCCAAATAAAACGGTCGATCCCCGGAACGTATTGCACGACCTGGTCGCAGCAATACCCGACCGCGTCGTTGGGAAAAATCGTCGTCGGGTCAAGCTGGGTAAAACTGCCGCCGCCATTGGTCGAATAGGCGGCGGTCCAGTTTGCCGTGGCAAAGATGCTGCCGCCGCCATTGGCGCCGCCGCTCGGCTCGGCGGTCGTGCTGGCCTCGCCGTTGAACCCTCCGGAAATCAAGTCCAACGGATCGTTGGCATTGAATGCGACGCTCGGGTCGCCGGGATCGGGTTGGGGAGCCGTACCGGTCGGTGTCGGCGTGACCGCGATGAACGGCCCCGTCGGGATCGGCGGCACCGCCTCATTGGCCTCGTCGAAATCCTGGGGCAGCGGGATGTGCGGGAAGCCGCCGCCCGCGACCGTCTGCGAACCCGCCGTGCTGCTCTGCAAGGCGGCGCTGCCCGGTGCGGTCGGCGGCAGGACAATCCCGGTCGACAGGTCAAACTCGCGGTCCTGGTTTTTACCGCTGGACAAACCTCCGTCATCCTTTGCGCCATACCAATAGCCGTGGTCCTTGTCGCCCGCCTTTCCCGCCAGCCGGTAGGTGCCGCGCACCTGCAGCCAATATTCTTCGCCCTGTTTTAAGCGGACGCTGCTGAAACTTGCCTGAATAACCGTACTTTGACCGGCGTCGATCTCGCCCAATAAGACGGGAAGCTTTACTGGGGTGATGCGGTCGGCGGCGTACAGCCGGATGTGGTCGATTTTAACCTTGAGGGCATTCTTTTCGCCGGTGTTGTTTAATCTGGTCGCAACCAGCAGATTCCCGTTCTCCAAGCCGAGACCGGTCGGCCCGAGAGAAAAGGTTGCTTTTGACGACCATGCACCCGCTTGGGAGCTGCTCAAAACATTTAAACTCAACATCATGAGAGCCGGGATTAAGCAAAAACGCGTCAGAACCTGATCGAGCTTTGGCATGTTCCCTCTCCTGTCCAAACGTCCCTCGCTTTTCTTTAACCGAGGGTGAGCGCCAACGTTGCGACGCCACTGCCTCATACCCTTGCCCGCACCGACGGTTACCGGGTGAACACATTACCAGAATTATTGACTATACTTATCAGTCTTAAGATAGCACGTCAAGCGGCGATGAACGCAAACTCGCTCGACGCTGTTCGCGGCCGCGAACAATGCAACCGCCGTCCCATTGGTTTTGCAGCGCTCGCCAGTGCGATCCTGATTACGGGGCCGACAAAGCTGCGGCGATCGTGCGATCGCGTGCCGGATGGCGCGTTAGTGCTCGCGCAGCAATGCCCCAAACCCGTCGATCGGGTCGGCGATTCCGTTGCGGCGCAACGCCCGCCAATAGGTCGCGGTGTTGATCGCTAGCACCGGCTTGCCGAGCCACAGCTCGGCCGTGGCGGCGAGCTGCGCCATCGCCAGATTGGTGCCGACCTGGACGATGGCCTCGATCTCGGGGTCGTCGACGGCGCGAATAGCGTCGCGCAGTTCCCGCTCGCCGACATGCGCGATCAAGACCGGGCTCGCGCATTTGAGGCCGACGAGCCGCATTACCTCAAACCCGCAATCGGTAAAGAACCGCCGCACGTGCCGGTCGGCGACCGGCATATACGGGGTCACAACGCCAATGCGCTTGACGTCGCCATAGTGCCGCAACCCCTGGCGCGCGGCGTCCGAGCCCATTGTCACCGCGACGCCGGCATGCTCCTCGATGCGCTCGCGCAACCGCTCGCTGCCGTCGAGCCCGCCCCAAAAGGTTTCCGACGACATCCCCATGATCAAATGGCCGGGTTCGCAGGTCATGACCCGGTCGACCGCCGCCAGCAGCTCGCGGTCCACGGTCTCAATCAATTTCTCGAAATCGGCGTCGCCGCGGAGCGGGTCGTTGGGGATATGAATGCGGGCGAAATGGTTGGTGACGCCGCGCGGGCGCATCATGTCGAATTCGGGCTGCACCACGGTGTTGGTGCTGGGGGCGATGACGCCGAATTTCATCCGCCAGCCGAGCGCGTCGGTCATCACCGGCTTCCCCGACGCTGGCGGTGCGGGGTCATATGATGCGGGCGCGGCACTCGCCAAACCCGATCGAAGCAAAGCCGGGCTTGTGGCAATGGGCGCGAAAGATCGCCTCGTCGCCATCATCGAGAAAGGTCCGGGTTTCGCCCGAGGCGAGTGCCGTGGCGCGGGCGCCGTCCTCGCTCAATTCCATCAAGCTGCCATAGCCCTCGCGCGTCGGGCCGGAGATCGTGCCGGTGCCGAACAGGTCGCCGGCGCCAAGATTGCAGCCGCCGCTGGTATGATGCGCGACGAGTTGCGCCAAGGTCCAATAGAGGTCGGTTGTGTTGCTGGCCGACATCCGCTGCGGCGGCAGGCCTTTCGCGCGCAGCCCCTCGGTTAAGAGATGGGCTTCGAGTGCGATGTCGAAGGCGCCCTCGCGCTGATCCGTATCGTCCCACAAATGCGGCAACGGCCGCGGGTCGCCGTCGGGCCGCGGCGGCTGGGCCAGGCGGAATGGCGCCAATGCCTCGGTCGTGACGATCCAGGGCGACACCGTCGAACCGAAATTCTTGCCGAGAAACGGCCCCAG
>DATMKU010000390.1:0-13096 GCA_035570935.1 Allostellaceae bacterium
AGCAATTGACGGTTCCGGATCTCGGAATACTCTGTCTGTGCGCACCGCGGACACTTGAAGCCCTCAGGCCAGCGCCAGGCAAACCACGCCTTCCGGCACGCCTCTTCGTCTGGATAGCGCTGTTCGAACGCATCATCCGAGAGGCCCTTCTGGTGCTGCACGCGGTTGCGAGGCATCGTTTTGATCCTGAAAATCGGCGTCTTTTCAGGATGATATTACCTCATTATTTAGCTGAGTGTCGATGGTAAGCAGGAAATATTTTACCAAGCGCGCGGTCACTCTGGCTCGCGCGTCACAGATCAGATCGCGGGCATGCACCCTGTTCCGACCCATGACTTTCTCTGGGTACCAGTAGCCTCTATCATCCCTTGAAGCAAATCGGAGGAACCGCGAATGCCTGCTCATGCCGCTGACATCGCAGCGCCTGCCCAGCGACCCGAATGGCCGAATTATCGGGACGGCGACTTCGTTATCCGGAACTACGTGTTCCGCAGCGGCGAAACCTTGCCCGAGCTGAAGCTCCACTACCGCACCCTTGGAACCGCGAAGCGCAACGCGGCGGGCAAGATCATAAACGGCGTGCTGCTGTTGCAGGGCAACACCGGCACCGGCGCCAACTGGCTGCGCCAGAGCCTCGCCGACGAGCTGTTTGGGCGAGGCCAGCCGCTCGACGCGGCGGAGTATTTCATGATCATGCCGGACGCGGTCGGGCGCGGCGGGTCAAGCAAACCGTCGGACGGGCTCAAAGGGAATTTTCCGCGCTACCGCTACCATGACATGATCGAATCCGGTTATCGGCTGATCACCGAAGGGCTCGGGGTCGCGCATCTGCGCCTCGTCATCGGCAGCTCGATGGGCGGCATGCACGCCTGGATGTGGGCCGAGATGTACCCGGATTTGATGGACGGGGTGGTGCCGATCTCGTGCCAGCCGGTCGAGATCAGCGGCCGCAACTGGCTCGGCCGCCGCGCCCAGGCCGAGGCGATCCGCCACGACCCGGACTGGAACAACGGCTTCTACGAGGCCAACCCGCGCCACTACATCTATGCCGCCGCCGGGAATTTCGGCACCGAGAGCCCGACCCGCATCCAGGAAATGGCGCCGACCCTCGCCGCCGCCAACGCGCTCTACGAGCGCCGACTAGCCGAAGCCGCCAAGGGCGACGCCAACAACCAGCTGTGGGCGATCGAGGCGATCCAGGACTACAACCCCGAACCCGACCTCGACAAGATCAAGGCCAAGGTATTGCTGATCAACGACGCCGAGGATCACGCCAATCCGCCCGAGCTCGGCACCGTCGAGCGGGCGATGAAGCGGGTGCGCCACGGCCATTATGTGCTGATCCCGGCGGGTCCGAATACGCACGGGCATTTCAGCCATTTCTACGCCGAATTGTGGAAGCCCTATCTGATCGAGTTCATGAAAACCCTCGGCGCCCCGCTCGACGCCGCCGCCGAGTAGCCGCGTTCCGGTTGACCGCACGGCTGTCCGGCTCCGAAAGCTGTATTCACGGGGCTCGCCCCGGTGATCCACGCCTCTCTGCCGCCACCGGGGAGACGTGGATGCCCGGATCAAGTCCGGGCAAAGCGAACTGGGTCATAAAAGGAGCAGAATTATGGGCATGCTCGACGGGCGCGTGGCGCTGGTGACCGGCGGCAGCAAGGGCCTTGGGGCGGCGACCGCGCGCCTCTTCGCGCAGGCCGGGGCGCGGGTCGTCGTGACTTTCGCCGATGACGCCGAGGTCGCCCGCGAGCTGGTCGCGAGCCTGCCCGGGGAGGGCCACCGCGGCAGCCGCACGCCGGCGCAGGATACCCGCGCCATCGACAGCCTCGCCGCGACGATCGGCGAGGCCGAGGGCCGGCTCGACATCCTCGTCAACAATGCCGGCAGCACCCGAGTGATCCCGCATGCCGATCTCGCCGCCCTCGACGACGAATTCTTCGACTTCGTGGTGGCGGTCAATCTGCGCGGCCCCTTCGCCACGGTGCGCGCCTGTGCGCCGTTGTTGAAGGCGAGCGGGCAGGGCCTCGTCGTCAATGTCGGCTCGGTATCGGGTGTGCGCGGCGGCGGCAGCAACATCGCCTATGCCGCCGCCAAGGCCGGGGTTCACGCGATGACAATGTCGCTGGCGCGGGCATTGGCGCCCGAGATCCGCGTCGTTGCCGTGGCACCCAGCCTGATGGAGACGCCGATGACAAATATGTGGACCGCGCAGCAGCGCGCCCAACGGATCGCGAGCAACCCGCTGAAGCGGATCGGCGAGCCCGAGGAGGTGGCGGCGGTGATCCTCGGCCTCGCGACGACGATGACCTTTGTCAACGGTACGATCATACCGATCGACGGCGGCAGCCTGCTGTAGCCGTCCGACTGGTTGGCCGACGCCCGCCAGGGTTTGCGCGACGCGCTTTACATCCGCGCGGGCCTCGGCGGCGCCGGATCGGGTTGCGACACCTCGATCCGGCGAGCGGCACGAACCGCTCGCCGGATCAGGATCTGCCGATTATTCCGCGGCTTCTTTGTCGACGACCGGCGTCAGCTCGTAACGCTGCATCGCAAAGCTGATTGCTTCGTTCCAGCCGCGGCTGCGGATATCGAGCTGGACGTCGTCGGGACCCAAATACTTCAAGTTGACCGCGTCGCCCATCGGGGTCATCTCGGCTCTTTCGGATTTCGGGATCGGCACCGGCGAGAAATTCGCGGCTTCGAGCGCCTTGGCGGTTGCCTTTTCGTCGTCCACGTAAAATCCGATGTGGTGAATACCCCGCAAGTCAGAGCTTTGTCCCGGACCAAGCTTTGGCGCACCGGGCTCGCCGTATTTCAGAATAGCAAAGTAAATATAGCCGTCGCTGAGCCAAACACCCTTTTCACCGGTATCGCCGGGCCGGCGATAAAGCTCGGTCAGGCCGAAATTTTCCTTGTAAAATTCCGCGGTTTTTGCGGGGTCGTCGGTCACGAGTGCAATATGCCTGATGCGAGCCATCCGCCATCTCCCTAAGTGGATGCTGTTGCCGAACCTGCGGTTCCTGCTGTGTAGGCTGTCTCGCGGGCGATCGTCAAGAGCACCGGATCGAATGGGCGCCGAGCGCGCGGAGGTTGTCACCACCAAGACAGGGCGGTACACGCTTGAGCTGCGCGCGACCTCCTCATGGCCGGCGTCAGCCGGGAGCGCAAGAGGCGATCAGCCGGACCCGCGGCCGCCGAGCCGACAGGTTAGCCGATCGACGCGCGGGCCGGTTTCGTGCCGCCGCCGCGTTTGGCTTTGCGAAACATGCGTTTCTCTCGAAAAACGCGTTCTACCGGGATGGCGGTGCGCGCGATACAACCAATTTCCGCACCCGGTGTGCAACTCCGAAACCGAGCCTTTCGGGCCGATGCCGGCCTCTCGTGCACGGGTTCAGCCGCGCTCCGAAGACTGCTTTTGGGCCGCGACCTTGGCTCGCACGCCGCTGCCGGTCATCAGCATTTCCACCGTGTATGCCATGATCGCACCGATTGTGCAGACGACGGCGAAACCGAAGGTGGCAAACAGGACCGAGGCGACCGTCGCATCACGCAGCGCCCCGACGAGCAGGGTCAGCACCGAACCGCAAGTGGCCGCGGCAGCGAAGGCCGCGAGCACCACCGCGACGTCGAGCGCCAAGGACCGTCGGCGCAGGCGCGCCAGCTGGAGCGCGAGGATCGCGACCTGCTCGGGTTCGGCGCCCTCCATCTCCTTGGTGATCTGGTCGACCCGGTCGGCCACGCGCGCGAGCCGGGTTGCAAACACGTTGAGCAGGGCGCCGATGCCCGACAGCAGAAAAACCGGCGTCAGCGCCAATTGGATGATGTGGGCGACGGTGTCGAGCGGAGAGACGGAAGTGATGATGCCGGGCATGGTGATCGGATTTACCGGGCCGGTCGCGGCCGAGCACCCATGTTGCGGGTGGTTGCGCTCCGGGGCAATCGCGCCGTGCCGAACGCGTAGCGCCCGTCGCGGCTGCCCGTCCTATTGGCGCAAGGCCGGCCACAAACCCGAGGCAGGCTTTAGAAGATTTCATGGAATTGGAAAAGAATGGTGCCCAGGGGAGGAATTGAACCACCGACACACGGATTTTCAGTCCGTTGCTCTACCAACTGAGCTACCTGGGCGCACCGGCGCGGGCTTATAGAGGATTGGGTGACCGCCTGTCCAGCAACGTGACAATGCGGAAGATCGAGCGCCGCAACCCTTGGCGCGAGGGCTGTCTCTGGTGCAAGGGCGGCCGATCAACCGAAACCAAGCCGCGCGCGCGGGCGATTTAATCACCCGAGCTGGCGTTGAGCCTGTGGTTGCGGCAAGGCTCCGAGCATGACCGCGGGTATCGTCACGCAAATCACAGACCGCCGCGGGCATCGCTTTCCTGTCGTTCGGGCGGTGTCGCGCCCGCGCCGGGCTATTCGTCGGCAGCCATCGCTTCTCCCGGCGCCGCCATCATCGCCTCGGCGACGAGGCCGGCATTGCCGCGGATCGCGCGCTCGATCGCTTCGCCGGCATCGGGATGCTCGCGCAGATAAGTCTTGGCGTTTTCGCGGCCCTGGCCGATGCGCTGACCCTCATGGGAAAACCACGAACCCGACTTCTCGACGACCCCGGCCTGAACACCGAGGTCGATCAATTCGCCGCGCTTCGACACCCCCTCACCGTACATGATGTCGAAATCGACGACCTTGAACGGCGGCGCCATCTTGTTTTTGACGACCTTGACCCGGGTCTGATTGCCAATCACCTGGTCGCGTTCCTTGATCGCGCCGATGCGGCGGATGTCGAGCCGGACCGAGGCGTAGAATTTGAGTGCGTTGCCCCCGGTCGTCGTCTCCGGGTTGCCGAACATCACGCCGATCTTGTGGCGGATCTGGTTGATAAAGATGACCATCGCCCGCGAACGCGAAATCGAGCCGGTCAGCTTGCGCAAGGCTTGGCTCATCAGCCGGGCGTGCAGGCCCATGTGGCTGTCGCCCATTTCGCCTTCGAGTTCGGCGCGCGGCACCAGGGCGGCGACAGAGTCGATCACCAGCACGTCGATCGCGCCGGAGCGCACCAGCGTGTCGGTGATTTCGAGCGCCTGCTCGCCGGCGTCGGGCTGTGAGATCAACAGATCGTCGACATTGACCCCGAGCTTGCGGGCATAACCGGGGTCGAGCGCATGCTCGGCATCGATGAAGGCGCAGGTGCCGCCGGCCCGCTGCGCCTCGGCAATCACGTGCAGCGCCAGTGTCGTCTTGCCCGAACTCTCCGGCCCGTAGATTTCGATCACCCGGCCGCGCGGCAGCCCGCCGATGCCGAGGGCGATGTCGAGGCCGAGCGAGCCGGTCGAAATCACCTCGATGTCGGCGGTAGCCTCATGCGAGCCCAGCTTCATGATCGAGCCTTTGCCAAAGGCCCGCTCGATCTGCCCGAGCGCCGCATCCAAAGCCCGCTGCTTGTCCATCGCTTCCTTGTCCAACAGGCGCAATGCCGTTTGCATGCCGAGGCCCTCCGTTATTTCACGGCCGCCGGTGTCGAGCAACGCGCGGCCGAGCCGAGAGTGTACCTGATTTGTTCGTGCACGCAATCCGGAAATTGCGATCCCGCTAAATCGCTGCCGATGACATCCTTAACCTTGACCGCGAGCTGCTTCAAGCTGAACGGCTTGGCCAAGAAGTGAATATCGCGGTCGCTGTCGAGCCGCTGGCGGAACGCGTCCTCGGCGTAGCCCGAAATGAAGATCACCTTGATGCCGGGATCGTCCTCCCGCACCTCGCGGACCAAGGCCGGCCCGTCCATCTGGGGCATCACGACATCGCTAATCAAGAGGTCGATCGGGTGGTTCGTATTATTGATCAGATCGAGGGCCGCCTCGCCGCTGCGCGCTTCGATCACCTGATAGCCTTTGTTGCGCAGCGCGCGCGCGCCGAACATGCGCACCGCGTCGTCGTCCTCGACGAGCATGATGGTCCCGGTCCCGGTCAGATCCCGCGGAACACCGGGCTCGGCGACCTCGGCCGAGGCGGCATCCACGGCGGCGGCAGCCTGATGGCGAGGCAGATAGATCGAAAATGTCGTGCCGGCGCCGGGCTTGCTCTCGACAAAGACAAAACCGCCGGTCTGCCTGACGATGCCGTAGACCGTCGACAGCCCGAGCCCGGTGCCGGCGCCAACTGCCTTCGTTGAAAAGAACGGCTCGAAAATTCGCGCGAGATGATCTGGGGCGATACCGACGCCGGTGTCGACGACCTCGATCAGGAGATAATCCCCCGCCGGCATGATCTCGTGCCCGCGCCGCACCGCGCGGGAATGCGATGAATTTTCGGTGCGGATCGTCAGCCGGCCGCCTTCCGGCATGGCGTCGCGTGCATTGACCGCGAGATTGATGACGACCTGTTCGAGCTGCCCTTGGTCGACCTTGACCAGACCGAGATCGCGCCCGTGGGCGAATTCGAGATCGATATTTTCGCCGATCAACCGACGCAGCAGATGCGACAGCTCAACCAGCACGTCGGTGACGTCGAGCACCCGCGGCTGCAGGCTCTGCTGGCGCGAGAAAGCCAGCAGCTGGCGCACCAGGTTGGCGGCGCGGTTGGCGTTCTGCTTGATCTGCATGATGTCGGCAAAGGCCGGGTCGCCCGGCCGCGAGCGCAGCAGCAGCAGGTCGCAGAACCCGATGATCGCGGTCAACAGATTGTTGAAATCGTGCGCGACCCCGCCGGCGAGTTGGCCCACCGCCAGCATTTTTTGCGACTGGACGAATTGCGCCTCAAGCTGCTTCCGCTCGGTTACGTCAATAAAATAAAGGGTGAGGCCCTCGATCGGATCCCCCTCGAAATCCGGCGGCGGAATGATCGCCGGCGCCGGTACGACCGACATGGATCGCCCGGCGACGCTTGCCATCGTGTCGGCCGATTGGTCAAACCGGCTGAGCAGCATGACCATGGTTCGCTCCCCAGGTGGCGTCAGCCGGATTTCGACAGGGGTCCGATTCTCGCGGCCGTCGGCGGCGTCGGCAAGCTTTGCTGCGATCGCCTGACGGTCATCCGGGTTCAGGCAGTCGATCAGACCGCGCCCGACCAGGGTTTCCGGGCTGGCCTCAAACAACTCGCCAAGCGCGCGGTTCGCTTTGATGAACCGGCCGGCGCGATCGACCACGGCGATACCGACCGGCGCGCCGACAAAGAACCGCCGAAGCGTCTCGCGCGACTGGCCGACGGCGCGATCCGGCGCACATTGCAGCGGCGAAAGGCGCCGCACGACATACTCGCGGAAGCCGCCCCCGGTCGCGGCCGGGTGCGCCCCAATTTGAACGTCAAACGCGGCGCCGCGATGCGAGCTGAGAGTGATGGTCGACGGCTCGTCGGGCAAGCCGCCGACTTCCGGCGCAGAGGCCTGCGGCGGCGGTGTGGGCTCGGCGAGGATTTCCCGCAGCCTCACATCGCCCTCAATGAGTTTGGCCGGGGTGACGCCGAGGCCGTCCGCCACGGTGCAGTTGACCCCGGCAACCCGGCCCGCGCTGTCGAGTGAATAAAATCCGGAGGGTGCCTGGTCGAGGAGATCGGCGGGTGCGGCGCAAGGCCGGGAAACTGTCGGCGGCTGCGGGCCGCGCGCGCCAACGCCGGGGGCTTCCCTAGAGTCGCGGAATGTCCACAAACGATATGGTGATCGCCCGGCGCCCGGCTCGACCGAGATTTCGAAATGCCGCGGCGCGCCGCCATCCGCGGGCCGCAGCGAAATTGTCGCCGTCGCGTCGGCACCGGCCGCCGCCTGCTCCCGCAACGAGCGAAACGCAGCCGCCGCGCCGCGATCCGCGCCGGCCCGCTCGACGACCTCCAGCGCGGCTTCGGCGGTGCCGGGAAACAAGCGTTCGAACGCGAAATTGGCCTGCACCGCGCGGCCGTCCGGTCCGGCAACGAGTTGCGCCTCGCTCGCCGCCTCGAATGCCTGCCCGAGAACCGCGAGCCATCGCCCGATTATGGCGCCGGCCCACCCGGCGCCGCCCACGGCCGCCGCCGCAAGCGCGAGGCCGGCCAGTGCGGAGGACGGGACCGGGCCGGCCGCTCCGGCGACGGTCAGGGCGATCGCCGCGGCACCGGCGACGCCGGCGATCACGGCGAAAACCAGCCAGGTACTGGCGAAGCGATGCAACCAGGATGAATGCCGATGGACCGCCCGCTGCCCGTTCGCGGGTGAAGCGATCCGACGGGTTCCGCCGATGCCGATGGCGAGCGCTCCGATCGTCATGATTTTCTCCTAAAGCGGTTACATAACCGCCGCACTCTACCACAGATCGGCGGTTAGGCAATCGGAATGTTCTAGTTTTGTTTCAAATTGTGCATGTCGGCTCTTCCGATTCGCGATCGCAGGCGCGGCCCCGGCTCGACCCCAACGCCGGTCAATCGTCGCGGTGGGTGCGCTCCATCCGCTCGTGCCGTTCCTGCGCCTCGATGCTGAGCGTGGCGATCGGGCGGGCTTCGAGGCGGCGGATGCCGATCGGCTCGTCCGTCTCCTCGCAATAGCCATAGGTCCCGTGCTCGATGCGGTTGAGCGCCGCGTCGATTTTCGAAATCAGCCGGCGCTCGCGCGCCCGCGTGCGCAGTTCGATCGTACGCTCGGCTTCGAGCGCGGCACGATCGGTCAGATCGGGCTTGAGCAGGCTCTCTTCTTTGAGATGCTGCAACGTGTCGGTCGATTCGGCCACCAGCGACTGGCGCCAGCGCAACAGCTTCTGGCGAAAGTATTCGACCTGAAGCGGGCTCATGAACTCTTCGTCTTCGGACGGGCGATAACCTGGCGGAAGCGACGGACGCATCGGTCTCCCCGACACCGGTGAAAAAAGCGGGCCGGAGTATATGAACGGGGGTGATCCGCTTCAAGCGCGAGCAGCGCATGGAGCATATTGATTTGGCTCGCGTTTCCGCATGGCTCGCGGGACCGGACAGGCGCGCCCGCGAGGGCTTGTCGTCGATGTGCCATCGGGGCGCGGCCGGCGCCGCGACTGGCGAGACCGGCCCGCGCATCTTTACTGTCGGACATTGGGCCTTTTTTGCGTCAAGCCGGCTTCTCAATCATGAGTTAAGAGCCGGCTTCTCAATCATGAGTTAAGAGATTGAATCGAAACTTCGCCGTCTTGACTTAGGGATTCTTTAAGTTGTTCGAGCCTAGTTTAGTTCCATGGACGACAAAGACACGGCAGCCGCGGAAAATCTTCTGCCGGCACCCGATACAAAGCGGTGGGTAGCGCGGCGCAAGGCGGTGATCGTCAACGCTGTGCGCAACGGCGCGCTCTCCCTCGATGAAGCCTGTCGGCGCTATCAACTCTCGATGGAAGAGTTTTATGCCTGGCAAAAGGCGATCGACGCGCATGGCGTCGCCGGCTTGCGGGTGACCCGACTGCAGATCTACCGCGACGCGCCGCCGATGCGGTCGATCAAACCGCGATACTGAGGCCGGCCGCGACCGGACCCCGCGACCGGAGCCGAACCAGGCCAGGCCGCGGCGCCGGAAGTTAATCCCGGTCACTGCGGTGCCGAAGCCAAACCCGGCCGAACCGCGGCAGCGGAACCCGGACCACGCCAAGCCGCGGCGCCGGAGCCGAACCCGGTCAGACCGCGGGGCGGGTGCGGACATCCTCGCCGATCTTGCGCGGCAGGAATTGCCCATCGCTGGGAGCCGCCGAAAACCGGCCGTTCTCGACCACGATTTTGCCGCGCAGAATGGTCATGCTCGGCCAGGCCGCGACCTCGTGGCCCTCCCACGGCGTGTAGTCGGTCTCGTGCAGATCCTCCTTGCGCAACACCCGCCGCGCGCGCGGGTCGAGCAGCACGATGTCGGCGTCCGAGCCGATCGCGAGAGCGCCCTTACGCGGGTAAAGCCCCATGATCCGCGCCGCGTTCGCCGAGGTCAGCCCGACAAAATCGGCAAGGCTGTAGCCGCGCTTCTCGACCATGTGCGTGTACATCAGCGACACCCGCGGCTCGACCCCGGAATTGCCGCCGGTGGTGTCGTCGATTCGGCTTCCCTGCAATTTGATCTGCAATGGACAGCACACCTCGTCGGTGGCGATCGCCTGGATCGCGCCGTGATCGGTCGCCGCCCACAATGCCTCCTGATCCCTCGGGAACTTCAGCGACGGATAGGTGTGGAACATCTGCCCGCCCGGCCGCTTGTAGTCATCGGCATTGTAAAGCAGGTATTGGTGCAGGGTTTCGCCGTAGATCGGGAAACCGCGCGCCCGCGACGCGCCGATCGCCGCGACCCCAGTCGCCGCCGAGACATGCACCATGTAAAGTGCCGCGCCCTCGACATTTTCGGCGAGCCGAATCACCCGGTTGAACGACAAATCCTCGGACAGGGTATTGTGCACCTCGGCCATGTGCTCAAAGCCGACGCGGTCCTCGCGGATCAGCTTTTCGTACATGTGCATGACGATGTCGTTGTCCTCGGCGTGGATCGCCGCCACACCGCCGGCGCCGCCGAGAATCTTCAACACCTCCCAGATGTCGCCGAATTGCACCATCCGGCCCAGCCGGTTGGGCCGGATGTCGGTCGTGAACATCTTGACCGAGGCATGGCCTTCTTCAATCGCCTCGGCCAGCGGGTGGAGCACTCCTTGTGACAGCTTCCCGTGCAGCAACAGGTGAAAGCCATAGTCGCAATAGCACGCGCCGGCCCATTCGCGCTTGCGCATTTCGATCGACTGCTGGAGCGGCTGGTCTGACGGACAAGGGGCGAAGTCGAGCAGCGTGGTCGTGCCGCCATGGAGTGCCGCGCGGCTGACCTGATCGGGCGGCGCGCTCAGCAGATCCTCGTTGCGGCCCGGAAAGGGGATCGGCGAACTGCAATGGATATGCGGATCGACCCCGCCGGGGATGACGATCTGCCCGGCGGCGTCGACGATGCGCGCCGCACCCGCCGCGGCGAGGCTGCCCGGCGCGCCGATCGCGGCGATCTTGCCGCCCGAAACGCCGATATCGGCCGGCTCCGACGTGCCCGGCATGACCACCATTCCGCCCGAAACGATCAGATCGAACATCGCCGCATCCCCCTTTTTTCCGAACCAGCCGCGCTCAACCGTTTGGATCTGCCCTCCAGTCTCACGGGTTCAACCGCCGCCGTCCAGGGGATTGCGGCTGCGTCGCGGCCGGCACCAGTCCGCGAGGCCGGCGAACGGCACCGATAGCGCGAGCCGGTTGCGCCAGTGCGCGGCATAGGCCGCTGCAACCGCCCGTGAGGCGACAAGGTTCAGATCCTCGGAATTGCGCGCGGCGTTGCGCGTCCAGTTGTACGAGCCCATCAATGTCGCGTTGCTGTCGATGACCATCGTCTTGGCATGGGCGATCGGCACGGCGCGGTCGATCCAGATCGGCGCTCCGGCTGCCGCCAGGGCATCGACGCCGGTGTTGCGTTCGCATGGCGTGCGCTTGTGGCGATCAACTCGACATCGACGCCGCGGGCGCGGGCGCGCACCAGCGCCTCGACGATACCGGCCCCGGTCGTCAGATTGTAGGCGTTGACCAGGATCTGACGCCGCGCCCGGTCGATCGCGGCGACCGCAAAGGCGGCGCAATCCTCCTCCGGCGCAAAGCACACCGAGATCGCCGCCCGTGGCACCGCCGCCGTAATCGACGGCGGCGCGACTGCCAGCACCACCGTCGCCGCAAGCGGGCGCAACGCTCCAAGAAACGCTGCCGAAATCATCCGGCGACAGATAGTATGGAGAGATTAAAGTACGGTTTTCGCGGCCGCTAACGGTGTGCCAACGGAAAGCCGGGCCGATAAATTCAGAAGATCACAGATGTGCTTTTCCCGGTATTGAACGGCAGCCTGATCGTGGCGGGCAAGCGCTCCCGACCCTGGGCTGCGCGCCGCGCCGCCGTTGGCCGTATCGCGGCGACCGCCCTCGCCGCGGCGCTGGCGGCAGCATGAACATCGCCGCTGTGCCCTGCCCGCCGGGAAATTGTCCGACCATGCCGCAAGGGCGCATCACCGCCATTCGCTAAGGCCGCTGATGGCGCCAGCCTGGGGAGACGTGATTCCGGGCGCTGCCGATGGGGGAATCGACCATGGCCGATATCGGATTGTTCGAAGCGATCTATTCGGCGCGGTCGCTGCGCCGTCTGAAACCCGATCCGGTGCCCGAGGAGCTGATCTCCCAAATCCTCGACGCTGCGATCCGCGCCCCTTCCGCCGGCAATGCGCAGAACTGGGTGTTTGTCGTCGTGCGCGACGCCGAACAGCGCCGCAAACTCGGGCTGATCTATCGCAAGGCCTCCGACATCGCCGAGGCGGTCTACGCCGCCCGCGGCCGGCCGCCCCATCTGACCGACCGGCAATTCGCCCGCATGCTCGGCGGCGGCGCGTATCTGTGGAACCATCTGGGCGAGGCGCCGGTGCTGTTGCTCCCCTGCCAGCGCCGTCCCGTGGTTCCGCCGCGCGCAGCATTGCCTTCGGAGATTGCCGCCCATTATCGAGACGAGCTCGCCTACGCCGACCGCATCCGCGGCGCCAGCATCTACCCGGCGGTGCAGAACATCATCCTCGCCTGCCGGGGCCTCGGCCTCGGGACCCTGATCACCACCAACCACATCCGCTGCGAGGACGAGGTCAAGGCGGTGCTTGGCATTCCCGAGGATGTCGACAGCTTTGCGCTGATGCCGATCGGCTGGCCGCTCGACAAATTCGGGCCGCTGACCCGCCGCCCGCTTGCCGAGATCGTGCATGCCGATCGCTGGGGCGCCGGCTGGCCCGGCTGATTCTCGGTTTCGTGCCGCTGTGGCTCAGCCGATCGTATCGTCGACCATCCGCCAGTTTTGTTCCAATCTGCGGGCCTCTGGTTTAGCGGCGGCAGTCTGCTCGAATGACAGTCGCTGCCAGCAAAGGTCAGGCGCTGACCGGGTCGTGGCGGAAGCCGTCGCCCCAGCGTTTGATGTAGCCGACCGAAGGCGAGGGGAAATGCATCGTGCAGCACAGGGTCGGCGTCTCGCAATAGCGCTCGAAAAAGGCGCGGCGGGTGGCCGACGCCTGCTGCGGGTCGTAATCGACGCGCATCACCAGGTCGGGATAGCGCGCCTGGATCGGCGAATGGATCAGATCGCCGGTGAACACCGC
>DATMKU010000391.1:0-7495 GCA_035570935.1 Allostellaceae bacterium
AGGAGACCCGCGAGCAGAATTGAGACTTATGGACGATGTTGCCGCCATTCGGTCGACGGCGCGTTCGCCTCGTCGAGTGGAAACGGGGTGGGGAGCGGGACGACGGTGTCGGACCGCTCGGCGGCATCGGCCCGGCGTGCCTCGGCAGCGCGTTTGAGACGGTAATAGGCGCGGATGGTCAGCGGGATCGAGCTGACATAGACGATGCCGACGACGGTCAGGGTGAGCCAGGGCTCGGTGGTCAGGAAAGCCGTCGCGATGCCAAAGCCGAGCAAGGTTGGGATCACTAAATGGTGCGGGATGCGGATCCTCTTCAAGGATACGGTCGGGACCTTGCTGATCATCAACAGCGCAATCCCGGTCACCGTGACGGCGTTGAGATAAGGCGAGCGGAAGAGCCAGTCGCCCCACTCGAAGCTGAGGAACATCGGAACCATGACGAGCCCCGCTCCGGCCGGCGCCGGCGCACCGGTGAAGAACGGCGCCGCGTATGACGGCACTTCGCCATGGGTCTCGGTGTTGAACCGCGCCAGACGCAGCGCGCAGCACACCGCGAAGAGCAGCACGATCGCCCAGCCGAGACCGTGCAGTCCCGACAATGTCCACAAATAAAGAACCGCCGCCGGGGCCACCCCGAAGCTGACAAAATCCGACAGGCTGTCGAGTTCGGCGCCAAAGCTCGAGGTCGTTTTGAGCAGCCGCGCGATGCGCCCGTCGAGGCCGTCGAAGATGCCGGCGACGATGATCGCGAACACCGCGCCGACAAAGTTCCCCCCCATCGCAAAGCGCATCGCCGTCATTCCGGCGCACAAGGCGAGCAGGGTCAGGACATTCGGAACCATGCGGTTGACCGACCGGTCGGGAAGCCGCTGCACCCGCGGCCGGCGCATCCGGCCGGGGCGCATCCGCAGTGTTCCGCGTCTTTCACCGCGCCATTCGCTCAATGCGCCACCCCTTGGCTGGTCGGCTCCCGAGCAAGCCGATCGGCAATGATCGTTTCCCCGCCGACCATCCTCTGCCCGGCCGCGACCATTGTTACATAAGGCGGCGGACAATAAACATCGACCCGCGAGCCAAAGCGGATGATGCCGATGCGCTGGCCGGTGGCGATACGCTGGCCTTCGCGCAGATCGCAGACGATTCGCCGGGCGACCAGGCCGGCGACCTGAACAAAGGCGATCTCGGGACCGGCGGGCGGCGATAGCCGGATCGCCATGCGCTCGTTATAGAGGCTCGCCTCCCTCTTGCCTGCGTTGAGAAACCGCCCCTTGGTGTAGCGCAGGGCGGCGATCCGGCCGCCGGCAGGCGCGCGGTTGACGTGCACGTCGAACAGACTGAGGAAGATCCCGATCCGCGCCACCTCGCCATCGCCCATATCGAGCTCCACGGGCGGCCGCGCCGGTTCCACCGACACGACGATGCCGTCGGCCGGGCTGACCAATACGCCCTCGCGCTGCGGCGTCACCCGCCACGGGTCCCGAAAAAAGTAGACAATCCACAGGGTGATGACCGCGGCGACCCAGCCGGCGGGTCGCGACACCAAAAACAGCAGCACGGTCGCGATGACCGCCGCGAGGACGAACTTGAACCCGTCCGGATGCAGCGGCGCCAGAACCTTTCTCAGCACGAAATCTCACCCAGCGCAGAACCGGCGGGCTCACCTCCCCTCGCGCCGCCACGCCGCCAGCAATCCGCCGACGATCAACAGCAGTGCCACCACCTCCGGCAGCAGCGGCATTTCGCTGAACCCGGCGACGGTATAATCCCCGTTGGCGCGAAAGCCCATCCAGTTCCGCCCGGCCGCCGTCTCGTCGGGCGCCACCCGGCGGATGTCCGGTATCTTGCCTGAGCCGACCCAGAAAATGCCGCCCCCGGTCGCGGCGGCGACCGGCGCCAGCTTGTCGGGCGTGGTGCGGACATCGGCGAATTCGATTGGGTTCAGCGGCCCCGCTGCGGCAAGCGCGGTCTTGCCGCCCTCGGTCACGCGGTAAAGCCCCATTTCTTTGATCGCCAGGCTGCCGCCGCTGCGACCGCCTTCATCCGGGGCCAGCTTCAAGCTCTGGCTCGACCCGTCCGGTGCCGTCACCGTGACCGGCCGGTCGTCGGGTTCCAGCGACTGGCGCGTCACCACCAGACGATCGCCGTCGACTGTCGCACGCAGGTCGTTTTCTTCGAGATCGGGCTCCTTCATCAACCAGTAGGCCAGCCGGCGCAGCAACTCGGCCTGCGGCCCGCCGCCCTCAAAGCCGCGCGCCCAGAACCACATCTCGTCCGACAGCAGCTGCGCCACCCGCCCTTTTCCGACGCGGTCGAGCACCAACAGCGGGTCGCCGCGGTCGCCGGTCATCACGGTGACGCCACGATGCACCCGGGCGTCGACCTGGCGGAACCACCGCCCCCAGCTGGGCTCCCCGCCGAGCGGCCCGGCGCCGGGAAGGCCCTCGGTCACCGGATCGCGGCGCCCGAGATCGGTCACTTGCGGCTTGAACCCTTCTTCGAACACCTCCCCGGTCGGCTCGGCCGGCAATATCGCCCCGAGCGGCGAGCGCGACAGGCTCATCGGCGTGCCAAAATTCGGACCCGCCGCTTCGAGCAAGGCGCCGCCGTTCTGCACGTAGTGCACGACGTTTTCGAGGTAAGCCTCGGGGATGACCCCGCGCCGGCTGTAACGGTCGAAGATGATCAGGTCGAAATCGTCGAGCTTGGTGTCGAACAGCTCGCGGATCGGAAAGGCGATCAGCGACAACTCGCGAATCGGCGTGCCGTCCTGCTTTTCCGGAGGGCGCAGGATCGTGAAATGGACGAGATCGACCGACGGGTCGGATTTGAGCAGGTTGCGCCACACCCGTTCGCCGGCATGGGGTTCGCCCGACACCAGCAGCACCCGCAAGCGGTCGCGCACGCCGTTGACGACGACGACGGCGCGCTTGTTGACCGGGGTCAGCGAGTACGGCCCCGGCTCAACTTGCAGCTCGAGCACATTGGGGCCGCCATGATCGATCAGCACCGGCAATGTGACGTCCTGGCCGACCGGCGCCATCAGCTCCTGCGCGGCACCGCCGTCCTTGCGCCAGGTCACGCGCGCCTCGTCGGTGTCCTCGCCGGCCTTTTCGGCGGCGCTGAGCGGCAGGTCCTCGACCCGGATCTTCAGCTGCAACTGCTTGCCGACGATGCCGAAACTCGGCGCCTGCGAGACCACCAACCGGCGGTCCTGCTCGTTCGGCTGCCCCGACAGCAAAACGTGCAGGGGTGCGGGAACCGCCTGCCGCAAGGCCTTGGCGTCGCCGCCCGGCACGTCGTGTACTTCGCCGTCGGTGATCATGACGATGCCGGCGAGGCGCTGGCGCGGCACATCCGACATCGCCCGGTCGAGCGCCGCGAACAGTCGGGTGCCCTCGTCTTGGGTGCCGGTCGCCGCCGCCCCGGCGCGGATCACGCGCAGGTCGAGATCGGGCTCGTGGCCGAGCTTCTCCTTGATCGCGGCGAGAGCGGCTGCGCTCGCCTGCCGCCGGTGGCCAATGTTTTGGCTCGGCGAGTCGTCGAGAACGACGATCGCGACATCGCGCCGGGGCACACGCTGCTCTTCGATCAGCGACGGATTGACCAGTGCTGCGAGCAACACGGCCAGCGCCAGCGCCCGCCAGCCGAGCCCGGCGGCATGCCGCCAAAGGCCGAAGCCGAGGAGCAGAATCGCCGCCGCCGCGAGCAGCGCCAGCGCCCACCACGGCAGCAGCGGTGCGGCGGCGAGAGTATAGCCGGTGCTCGTCACTGGCCCAGCCGCTCCAGGATCGCCGGCACGTGCACCTGATCCGATTTGTAATTTCCGGTCAGCACATACATGACGAGATTGATGCCGAAACGCAGCGCCATTTCGCGCTGCTCCTCGCCGCCCGGCACCACCGCGTAGAGCGGCTGGCCGTCCTTGTCGACGGCCCAGGCGCCGGCCCAGTCGTTGGCGCCGACAATGACGCTCGAAACCCCGTCATTGACGTGGTCGTCCACCGGTTCGACCCACAAGGTCCCGACATTCCAGCGGCCGGGAAACTCGTGCAGCAGGTAAAAGGATTTGGTCAAGACGTGGTCGGGCGGGATCGGCACCAGCGGCGGCATGTTGATCCCAGTGGTCAGCCGGCGCAGGCGCTCGGCCGCGATCGCGGCGCCGCCGAACGGCCCCGGCGATTGCTCGTCGCCGTCGCGCGTGTCGAACAGGATCGTGCCGCCGGTTTCGAGATAGCGGTTGATGCGCTCGACGGCCTTGGGGGACGGCGGCGGCTGGTCGGCGGTCACCGGCCAATAAAGCAGCGGAAAAAAGATCAGTTCGTCGGCTTCGATATCGACCCCCAGCGGGTCGCCGGTCTCGACCGCGGTGCGGCGGGTGAGCGCGTCGCCGAGACCGAGCAGCCCGGCGCGGCTCAGATTGTCGACCTCGTCGTTGCCGGTTCTGACATAGGCGAGGCGCAATTCGGAGGTGGCGCGCACGACAAAGGCGTCGTCGGCGCGCGCCGGGGGTGCGAGCGCGAACATGGCGAGCAGGATCGCGCCGGCGACCCGCGCCGGACCCCGGCGAAACAGCCCGCGCAGCCCATAGCCGATCAACAAATCGACGAGCGCCAAGATCAGCGCCGCCGTCAGCACCGGCGCGCGCAGATCGACTTCGTCGCCGCGCCCAAACGTTTCGCGATGCGCGTCCGCCGGCAGGTCTTCGATCGGCTTCAGCCCGGAAATCGCGGCCGAGAGGTTGAGCGCGCGGCGCGAATCCTCGGTGCCGTAAAAGCCGGGCGGGTGCTGCGGCGACACCGCCGCGGCGGCGAGGTCCTTCTCGGCGAGCGGTCGCGCCGTCGATGGCGCGCGCTCGAGACGGCCGAACCCGTCGAGCGTCTCGATCGGCGGCAACGTCGTCTCGCTTGCCGCCGCCACCCCCTGGCTCATGCCGACGATGCGCCGCAGCATTTGGACGAACAGCCCCGACAATGCGAGGTTGGACCAGTCGGTGTTCGCCGTCGTGTGGACCAGCACAATCCAGCCCCGCCCGCGCTTTTCAGCGGTGACGAGCGGCGTCCCGTCGGCCAGCCGCGCCCAGGTCTTGCCGGCAAGCTCGATGTCGGGCTCGGCCAGCACCTGGCGCGACACCGTCACGTCGGCCGGGATCGCCAGCCCGGCAAAAGGACTGTCCGGGGCGAAGGGCGCCAGCTTTGCCGGCTGTTCCCACGACATCGCCCCCCCGATGGTACGTCCGCCGCGGCGCAGCCGCACCGGCAGCAGGTTGTCGTCCTTCTCGGCCAGGCGCGGCCCGGCAAAACGCAGCAACATGCCGCCCGAATCGACCCATTTTTCGATCGCCTCCGCTTCGGCCGGAGAATTCGGGTTCGAATCGGCGAAGATCAGCACCGCAAGCTGGCGCTTCAAGAGGTCGGCGGCATGGCCGCGCCGGACTTCGGTGAACGGCTGCAGCGCGCGTTCGAGGTAATAGTTCTCGCTGAGCAGCGGCTGGCCCTCGGCGTTCGGCGGTGCGGCGATGCCCACCGGACGGCGGCGCCAGCGCTCGTCGACGAGCAGGACCGCACCGGCCGATTGCCCGTCTTCGACCTCGATCCGGGTGGTCTGGTTGCGCAGCTCGTTCGGCATCGCCAACGCCACCTCGGCCGACGAGGCGCCGGGCGGGATCGTCGCCGCCTGGCGCGTCAGGAACCGGCCGTCGCCGCCGCTGGCGCGCACCTCGTAAAGGCGCGGTTTTGGCGTCGGCAAGGAGCGCAATACGACAGTCAGGTCCGTCGCCTCGCGGTCGCCGGCGGCGAGCAGGACCGGCTCCTGATCCGAACCGGCGGTCAGATATTGCAGGCTGCCGCGGTTGTCGAGATAGCCGGCGAGCGTCTTTGCGTTGCCGCTGTCGTCCACGCCGTCGCTGAGCCAGATCGCGGCCGGCGAACCGGCGAGCGAGAGTTTTTGCAGGCGCGCCAGTGCTGCCCGACGGTTGGCCGGCCACGGTTTCGGCTGCAACGCGTCGATCGCGGCGCGCGCGTCTGCGGCGCGGATCGGCGCCAGCGCCGGCGGCGCGGTGTCGCCGCCGGCGGGTGCGGTGGTCAGGAGGACGATCTGGCGATCCTCGCGCTCGGCCTCGGCCAGCAAGTTGTCGAGCGCCGCCTGGCGCGCCGGCCAGTCGCGCGCCGCCGCCCAGCCGTCGTCGACGACCAGGATCAACGGCCCGGCCCCGGCCAGCTGCGCCTGCGGGTTGAGCAACGGATGCGCCGCCCCGACGATCACCAGCGCCGCAATCGCCATGCGCAGCAGGATCAGCCACAGCGGCGTGCGCGCCGGCGTCACCTCGCGCGGCGTCAGCCGCAGCAGCAGCCGGATTGCGGGGAATGCGATGCGCCGCGGTGCCGGCGGCGTCACCCGCAACAGCCACCAGACGATCGGCAGCCCGGCCAGCGCCGACAGCAGCCAGGGCGAAGCAAAAGCGAGCGAACCGAGCGCCAGCATCGATCAGCCCGCTGCGATCACCGGTATCGTCGTCTTCGCCACTCGGGCCTCATCCCCCTCACCGCCGGCGATCCCCCGATAGCGCGCCGTACAGCGCCAATAGCGCCAGGCCTGGCGAACGATCGGTGCGGTGCATGCCAAAGGTCCAGCCGAACCGGCCGGCGATCGCCGCAAGCCCGGCCCGGTGGTCGCGGAACCGGGCGCAATACTCGTCGCGAATGCTTTCGACACGGCTCACCACGACCTCGTCGCGTTCCTCGACGCCGCTAAAACGCACCCTTCCGTCGAACGGCAAATCTTCCTCGGCCGGGTCGACGACTTGCACCAAGTGGCCCTTGAGCCCGCTCGCGGCAAATCGGGCCAAGGCGGTGTCGACAATGTCGAGCGGCGACAGAAAATCGCCGATCAGGACGACCAGGCCGGCGCGCGGCAACGGCTCGAAGGCAGGTAGGCTGCGCCGCTCGTCGCCGTCGCGGCCGAGCATATCGACCACCCGCGTCAAGGCGATCCGCCCGCTCATCGGGGCCAGTCCGCTGCCCAGCATCGTCAGGCGCTCACCACCGCGAACGAGCAGGCTCGCCAGTGCCGCGAGCAGCAATTCGGCGCGATCGCGCTTGGAGGGCCAGTCGGCGCCGGTGATGTATTCGGCCGAGCTGTAGTCCATCGAGGCCGAGGCGTCGCGCCACAGCCACACGCTCTGCGCCGCCTCCCATTCGGTCTCACGGACATAAAGCCGCTGTGATTTCGCGCTTTTGCGCCAATCGACGCGGGACGCGGGATCGCCCGGCTGATACTGGCGGAACTGCCAAAAGGTCTCGCCCTGGCCGACGCGGCGCCGCCCGTGGACACCCTGGGCCACGGTGACGGCGACCCGCTCGGCGGCGACGAGGAGCGGCGGCAGTGCGGCGGCAACCTGTTCGGCGCGGTCGCGCAGCGTGGGCGGCGCGGCGCGGCGCGGCGACAACACGCTCGTTACCGGATTTGCGATCACCGCAGCGGCATCGCCATCTGATCG
>DATMKU010000392.1:0-2770 GCA_035570935.1 Allostellaceae bacterium
ATCGTCCCACAAATGCGGCAACGGCCGCGGGTCGCCGTCGGGCCGCGGCGGCTGGGCCAGGCGGAATGGCGCCAATGCCTCGGTCGTGACGATCCAGGGCGACACCGTCGAACCGAAATTCTTGCCGAGAAACGGCCCCAGCGGCTGCGACTCCCAGCCCTGCACGTCGCGCGCCGACCAGTCGTTGACCAGCCCCAGCCCGACGATGTGGTCCGCCGCGCGGCCGATCGGGATCGGTTCGCCCTGGGTGTTGCCGGGGCCGATCCATACCGCGAGCTCGAGCTCATAATCGAGTTTGCGACACGGGCCATAGCTCGGCGCCGCCTCGTCCGGCAGCTTGCGCTGGCCAAAGGGCCGCCGGATCGGCACATTCGACGGCCGCACCGAGGAGGCGCGGCTGTGATAGGCGACCGGCACGTATTTGTAATTGGGGCTGAGCGGGTTGTCCGGGTCGCGCCGGCGCCCGCCGTTCCTCGCATGGTGGATGCCGGCGAAGAAATCGGTGAATTCGCCGATCGCGGCCGGCAGATGCATCGTGCACTGGGCGGCCGGGTGCAGCAGCTTTGCGGCGATGCTTTCGAGCTTGCCGCGCTCGGCGCCGTCGGCGGCCAACAGCGCGGAGAGCCGTTTGCGCAACATGGTGCGCGGCCCGGCGCCGAGCGCCATCAGCGGGTTCAACGCCGGCCCCGCCGCCGCCTCGGCCCGCTTCCCAGCATCGCCCGCAAACAGCCCCGATTCGACGGCCGCGGCGAGATCGAAGATCATGTCGCCGATCGCGACCCCGCCGCGCGCCGCGCCGCCTGCCGGGCTGAAGACGCCGAACGGCAAATTCTGTATCGGAAACTCGGCATGCCCATTCGCCGAGGCAACCCAACTACCGCGCCGAGGATCATGGGTCTCGTCGATCCCGCTCATCATTCCTCCCTTGTTCGACGCCCGTCCGCCAACTCCGCTGCGGCGCGATCATCCTTGTTTCCGCCGCCGAAGGCGAGACGCAAATGACCGACATGCCGGCCCGCGGGCGCCACCGCACGCGATCGTGCCCGGTCTGATGCTGCGCTTCCTGCTGGCACTCTGGCATGTCGCCGGGCTGTTATTGCTCGCGGTGCTGGCGACCGAATTCGGGGTCGAGGGCTGGCGCCGGGTGAGCCGCTGGCTGCGCTACCGCCGCCCGACCCGGCCCGACCGCACCGCCGCCGCCGACGCCTATGCAGGTGCTGCTTGGTCGGCGGCCTATTTCGACGAATTTCACCGAGCCGTGCGGGTCGAATGGAAACCCTATGTCGAATGGTGGCAGCGGCCATTTCGCGGCGACTTTGTGACGATCGACGAGCGCGGGTTGCGGCCGACGCCGGGCGAGGCCAACCCCGACGAGGGTACCATCCGCATCTTGTGCTTTGGCGGCTCGACGATGATGGGCATGGGGGCGCGCGACGAGCACACGATCCCGGCGGTGCTGGCGCGGCGGCTGAGGGAACTCGGCCATTCGGTCGCGGTCACCAATTTCGGCCAGCTCGGGCACAACAGCACCCAGGAGACGATGACCCTGCAACAATTGGGGAAGGCCGGCGAGCGCATCGACATCGCTGTCTTTTACGACGGCATCAACGAGATGGCCTGCGCCGAGCAGACCGGCCGCGCCGACGGTTTGTTCAACGAAGCCCGCCGCCGCGCCGAATTCAACCTGCTGCTCCCCGACCGCCGTCGCGATCTGATCGTGGCGGCGCTGATGGCGGCTGCACCCCGGACCTTGCGCCGCCTGCGCCAACTGACCGGGCTCGCACTGCGCGGGCCGGCGCCGGCTCCTCCCGCCGATCTGTCTCAGATCGACTTGGCCGGCCTCGCCCGCGACGCGGTCGCCGTCTATCGCGAAAACCTGCGGCTGATCCGGGTATTGGCGGGTGAATACGGCTTTTGCCCGATCTTTTTCTGGCAGCCAGTGATCACCACCAAAAAATTAAAGACCGCCGACGAGCAGCGCTGGGAACGTGACTACACCCACGACCCGGCGTCGCGCGCGCGCCTCTACACCGCGATCGTCAGCGAGCGGCGCTCTTGCCATGAACTGATGAGGGCCGCCGACGCGGTCGATCTTTCGGCGCTTTTCGACGCGTGGACGGAGCCCGTCTACATCGATCTTTATCATCTCTCGGAGGCCGGCAACGCCGCCGTCGCCGCGGCGATGCTGCCCGCCGTCGACGCCGCGGCAACCGCGCTGGCGCGGCACCGGCGCGATCGGCACACAGCTTGAGTGGGGTCTAGAGACATGGAATTGTGGATCGTCCTGGGTCTGGCCGTCGCCGCGGCCGGGATCGGCGTTGTCGCCCGCTTTCGCCGCGCCGCCCGGCGGCGAAACCAAGCCGAAACAAAAAACATTTATCCGCTGTGGTAGACAGTCGCGAAACCGGGCTGTTTATGAGCCCGCAGGTGCGGGCGCGAAAAATGAAATCGCCCGCCCTTGGGCGGCCTCTGAGTTCCCGATTTTGCGGGCACGCGTGTCAACTTAGATAACATTTTCGACTTGGGCACTCGGGCGCGGAGCGCCAACCTTGCTAGGCCCTGCCCATATTACCTGCCCACTCTCGTCGTGGGCATGATTGTGGTTGACCCAGCCATCGGAGGCGGGTTCAACTTGCGTTGCGGGAAACTGCGAGATTGTCGGATGAGCGAGACGCTGTTGCGCGACATCGCCGAATTCTGCCGTCACGCGGGGATGGCGGAATCGACCTTTGGCCGTCTCGCCGTCAACGACGGCAAGCTCGTCGGCCGG
>DATMKU010000393.1:0-2806 GCA_035570935.1 Allostellaceae bacterium
CATTCAGCGGGAAGGAGCAGGAGTCATGAAAATCGGTTTTGTCGGGCTCGGGATCATGGGGCATCCGATGGCCCTCAATCTGATCAAGGGCGGGCACGAGCTTTTCGTTTACGGCAAGCGCCGGTTGCCGGCCGATGTCCGTGACGCTGGCGCGACGGTATGCGACACCTTGAAGACGATCGCCGAGCAGGCCGAGATTGTGATCCTGATGGTGCCGGACACGCCGGACGTAAAGAGCGTGCTGTTCGATCCCGGCGGGATCGGCGAAGGGTTGTCCCCCGGCAAGATCGTCGTCGACATGAGCTCGATCTCACCGATCGAGACCAAGCTCTTTGCCGCGGAGATCAACAAGAAGGGATGCGACTATCTCGACGCGCCGGTGTCCGGCGGCGAGGTCGGCGCCAAGGCGGCCTCCCTGACGATCATGGTCGGCGGACCCGAGCGCGCCTTTGCCAAGGTCAAACCGATCTTCGATTTGATGGGCAAGAACATCACATTGGTCGGCGGCAATGGCGACGGCCAAACCACGAAAGTCGCGAACCAGATCATCGTCGCATTAACGATCGAGGCGGTCGGCGAGGCGCTTCTGTTCGCCTCGCGCGCCGGCGCCGATCCGGCCAAGGTCAGGCAAGCATTGATGGGCGGGTTCGCCTCGTCGCGCATCCTCGAAATCCACGGCGAGCGCATGATCAAGCGCACCTTCGATCCCGGCTTTCGCATCGAACTGCACCAGAAGGATTTGAACCTCGCGCTGCAGGGTGCCCGCGCGCTGAGCCTGTCCTTGCCCAACACCGCGACGACCCAGGAACTGTTCAACGCCGCCGCTGCTCTCGGCGGCAAAGGCTGGGACCATTCCGGCCTCGTCCGCGTTCTCGAACACCTCGCCCATCACGAAGTCGCGAAGGGCTGATCAGGCCTCGTTTCACCCGGCCGGGATTGCGCCTCACCCCGACCCTCTCCCCGCTTGCGGGGATAGGGAATAGGTAGCCGGAGTCTGTGAGAGGCGCTCCCTCGCCCCGCTTGCGGGGAGAGGGCTGGGGTGAGGGGCGGCGGCCTACGAATGCTCGCCCAGCACGCGGTCGAGCAGCCGCACGGCGTTGTCGGCCCCGGGTGCCCCTTCGGCGTAGGCGGCGGCGATGTGGTCGTAGAGGCGCGCGACCGCCGCGTAGATGTCGCGCGACGGCAGGTTCTGTTGGAGAAAGTCGGAAATCTCCTGCATCTCGGCGACCCAGCGATACGCCTTGTCGTACATCCTCGGGATGCCCGACCGCATCCGCGCCAGCATCTCGGGCTGGCTTTCGGTCAATTCGGCGATCAGCGCCTCGCCGCAGCCGAAACGCGCCGCCCCCAATAGCATCGCCGCGGCGATCGCGGTCGTCCCCTTGGTGATCCCGGCATAGGACATTTTCAATGCCGAGGCGGCGCCGACCGGCCCGTCGATGACCCGCCAGTCGATCCCCCAATCGCGCAATACCGCGGTCTGCCCGGCGGTCGGACCAGAGGCGTAGATCGTCGGGCTGTAGCCCGGCCGCGGCGGCCCGCCGATAATCCCGCCATCGACAAAATCGGCGCCTGTGGGCGCTACGGCAGCACCGATGCGGATCGCGGTTTGCGGGCTGACCGCGTTGCAGTCGACATAGACCGGCTTCTTGTCGAGCGCCTTCAAGGCCGGCGCCAGCTGTTGCGCCAGCGCCTCGGCCTCGCCCGGCGGCAGGACCGACAAGAAGAAATCGGCGCCGGCGAGCAATGCCCGCTCATCGGCCGCGGGTTCCATGCCGGCGGCCCGCGCCCGCTCCGCGCTCGTCGCACTGCGCCCTGACAGCAGGGTGCGGACCGTGGCGCCCCGCTCGTGCAGCCGCCGGCCGACGCCCGCCCCCATCATGCCCTGAGCGATAATCGCGATGACCGCCATACTCTTTTCTCCAACCGAGATCCGTTAGGGTTCAAGGTATCGGGCGGTGCGGCTCCTGTGAAGGGGCGGGTGTGGCCGGGTCGAGCCAGCCGTGTAGCGCGACCCAATCGCGGGTGCGGCGGCCGATTGCGGCGGGATCGGCGCCGGCGGCGCGCCAGGCCCGGCGCAAGGCCGCGATCTCGCCGAGCCGCAGTTCCCACTCGGTCCCGATCCGGTGCTCGAACACCTGCCGCATCAATGCCGCGAGGCCGGGGCTCTTGCCGTTGGTCGATATCGCCACCGTCAGATCGCCGCGCCGGATGACCGCCGCCGAGTGGTAATCGCTGCGCTCGCGGTCGTCCTCGACATTGACCAAGACCCCGGCCGCCTTGGCCACGCGGCAGATTTCGCTTGCCGCGGGTTCGGCAACGCCGGCGACAAAGACGAGCTGCGCCCGCGCGATCTCGACCGGCAATGGCAGGCGCCGCCGCAAACGTCCTCCCGCCATCTCGACTAAGGCGGGATCGGGCATCGGCGCGTAGATGTCGAGCGCTTCGGCGCCGGCCTCGTCGAGCAAGGCGAGACGGCGCCGCGCCGCGGCCCCGTCGCCGACCAGTATGACGCGGATTTGCGCGAGATCGACGCTAATCGGCAGCATGACGCCGAGCCCCGCTATGCTGAGCGAGCGTTTGCTGCAATGCCGGCAATCCGACGCGGTGGCAGAAATCGCCAAAACCCTCGCCCGCGACACGACCCGCGGCGAACAGCGCGAACAGCGGGTCGAGCGTGTCGCCGATGGCATCCAGCGCGACCTTGTCGACAAGCGTCGCGTTGAGCCGCGTCCCCGCGAAATCGCCGCCGACAAACAGCGCGTAATAGCCGGGCATGCGGCCGACAATCCCGATGTCCCCGGTA
>DATMKU010000394.1:0-5978 GCA_035570935.1 Allostellaceae bacterium
GGAAATGAAGCGGAGGGGACTGACCCCAGGACTGACGCCAGTCGAACCGGCCTATCAAGCCATCGAAATGCCGCGCAACAGCCCGATCGGCTTTCTCACCGCCTTTTTTGCGGTGATCGTCGGCTTTTCGGCGATCTGGCATATCTGGTGGCTGGTGATCCTCGGTTTCCTCGCCGCCGCAGTCGGGGTCCTGGCATTCGGCTGGAGCGAGAATCGGGAGCGCGAAATCTCGGGTACCGAACTTGCCCAAATGGAACGGGCCCGGCTGGGCCTGGGGCGGCCCGCATGACGATCGCAACTCTCGACAGAGTTCCAACCGAACTCGCGCGCGGGCGCGGCGGCGGCGGGCCGGCTCCAAAGCGCACCGTTGTCGCCTACGGCTTCTGGATGTTCATCCTCAGCGACTTCGTCATGTTCTCGGCGCTGTTCGCGGCCTATGCGGTGTTGGCGGGCAACACCGCCGGCGGCCCGACCGGGTCCGAGCTGTTCAATCTCCGCAACGTCTTTATCGAGACGATGTGCCTGTTGTTCTCGAGCTATGCCTGCGGGCTCGGCGCGTTGTCCGCCGAACGGCGGCGGCAGGGCCTGTTCCTGGTCTTTGCCGCGATCACCTTTGTCCTTGGCGCGGCCTTTCTTGTTATTGAGGCAAGGGAATTTGCCCGCATGGTGGCCGAAGGCGCCGGACCCCAGCGCAGCGCCTTTCTCTCCAGCTTTTTCGCTCTGGTCGGCACGCATGGCGTCCACGTCACCGGCGGCCTTATCTATCTCGCCTATATGGTGGCGCAGGTCGTCGTCAAGGGTTTGCGCGGCACCGTGCTGCGGCGCCTGCTGTGTTGGAGCCTGTTCTGGCACGCGCTGGACATCGTCTGGGTCGGGGTGTTCACGTTGGTCTATCTGATGGGAGATTTCCGGTGATGGACGGTGACGACCGCGTTTTCGACGACCGCACACCCGGTGTCGAGGAATACGAGCCTTCCGCCAGCTATCTGTCATACACGGCGGGGCTCGGGCTCGCGATCCTGCTGACGATTGCTTCGTTTGTCGTCTCGCAAACCCATTTGCTGTGGCCACCGGGTATACCGGTTGGGCTGATGGTGCTCGCCTTTGCCCAGATCGGCGTCCACCTCGTGTTCTTTTTGCATCTGGGCAGCGGGCCCGACCACACGAACAATATTGTCGCGCTCGCCTTCGGCGTGCTGATCGTCTTTCTCGTCATCACCGGATCAATTTGGATCATCGCCAACCTCCACGCCAATATGATGCCGATGTCCGTGCCCGCGCCGCACTGACCCGGTTCGGCGCGAAATCCCGGCCGCGCAGCACCGCGACGTCGATGGCCGAGGATGCCGGTTGGCATGGCCGAGATTGTTCCATTTGAAAAACCCGTGGTTCGGGGGTTTTTGCATCGGCCGCGCCAGGCGGGGCGGCGAGGCTTGGTGCTGACCCATGGGGCGGGCGGCAATTGCAAGGCGCCGTTGCTGGCGGCGGCGGCGGATGCCTTTGCCGATGCCGGGCTCTGGGTGTTGCGGTGCGATCTGCCGTTTCGCCAGCGGCGGCCGACGGGGCCGCCCTCGCCTGCGGCGGCCGCCGCGGATCGGGCGGGGTTGAAGAGCGCGGTCGAGGCGATGCGCGAGCTGCTGACGGGGGCGGTTTTTCTCGGCGGGCAGTCGTATGGCGGGCGGCAGGCGACGATGCTCGCCGCCGACGAGCCCGAATTGGCCGCGGGTTTGCTGCTGTTCTCGTACCCGCTACATCCGCCCGGCAGACCCGACCGGCTGCGCACCGAGCATTTTCCGCGGCTGCGGGTTCCGGCGGTGTTTGTTCAGGGCACCGCCGACCCGTTCGGCTCGATCACGGAGGTCGGGACGGCGATAGCGCAGATCCCGGCGTCAACCCGGCTGATCCCGATCGAGGGCGCCGGACATGATCTGAGGCGCGGACGCTTCGACCTCGCGCCGGTCGTCGCCGCCCTTGTCGCGACACCTGATCGTATTGTCTCACCCGAAGCGAAGTGAATAACGGACGCGTCAGGCTTTGCGGCGCCGCGCAGGCGCGGGCGCCTCGGCCGCCGCCGGTTCGGGCGCGGCGGCTTCCCGGGTTTTGCGTCGCTTCGCCGCCGGCGGCGCGACGGGATGGGCGCCGGGCTCGGTCTTTGCGTCGCGCCCGCCGGAGACCGGCAACAGCAGGGCCGGCTGGCGCCGATCGCCGGGGGATTTCGCGCGCTTGCCCGACGACGCGGCAGGCGCTGCCTTTCCCGAACCCCCTTCTTCGCGGGCCAGGCTGCGCTTTAGCGCGTCCATCAGGTTGATCACCTTCGGCGGCTCGGCAATCGCCTCCGCGGTCACCGTCACCTCTCCCTTGACTTTGCTCTGGACCAATTCGCGCAACGCGTCCTGGTAGCGGTCGTGAAAATTCGCCGGCTCGAAAGTACCGGCCTTGCGCTCGATAATGGTTGTGGCGAGCGCCACCAGTTCGGGATCGACCTCGCCGTCCTGTTTGTCGCCGAGTTCGGCGGTGCGGACCTCGTCGCTGGCGCGCAGGGTCGACATCAGCAGCCCGCCGCCGCGCGGCTCGACCAATACCAGCCGTTCGCGGTTCGCCAGCACGATGCGGCCGAGCCCGACCTTGTCTGCCCGCGTCATCGCTTCGCCAATGACGCGAAAGGTCTCGCTGGCGATCTCGCCGTCGGGATAGATGTAGTAAGGCGTGTCGAGATAGAGCGGATCGACCTCGTCGCGGCTGACAAACCGATCGAGCTCGATAATTTTCGATGACTCGATCTGCAGGTCCTTCAATTCCTCGTCGCTCAACGTGACATAGCGGTCGCGGTCAAACTCAAAGCCCTTGACGACCTGGTCGCGGCTGAGTTCTTCGCCGGTCTTGGCATCGACGAGACGCTGCGAAACCCGGTTTCCGGTTTCGGCATTGAGCTGATTGAGGCGAATTCGCTTCGACTCGGTGGTCGCCGGGCTCAGGTACACCGGGCAAGTGACGAGAGAAAGACGCAGAAATCCGCTCCAACTCGCGCGCGGCATGTCGTTCTCCTATGCTGCGGCGTTACGAATGCACAATATGGGGCGGTACGCAACGGCATGCGACAGGTGTTGACGACAGACGGTTCTCTGACGGGCGAACGGTGGCTATGGCGCTGAGCGAATACCAACGAAAGCGCGATTTCGCGAAAACCCCGGAACCGGCGGGCGGCGCCGTCCGGCCGAACGCGTCGCCGAAGCTGTCCTTTGTGATCCAAAAACACGCCGCCCGCCGCCTGCATTACGATTTCCGGCTCGAACTCGACGGGGTGTTGAAGAGCTGGGCGGTGCCGAAAGGACCGAGCACCGACCCCGGCGAAAAGCGGCTGGCGGTCCATGTCGAGGACCATCCGCTCGAATATGGCGGGTTCGAAGGCGTCATTCCCGAAAAGCAATACGGCGCTGGCGCCTCGATGATCTGGGATCGCGGCAGTTGGACCCCGCTTGATCCCAACCCGCAAGCGGCGTACGCCAAGGGCAATCTCAAATTCGAGATCGACGGCCAGAAACTCCGCGGCAAATGGGTTCTGGTGCGGATGGGCGGCAAGCATACCGGCCGCAACCACGAGAACTGGCTGTTGATCAAGGAGCGCGACGCCGCCGCGACGCCGGGAAGCGGCGACGCGATCGTTGCCGACAACCCGAAAAGCGCCGCGACTGGCCGCACGATCGACGAGATCGCCGCCGACCGCGACCGGATCTGGGGGCCGAACGGCGAGGAGCGCCCGGCCGACGCGCGCCGCGCCCCGCCGCATGCCGACCCGTCGAGCATTTCCGGGGCCAAAAAAGGGCGAGTGCCGGCCGACCCGCGACCGTTGCTGGCGCATGCGGCGGAAGAGGCGCCGGATGGGCCGGATTGGTTGCACGAAATCAAATACGACGGCTATCGCCTGCTGGCGCGGATCAGCGGCGGTAAGGTGCGGCTCTCGACCCGCAGCGGGCTCGACTGGACCGAAAAATTTCTGGCGCTCGCCCGCCGTTTCGCCGCGCTGCCGGTCGATAGCGCGCTGATCGACGGCGAGCTGGTGCATATCGAAGCGGACGGCACCACCGATTTCGGCCATCTGCAGGATGCGATCGCGACCGGGCGGACCGAGGCGCTGGTGTTTTGCGCCTTCGACGTGTTGCATGTCGATGGCTGGGATCTGACGGGTGCGGCGCTCGAAGACCGCAAGGCGGCGCTGGCCTCGCTGATCCCGGCTAATGCCGAGAGCGAGTTGCGCTACAGCGACCATCAGGTCGGGCGCGGCCGCGATTTCTTCCGCCATGCCTGCGGCTATCGCCTCGAAGGCATCGTTTCGAAGCGCCGCGACAGCCCGTATCACGCCGGCCGGCACCACAGCTGGCTCAAAATAAAGTGCGGGAACCGCGAGGAGTTTGGCGTGATCGGGTTCAGCGACCCGGCCGGCGGCCGTCAGGGCTTGGGGGCCTTGCTGCTCGGCTATTACGGTCCGCAAGGTGAGTTGCATTACGCCGGCCGCGTCGGCACCGGGTTCAGCGATGCCCGGCTTTTGGATCTGCGGGCGCGGCTCGATCGGCTCGCACAAGCCGAGCGCCCGGTCGTGACGCTGCCAAAGGGAGCCGTCGTCAAAGGCGTGCATTGGACGCAGCCGAAGCTCGTCGCCGAAGTTCGTTTCGCGGGATGGACCGCCGACGCGGTGTTGCGGCACGCGGCGTTTTTGGGATTGCGCGAGGACAAAACTGCGAGGGAGGTCGTGCGCGAGATGCCCTCATCGTCGTCACCGTCGGCGGAGCCCGCCGAGCCCTCGCCGCCCCGCGCCCTGCAACGCGCCCCAGTGTCGATCGCGCGCGACGGCAGCACCGTCTTCGACGGCGTGCGGCTGACCCATGCCGATCGCGTCCTCTACCCCGAGGAGGGAATCGCCAAGCTCGACCTGGCGCGCTATTACGCCGATGTCGCCGATTGGGCCTTGCCGCAACTCGGCCATCGCTCGCTGAGCCTGGTGCGCGCGCCGACCGGGGTCGGCGGCGAGCAGTTTTTTCAAAAGCACGCCGGCTCCAGCGTGCCTAGTGCGGTAACGCGGATCGAGATCGACGGCGAGACCCATCTCGCGATCGAGGATCTGGCCGGGCTGTTGTCGTTGGTGCAGATCGGCGTACTCGAAATCCACCCCTGGGGTTCGACGATCGACAAGTTGGAACAACCCGACCGGGTCACCTTCGATCTCGACCCGGATGAGGGGCTGGCTTGGTCGCGGGTGACCGAGGCGGCGCTCGAAATCCGCGACGTGCTGACGGGTCTCGGGCTGCAAAGCTTTGTCAAGACCACCGGCGGCAAAGGGCTGCATGTCGTCGTGCCGTTGACGCCGCGGCTCGGCTGGGAGGAGGTCAAGAATTTCACCAGGACGGTCGCCGAAGACCTGGCTGCGCGCCACCCGCAGCGCTACACCGCCAATCAGTCGAAGCGGGCGCGCACGGGCCGCATCTACATCGACTATCTGCGCAACGCACGGGGTGCGACGGCGGTCGGCGCCTACTCGACCCGTGCGCGGCCGGGGGCCACGGTCTCGACGCCGCTGTCGTGGAGTGAAGTCGAAGCGGACACCCAACCCGGACACTTCACCGTCGCCACCGTCCCAGCCCGGCTCGCCTCCCTTAAATCCGATCCGTGGGCCGAAATCGAGAAGTTGCGTCAGTTGATCGGCGCCGCCGCCCGCCGCAAGCTCGGGTTTTGAAGCTTCCTTGAGGCCAGTAAGGAAAATCCTTACATGGCGTGTTTACGACGGGAGCCGCAAATTATTACCAGCAAGATTACCAGCAAAGCCCAAACGACCATCCCGCAGCCGGTCAGGGCAGCGCTGCGGCTGAGCGAGGGAGATGAACTCGGGTACCGGATCGAGGGCGATCACGTAGTGCTAAGCAAGGTCAGGCGCAATTCGGTCGACGATCCGTTCGCGACCTTTAGCGAATGGTCGTCCGAGGCCG
>DATMKU010000395.1:0-2881 GCA_035570935.1 Allostellaceae bacterium
AGCGGGTCGAGCGTGTCGCCGATGGCATCCAGCGCGACCTTGTCGACAAGCGTCGCGTTGAGCCGCGTCCCCGCGAAATCGCCGCCGACAAACAGCGCGTAATAGCCGGGCATGCGGCCGACAATCCCGATGTCCCCGGTATAGGGCCGGGCGCAGCCATTAGGGCAGCCGGTGATGCGGATGCTGAGTCGCTCGTGCGCAAGCCCGTGGCGCGCCAGCCGCCCCTCGATCGCGCCAACGATGTCGCCCTGCACCCGCTCGGCCTCGGTCAGCGCCAGCCCGCAGGTCGGCAAGGCCGGGCAGGCGAGCGCCCAGCGCTCGGCCGGCTGCATATCCTCGGCGAGCCGCACCTCGTGCATGCGCAACACCGCGGCGATCGCATCGCGATCCTCGGGGCGGATCTCGCTCAAGATGATGTCCTGGCTCGGCATCAGAATCGGATTGCAGCGAAAGCGGGCGACGATCTCGCGCAACGCGGTGCGGGTGCGGGACCCCGCGCCGTCGACGATTCGCCCGCTCGCCACCGGGATGCCGAGGTAGAGCTTGCCGTCGCCCTGCTCGTGCCAGCCGAGATGGTCGGGCACCGCCAATGGCGGCAGGGGGCGGCAGGGTTCGAGGCTCTTGCCGAGATATTCCTCCAAACGCTCGCGCGCCCACGCCTCGCCGTGCTCGGCGATCACGTATTTGAGCCGGGCATGGCGGCGATTGCCGCGGTCGCCCCAATCGCGGTGCAATTTGACCACCGCCGCCGCCGCGTCGAGCAGATCGTCGGGCATGACAAATGCGACCGGCGTCGCAAGGCGCGGATAGGTCTTCGGGTTGTTGTGGGTCATGCCGTGCCCGCCGCCGAGCAGAAAATCGTAGCCGGCGAGCCGCTCGCCCTCCCACAGCGGCACGATCGCGAGGTCGTTGGTCAACACGTCGATCGTGTTGTCCTCGGGGATTGCGAGCCCGGCCTTGAATTTGCGCGGCAGATAGCGCTCGCCATAGAGCGGGTCCGGCCGCTCGGCTGTTGCAGCCTCGTCCTGCCATTTCTCGCCGTCGACCCAGATCTCATGGTAGGCGCCGGTCTGCGGCAGCAAATGGGCCGAGAGCGCCCGCGCGTCGGCTTCGAGCCGGTCATGCACCGGGTCGCGGATCGGCGCCGGCACGGCCGTCACCGTGCGCACGACATCGCCGCAGGCGGCCAACGTCGTCAGCAGGGAGTGGTTGACCTCGGCGATCGCCGCCTTGAGGCCGGATTTGACGACGCCGTGGAATTGGATGCTCTGCCGCGTCGTCACTCGCAGCGAGCCGTCGGCCCAGTTCCCGGCGATCGCGTCGAGGCCGAGATACTGCTCCGCCGTCAGCCGCCCGCCCGGGATCCGCACCCGGACCATGAACTGCCACACCTTGCTCTCGCCGCGCTGTTTCAGCTCGGTGGCGCTGTCTCGATCGTAGCCCTGATAGATCCCGTGGAATTTGAGCAGCGCATACCCCTCCTTGTCGAACGGGGTGGCGGTGTCCGGCAGGTCGCGGGCAATATGGCCGCGCAGTTGGCGGCTCTGCTGCTTGACCGCCTCGGCTTTGGAAATCGTGTCGATCTGAGCCATCTCGCCCTCGGCTGGCGCGGCGGTAAATACCGCGTCGTTGTGTGAGACACGTAATTACGGCTCAGTTCACATGTCAATCCCTGCATCTATCGCAAAATTATCGTGTAAATTGGTTGTCTGTTCCGCCTGGAAATTGACCTGCGGCGCCGGCGGCCCTTATCTCGGGAGATGGGCCCGATGCGCCTCGACGATTTCGATTTCTCGCTGCCGCGCGAGCTGATCGCGGATCGCCCGTGCGAGCCGCGCGAGGCCGCGCGCCTGCTGCACATCCCGGCCGCGGGGGCGTTCGCCGACCGGCATATCGCCGACCTGGCGGATTTGCTGCGCGCCGGCGACCTCCTCGTCTGCAACGACACCAAGGTGATCCCGGCCCGCCTCGTCGGGAAGCGCGGCGCAGCGACGGTCGAGGTCACCCTCCACCGCGACGAGGGCGGCGGCATGTGGCGCGCCTTTGCCAAGGGCGCACGGCGGCTGCGCCCCGGCGACCATCTCGATTTCGCCGCGGATTTCGCCGCGACGGTCGCCGCCAAGCATCCCGAGGGCGACGTGACCTTGCGTTTCGATGTCGAGGGCGCCGCCTTCCACGAAGCACTCGCCCGTCATGGCGCCATGCCGTTGCCGCCCTACATCAAGCGACCATCGGGCGCCGACCCGCGCGACCGCGCCGACTACCAGACGATGTTCGCCAGCACCGAGGGCGCCGTCGCGGCGCCGACCGCCGGGCTGCATTTCACCCCGGCGCTGATCGCGGCATTGTCACGGCGTGGCATTGGCCTCGCGACCCTGACCCTGCATGTCGGCCCCGGCACCTTTCTGCCGGTCAAGGCCGACGACCCGCGCGACCACAAAATGCACGCCGAGTGGGGCGTTCTGTCGGCCGAGACCGCCGCGCATATCGCCGCCGCCCGGCGCGACGGTGGCCGCATCGTCGCGGTCGGCACGACCAGCCTGCGCCTCCTCGAATCAGCCGCGGCCGAAACCGGCGAAATTCGCCCTTTCGCCGGCGAGACCCGGCTGTTCATCCTGCCCGGTTACCGTTTCCGTGCGATCGACCTGCTCTTAACCAATTTCCACCTGCCGCGTTCGACCTTGTTGATGCTGGTCGCCGCCCTCGCCGGCCTCGACCGGATCAAAGCCGCCTACGCCCACGCCATTGCCCATCGCTACCGCTTTTTCTCCTATGGCGACGCCTGCCTGATCGAACGTGTCCCAGATGAAGAAACACCGGCCGAGGTCGCTCGTCACCCGCGCCGCGCCTTCTCGACATAGGAACGCAGCCCCGCATTGAT
>DATMKU010000396.1:0-5410 GCA_035570935.1 Allostellaceae bacterium
CTCGGCCATAGCCGGGCGCGACGAACATATCGCGCCAATCGGGCCGGTCGGAGACCAGCAGTGCCAGCCCGGCGGCCATGTAGTCGAACGGTTTGTTGGAGGCACCGGTCATATGAGCCAGGTTGAGGTCGCGGTTGTGGCGCGGCATCAGGGCGAGGCCGAGATGGGCTTGCGCCGCCCCAGCGACGAGATCGACCCTCGAAGCCTGCCCGGCATAGTCGACGCCACCCGTCGAGCTACCGCCCCCCCCGAGTTCGAGCAGCCGCTGTACATAACCGGCCGCGCCCGGCGCCTCGTAGCCGGCGATCCGCAGGCATGCCCGGCCGCACGATCGCCGGACGGCCTTGACGACGGCGAGGGGAAGGCGATCGGGCGTAATGCTCCCGTGATAATAGAGAATGAGCGGTGCCTCGGGCCGACTGTCGAGCGCCGGCAATTCCGCTAGACGCGGCATGTTCCAGACGATGCGCAGACGATCCGCAGAAAAGCCGAGCTCTGCCTGCGCGATACCGGCGCGCGCTTCATTCGGGAAGATGACCAGCTCTGCCCGTTTTGCGGCCGCGGCGCGCGCCCGCGCCAGCGCGGGGTGCAATGAAGCGGGCGCCGGGCTGTCGTGTTCGTGATAGACAAGGCGGGCGCGCGCCAGCCGCGCCGCCAAGAGCCCGGGCCCCGCCCCCAGCGGATCCGAGGCATAGACGATTTCGGGCTGCAATCGCAGCGCCAGCCGGGCGGCGGCGGCGGCATAGCCGGCGTAGGCCGGCTTTGCCATCACATGCGAGGGGCGCAGCGGGATCGCCCGCACCGCGATGCGCGGATGGCGCGGCAGCCCGAGCTGGTTGCCCTCAAACGGTGCCGACAGAAAGGTGACCTCCCACCCTGCCTCGGCCATCAGCATCGATGCGTGGATCAGCGGCGGGTATGCAGCCGGGTCGGTCGCCTGGATGAACAGAACCCGCCGGGGTCCCCCCTTATGCCGCTCGAATTCAGCCGCCGGCATCGGCGAGCAGTGTTTGATACAGCTCGGCCATGTCATCCGCGACGTCGGTCATGGTCCGCGGCGGATAGATCCCCGCGCGCAACTGGGCAACGCGCTGGGGATCGTCGGCGAGTGCCGCGATCGCGGCTGCCCAGGCGCCGGGATCCTCAGGCGGGGACCAACATCCCATCGATACCGTCGCCGACAAGCTCGGCGATGCCGCCGAGCCGCGCCCCCAACACCGGGGTTCCGGCAGCGAAGGCTTCGAGCACGACGAGCGGGCCGGTTTCCAGGCAGCGCGAGGGCACGATCACCAGGTCGCAACCCCGCATCGCCCGGTCGACCGCTTGGGGAGGCAGCGCCGACCGCAAGACGATGCGCGGGTCGCCGTCGGCGGCACGTTCGAGCTTTGCCGCGTAGGCTTCGCAGCCGGGTTGGCGAATACCATAGATGTCGAGCCGCACCGGGGCATTCGGCACCCGGCGCAGGGCATCGACGACGATGTCGACGCCCTTGGTCGGATCGAGACGGCCGAAATAGCCGAGCCGCAGCTCACCGGGGATGTTTTCGCGTTGTGGATCGGATCGCGGTGAAATCCCCGACCCCGGAAAAGCTCGGGGCAACCCTTGCCGGCATAGGACGAGCTTTTCTTCCGGCACGCGGTTTCGCTGCAGCACCTCATAGACCCAGGCGCAGGGCGCGACGATGCGGCCGACCTTGTCTGCCAGATCGGCAAAACGCCGGTGGGCGGCGCCGATCAACGATGAGAGACGCAGTGCGGTAAATGCGCCGCCGTCGAGCCGCGCCCGACCCAAGGCATCCGCGACGACCCGCGGGGTTAGCGCGGTTGCGTCGCGAACGATCGGCGGCACACCGTGCCGCGCCAATACGCAGACGGTGCAGCGGCGCCGATCGAGCCTGCCGTCGCAGGGAGCGCGCCCCATCCACATCATCGTGCCGCGCGCCCGGCATCGCCGCCGCGGCGGCGGCTGCCTCAAGGCTCGGCGTCATGACGTCACGGGTTAACCAAGATCGGTGCGACGACCGCTGAGAAGAGACCGCGGCGAGGGTTGGTCCGAGGGAGGCGGGTAATAGCTCGTGAGTTGGCCATAGGGGATGGAGCCGGCGTCCGCGCCGACCATGACGATGCCGTCGAGACCGACGCGGCACAGCCGGAGGAACCCGACCGCCGAGGCCATTTGATCGGCCGAGGTGCGGCCCCACCTGACCATCAGCAGGCGCGTGTCGGCAAACCGGCCGATCAGTGCGGCGTCGGCGCTCGTCATCACCGGAGGGGTATCGATGATGATGATGTCGTAGGCCGCGCGCGCTGCTTCGACGAGCGCCTCGAATTTGCCGGAGTGAACCAGAAACTGCAGATCGTCCGGGTTGGGCGCCGCGGTGAAGTGGGCGGCAGATTTCGTGTCGACCTGCACGATATCGGCAAGCCGGATCGGCTGCTCGTTGATCGAGCCGAAAGCCGGAACCGCCGGTGCGCCGAACGCCGACGCAACCTGGGCGCGATAGGGGTCGGCGTCGATAACCAGAACCCGAATCCGGCTTTTTGCCAAGGACCGCGCCAGGCTCGTGCAAAACGAGGTCTTGCCGTCGCCCGGCTGCGCCGAAGTGATCAGAATAACCTGCTTGCCGTCCAACGAGTGGGGAGCCCGCAGCGCGGCGTGAATGCGCGCGAGAGCGGTGCTGAATTGGGACTGCGGGTCGGTGACCGGGTAGTCTTGCGGTTGGCGGCCGCGCCATCGCGAAACCTTCGGCACGAAACCGAAAACCGGGATCCCGGTCAGCGTCTCGACCGCCGACGCATGGCGGATCCTCCGATCGAAGCTTTCGCGCAGAAAGGCGAAGCCTCCCCCGATCGCCAGCCCGCCAAGAGTGCCGAGCAGCAGGAAGCGCACTTTGTTGGGATAGATCGGCTCTTCCGGCGGGACCGCCTGCGAGATCAGCCGCGCATCCGGCACCGCCAAGCTCTCCTGCTGCAGCGTCTGCTTGTAGCGCGACAGAAACGTTTCATAAATCGCGCGGTTGGCGTCGGCTTCGCGCTGCAGCTGGATCAGCTGCAAATTCGAGTGGCCGACCTCGCCCACTTGGCCCTCCATCGCGTGGAACGACCGATCCAGCTCGGCCTCTTTCTGGCGTGCCGCCGTCACCTCGGTCGAAAGACCGGCAACAATCCGAGCCATCTCCGCGTTCATCTCGGTGCCCAACACAGCCGCTTGCGCCTTGAGGTCGTTCATCTTGTAAAAGGCGCCGTGGTCATTGAGAGCAGTGAGCTGCAGGTGGATTTGGCCGAACTCGTTGCGGAGTTGCTGAAGCCGCGGCGAGGCGAGGGCGTCGGGCAGCTTCTGCGCCCCGCTCTGCTGGGCAATCTGCAAATTCACCTCGGCGCGCAGTCGTTCAGCGCGGGCCTGGCTGAGCTGGGCATTGAGATCGCCCAGGCGTTCGGCCGGTATCGTCGCCCCCTTGACCTCGATCAGCCCGGATTGGCGCCGGAAATCATCGACCGCCGCTTCCGATTTCTCCAAATCCTGTCTTATTTCGCTGACCCGTTCGCCGAGCCAGGCGCTGGCCTTCATCGTCTCCCGCGACTTGGCCAGCACCTGGTCGTCAAGGTAGGTTCTGGCGACCGTATTGGCGATCTGCGCCGCCCGAGCCGGGTTCTCGGACGTGAATGAGACCAGGATCGTCAGCGAACGGCCGTCATTCGTTACGTTCAGATTACCGATCAGCCAATCGGCGATCTGCGACGCCGTCGGTTTGGGCGTCATCAGCCGATCCTGCCCGAAAATGCCGGGAAACAAACGGCCAAGCACTTTTTCGGTGAAGCTGACGAAAACCGGCTCCCACGCGTGCCACGCGGCCACTTCCCGCGCGACGCCGGGGTCGGATGCCAACCCCAGCAAAACGACAACCTCGTCGTTCAGCGAACGCGAGCGGATGACGTCAATTTCGCTTCGGAGGGTCGAAGTTTCGAGCGGGAGCTGTGAAACCACCTCCCGATCGACGATCTGGACCTTGCTCACATCGAGCGTCAAAGCCGCGGTGGCGGTAAAGAGCGGCACCGCTTTTGACGCCATCGCCCACCCGATGCCGCTCAGCAGAACCGCCGGCACCAAGATGATGAACTTGCGCCGATAAGCGACGCGGAGAACCTCGCGGATACCGGCCAACCCTCCCTGGGTCGGAGCCCGCGACTCGCTCATCGCAATACCGCTCGAATGCGCTCGGGCGCTGGCCCCCGCGACAGCGGCAAGGAGCCCCCTCTCACATCCGCACCAGCCAAAAGACAATGTACTGGATGGCCCAATTCGATACCATAAGTTATTGGTAACTTCTTACCCCATCGTCGGGTAGACCGCCACCAAACACTTTCGCATTCAGGATTTATTGACTAAAAGCCTCGTTCAATTTTCCGGCGAAAAGCCATACTCCGGAATGATCGGCGGCCGTCAGCTGGCGTTCGGTTAGCATAACTTACTCAAAAGCGCAATAAATATAACAAGCGGCTTAGTTAAAGTTAAAAGCCGACAGGCGTGGATGTGGCGGATATCAACGAGCCGATCCCGGTTTGTAGGTGACCACCGCCGCGATCGGCTTTGCGGGGCGCGCGGCAAGGGCGTTGATCCGCGGCTCGGCTTCGGGCGCGCCGAGTTCGCGGGCACGTCGGTACCACAGCAAAGCCTGGCCCGTGTCGGCCGTGGCGCCGCTCAAGCCGAGGCGGGTGCGAAAGCCCGGATCGAAAGTCGCGCCCAGCTGCAGCGCCGCCCGTCCGCTTCCCGCATCGGCGGCGCGCGCGTAAAACGGCCGCGCCGAAGTGATGTCGCCCGCGCGGAAAAACGCGTCCCCGCGCGCCACCAGCGCGCCGATCTCGGCGGCGGCAAGGCGGGGGCCACCGGGGGCCGGTGCTGCTGTAGGGGCGGCCGCAGGATGCGGATCTTCCGCCTTTATCGGCGACGCCGACGATGCCGACAACGCCGGAGCAGCGGCGATTGCCGAACTCATCTCGGCATTGAGGGCTGCCGGCTCCGGAGCGCCAGTCGTCGGTGCTTCTGCGGCTGGCCGGAGCATCGGTAGCTCTTTACTTATCGCACCGTTCTCTGCGTTGCTCGCAGGCGCCTCGCAGACTTGCTCGGCTCTCGGATATAGCAGGAAGACGCCGATGCTTCCCGCGATCGCAACCCCGCCGGCGGCTAAACCGATCATGACGCCATGGCGAAACCCGCGCCCTTCGGCCTTACGATTCCGCTGTGCGAGAAGCTGATCATGAAGAACCGCGATGACTTCCTCGTCGTCAATCTCCTCGAAGCGAAATTGGGCGGCGATGCGCTCCTTCAAAAAGCGCAGCGCCGGCTGCTCGAGGCGCGCCGGAAAGTCAAGATGCGCCAGCAGAACCGCCTCCCGCTGGATCTGGTCCTCGCG
>DATMKU010000397.1:0-37864 GCA_035570935.1 Allostellaceae bacterium
GCGACCTCCGAACCGTAGAAATCGCCGCCCGACATGTGCGCCACGCGCGATTTTGAGTCCTTGGTCCAGGCGCCCATCTTATGCGGATTGTTGCGCGCGTACTGCTTCACGGCGCCGGCGGCGCGTCGATCGGAATTGCCCTCGCGGAGCACCGGATTGACAGCGCTGCCGAGCACCTTGCCGTAGCGGGCGCGGATTTCCTTATCCGCTGGCGTCGCGTCGCTGTCCGGATAGTCCGGCACGTCGTAACCCTTGCTCTGCAACTCCTTGATCGCAGCTTTCAGCTGCGGGATCGAGGCGGAGATGTTGGGCAGCTTGATGATGTTGGCCTCGGGGCGCATCGCAAGTTGGCCAAGTTCGGCGAGCTCGTCGCTAATCTTTTGCGCTGGCGTCAGTTTGTCGGGAAAGTTGGCGATGATGCGGCCAGTCAGCGAAATGTCTTTCAGCTTCATCTTCACGCCGGCTGCTCCGACGAAGCCTTGGACGATCGGCAGAAGGGAAAACGTAGCAAGCGCAGGTGCTTCATCAACCTTCGTCCAAACGATTTCGAGATCTGACATGGTTGCATCTCCGCGCCGCTTTCGTTTCGGCTGAGTTGGTCTATTGACGATTATGGCCTGTCTTGTCGCACTGACGTGAAGGCGTCGCAACTCTCCCTGCCGAGGGTCGTAGTATTTCAGGTAGACTTCGAGATACGGCCAGATCAGCTTGTTCTTGATACGGCTAGATCAGCTTGTTCTTGATAAAGCTCCACATGATCCGCGCCATCTCGTCGCCGTCCAGCTCGACAATCGGCCGAGCCACCTTGATTTTCGCCATCCGTCATCCTCGCACGCGGCCGACGGGAGCTGCCGGCCGTGGTCTTTGCTGGATGCGAGGATAGAGAGGGCAACCCGGCTCGACAAGCCGACAAAGGACCTTGCCAACCGCCTTGGCGCGTCGCGCCCGCGACATTTGTGCACAGCGCCGTGCCCGCCGCCCAAAGTGTGGCAAAATGTCCTTTCTTACCAAGTTGTTACATAAAGTTTACCAACCGTCACAGTTGCTCCCCGACGCAAACAGCGATTATTCAAGTATCACAAGTGCTTAGGAATATGCTTAAATTCTAGGCAGAAGGATCGAGCGATTGAAAAGCTTGAGGGCTGATCACCTCGTCAATCGGTTCTACACAGAGTTATCCACCGCTGTCGTGGATATCGAAAGATCGAATGCGATTGTTTTGTTCCCTCAGCCGGTTGCGGTCGGGTTGCGGCGACCACGCTTTTCACAAACTGTCCGCCGCGGGCTGAAAGCCGCAAGCGGCTCTTCGACCAGCGCTCTGAGCAGCGCCGCGACTGTCGAGACGGCGACCAGCAGATCGCGCGTTTTCGGCTGGGCAAAGCCGCTGTCGACAATATGCTCGATAAGGCTGCGCAACGGCGCCCAGTAGTTTTCGACATCGACGAGGAAGATCGGTTTGTCGTGCAAGCCGAGCTGCTTCCAGCTCAGGATCTCGAGGGTTTCGTCGAGGGTGCCAATGCCGCCCGGCAGGATCGCGAAAGCGTCGGCTCGCTCTGCCATCAGTGCCTTGCGCGCATGCATGGTGTCGACGACGACGAGTTCGCTGACGCCCGGATGGGCAAGTTCGGCGTCGCGCAGGCGCGCCGGAATGATGCCGGTCACCCGACCGCCCTTCGCGAGCGCGGCATCGGCGGCCAGACCCATCAGCCCGACCCGCCCGCCGCCAAAGATTAGCTCGATGCCGGCTTCGGCGAGGCCCCCGCCCAGCTCGCTCGCCGCGGCGCGGTAAGTGGACGAGACCGCGCCCGAGGAGCCGCAATAGACGCAGAGCGCGCGGATTTTCGGCGTCGACGCTTGCCGGTCGGGATCAGGCATAGAGCTCCGCCGCCAGGATCGGCGGCGCCCGCTTGCGCTTGTGCAGATAGGATTGCCAGAACAGGCAGGCGGCGACCGAGCGCCACGGCCGCCAGGGGTCGCCCAGACGGCGCAGTTCGGGCTCGCTCGGGCGCGCGCCGAGCACCAGCCGCTCGCCGACCGCCATTTGCAGGCCGAGGTCGGCGGCGGGCCAAATATCGGCGCGGCCGAGCGCAAACAGCAGATAGACCTCGGAACTCCACCGGCCGATGCCCTTCAGGGCCAGCAGTGCGGTTTGCGCGCTCTCGTCATCGGCTTCGGCGAGCCGGCCAAAATCGAATTCGCCATTGCGGACTTTTTCGGCGAGGTTGCGGGCGTAGCCCGCCTTCTGCCGGCTGAAACCGCAGGCGCGCAGGGTCATCTCGTCGAGGGTCAGAAACGCCTCGGGCGTCAGCGGCCGGCAGACCTCGCTCAGCCGGCGGTGCATCGCCGCCGCCGCGTCGATCGACACCTGCTGCTCGAGGATGATGTGCAGCAACGTCGCGAACCCGTTGCGCCGGCGGCGAAAGCGCGGCGGACCCGCCTCGGCCAGAATGCCGGCAAAGACCGGTTCGGCGGCGAGCGCGGCGAGCCCTTCGGCGAGCCCGTGCGGCGCATAGCTCAGCGCTTGCGGCAACAGTGCGGCGCTCATCATGCGGCCCCGACAGCGATCCGAGCGCCACCGCAGAGCACCGCTGGCGACGCAACTCCGCGCCACGGCCGTTCGCGCCGCGGCTCGACCGCCTTCAGCCATTGGTCCCGCTCGTCCATCCCGGCCCATCCCTTGCTGCGCGGCATCTTATGGCATAGTCCCGCCGCTCGCTCCAACCGGCCTCCTTTGGCCGCATCGACCGAGGCCCGGCGCGACGCGACGCGCGAGCTACCCCTTCACCGGCGATCCCAAGGCCCGCGCGGGCGCCGATAAGCTCGCCCGGCGGTCGGCACCGAGGCGCGGCCCGCCGGCCGGTTCCGGACAAACGCGGCGGGGGTCGCGGTCGCGAACACGGCGCTGCGCTGAGGCTGCAGCAAAAACGCGCCGCGTGGCCGAAGGACGACAACCAGGATCATGCCGGTCACAAAGCCGCCGACATGCGCCCAGAATGCCACCCCTGGCGCCCCATGCGCCTGCTGCAAACCGCTGATGATCTGCATCGCGAACCACAAGCCGAGCAAGGTCCAGGCGGGGACGTTGACGACACGGAAAAAGATCACGATCCAAACAAAGACGTGCACGTTGGCGCGGGGATAGAGCAGGGCATAGGCCCCGAGCACGCCGGCGATGGCGCCGCTTGCACCGATCATCGGCACATGCGAGCCGGGATCGGACAAGCCTTGGATCAGCGCCGCCGCGACACCGCTCGCCAGGTAGAGGACGAGATAGCGGAAATGCCCGAGGCCACCCTCGACGGCGTTACCGAAGATCCACAAGAACAGCATGTTGCCGATCAGGTGAAACCACCCGCCGTGCAAGAACATGCTGGTGAAGACCGTCGCCCAGGCCGGAACGATTTGCAAATACGGCGCGAGCCGGGCCGAACCGAACAGCACCGCCGGGATCATTCCGTAGCCGTACAGAATCCGGTGCTGGTTGTGGCCGAGCTGCCACAAAAAGGCGCCGACGCACACGCCGATCAACAGCTGGTTGACGACCGCGGTGCGCCGGGCGGGATGGTCGTCGTAGAGCGGGAATGCAAAGACCACCGACCATATCTGGTGCGAACTCGCGGAACCGATAACAGCAATCCGCTCACCGGAACCGCGTCGAGCGGAGCGGGTTTTCATCGGCGGCGTGCGGTGCGATGCTCAGCCGATGGTCCCTCTCTCGGTACTCGATCTTTCTCCGATCGTCGAAGGCGGCGACGCCGGGCAGTCGCTGCGCAACTCGCTCGATTTGGCGCGGCATGTCGAGGCGCTCGGCTACCGGCGCTTCTGGATGGCCGAGCACCACAACCTACCGGGCATTGCCAGTGCCGCGACGGCGGTGGCGCTCGCCCATGTCGCCGCCGGCACGAACAGCATCCGGATCGGCGCCGGCGGCATCATGCTGCCCAACCACGCGCCCCTCTTGATCGCCGAACAGTTCGGCACTCTCGCCGCCCTGCATCCGGGCCGGGTCGAACTGGGTCTCGGCCGAGCCCCCGGATCGGACCAGGTCACCACGCGGGCGGTGCGCCGCGCCTTGCTCGGCGGCTCTGAAAACTTTCCCCAGGAGGTCGTCGAACTGATGGGCTACTTCGAACCCGCCGAACCCGGCCAGGCGGTGCAGGCGGTTCCCGGCGCCGGGCTGGATGTGCCGATCTGGATCCTCGGCTCCAGCCTCTATGGCGCGCAGGTCGCGGCTTATCTCGGCCTGCCGTTCGCCTTTGCCTCGCATTTCGCGCCGGCGATGATGACAGACGCGATGAAGATCTATCGCGAGCGGTTCCGCCCGTCGCCACAGCTGTCGGCGCCCAACGTCATGCTCGGGATCACCGTCGTCGCCGCGGAATCGGACAAGGAGGCGCGGTTTCTGTTCTCGTCACTCCAGCAGTCGATGCTGAACAACCGGACCGGGCGCCGCGGCCGGTTGCCGGCGCCGGTCGCGAACTTCGACGCGCAGCTCGATCATTGGGCCCGCGCGATCCTCGACGATGGGCTGTCCTGCGCCGTTGTCGGCGGGTCTGACGCGATCCACCGCGGCCTCGACGATTTCATCGGCCGCACCGGCGCCGACGAGTTGATGGTGACCGCCAACATCTTCGACCACGGGAAACGCAAGCGCTCATTCGAGATCCTCGCCGAGGTGCACGGTGGTATGAAAGGAGCTGCGTCCGATCGGCGCGCCTAACTGCGGTTTGCCAGTGCCAGCGTCTCGTACCTGGAAGATGGCGGATCAGGCTTTTGCTAGCGGCCAGTTGTAGACCCGCGCCAGGGTCTCGCCCATCAGGGCGGCGCGCTCGCTGTCGGAGAGCCGGTCGGTGACGCGAAACGCCTCGACTCCTTGCTCGTAGGTCAACAGCGCGACCGCGCGGGTCCAGTCGGTGCCCCACAGGCAGCGATCGAAGCCAAAGGCGTCGAAGACGCGAGAGAGCTGGTCCCACAAATCCTTGTACGGAAACGGTTCGTGCGACAGCGTGCAGGCGCCGCTGATTTTGATGGCGATGTTGTCGTGGGCGGCGAGCGCCAACACTTTCGCCATATCGGCGAAGGGCTCCGCCGCAGGATGGAGGTTCCCTTATTCGGCCGGCTCTGCGGCGGGTTTCGGATAACGGCGGCGCCGGACGAAGACGAGGGCGAGGAGGCTGAGCGCGGCGGTGAACATGACGTAGAAGCTCGGCGACAGGCGGTTGCCGGTCATCGCGATCAGCCCGGTCGCGACAAACGGCGTAAAGCCGCCGAAGATCGTCACCGCGATGGCGAAGCTCAATGACACCCCGATCCCGCGGACGGGGGTTGGAAACAGCTCGGCGAGCTGCGACGGCAATACCCCGCTGTAGCCGGCCTTGACCAGGCTAAGCCAGCCCGCGGCGAGGATCGCGGTCGCGAGCGACGGAAAGGCGACCATCAGATAAAAGATTGGGTAAGTGCTCAGAAGAAAGAGCCAAGCCGTTCCGGTCAAGAGGCCGCCGCGCCCGAACTTGTCGGAGAGGTGCCCGGCGAGCGGCGAGGCGAGGCCGAGAATGACGGCGCCGACCAGGGTCGCGATGAAGCCGGTGGTCTGCGGCAGGTGCAATTCCTTGATCGCGTAGGTCGGAATGTAGAGGATGATGTAGGCCGAGCTGTTCGAGATCGCCGATGCGCCGATCGCCAACAGGAATTCGAAGGGGTGGGCGCGCAACATGTCGCGCACCGGGGTGAGGGTCGGCTCGATCGCGACATATTCCGGCGTCTCGTCGAGCTTGCGGCGAATATAGAGCCCGGCCGGCCCGACCAAAATTCCGAACAGGAACGGGATGCGCCAGCCCCAGCCAGTGAGCTGGGCCGGCGACAAGGTACTCGCCAGGATGAGCCCGAAGCCCGAGGCCAGAAAGTTGGTGATCCCGGTGCTGGCCCACTGCCAGCTCGCGACAAAGCCTTTGCGCTTGGCGGTCTGCTCAGCCAAAAAAGTAACGGCGCTGCCAAACTCGCCGCCGACCGAAAACCCCTGCAACAGGCGTGCGAAAAAAATCAACAGCGGTGCGGCGAGCCCGATCGACGCATAACCCGGCGTAACCGCGGTCAAGGTCGTGCCGATGACCATCAACATGATCGATAAGGTCAGCCCGGCCCTGCGGCCCTTGCGGTCGGTGTAGGCGCCGATCACGATGGCGCCGATCGGGCGCATCAGGTAGGCCGCGCCAAAGGCGCCGAGGGTCAGCAGTAACGATGCGGTCTCGTTGCCGCTCGGGAAGAACACTTTCGCGATCGTCACCGCGAAATAGCCGTAAACCAGAAAATCGAACCACTCGATCGCGTTGCCGAGCGAGGCGGCGACAATGACCCGGGTCAGCGAGGCTCTCGGGCGAAAGGCAGGTACGGCGAGGCTGTCGGCGGTCATGTCGTCTCCCCAGCGGGCATGAAGTGGGTTCTTGCTTGATCCTAGTCGCGATGACGTTGCTTCATTTTCACTTTTCCCTGCGCTACACCAAGATGAAATCGGCGGAGCAGCGGTTCCGACGCCCAGCTGGCGTGTGTTATTCGTCGTTCCCGCGAAAGCGGGAGCCCAGGGCTCCAAGAGCTCGAACGGTCCCCTGGACCCCCGCTTTCCCCACGGGACAAGCTCGTGGGCTGAAGGCGCACGGGTGACGATAACCCAATGAGATGCCGGGATTATTCATTTCGGGTCGGACACAATGACCCGAAACCAGTCATAATACGCGTGTAGCGTCACAGCAACAGACCCGTATCCGGGAGCGGCGCCCGCCAAGCGGTCACTCCTCCGGCATGCCGGCTTTGCGCAGCCCGGTGAAATAGGTGGCCTCGAACATGGCTTGCACCTTTGGCACGCCCCACGGCTGGCTCGCCTTCAGGCGGGCGATGCTCGGATAGAGGTGCGGGTTGAGGTCGCGGGCGGCGGCCAACTCGGCGGCGGCGCGTCTGGCGTCGCCGGCAAGTGCGTGGATGGAAGCGAGGTGAAGGAGCGGGCCGGCAAGGGCCGGGATCGCCGCACGTGTCTTTTCGAGCCACCCGATCGCCGCATCGGGCCGGCCCTGCAGCTCGTGCACCTCGCCGATCTGGAAGTAGCGAAAGCCGATGCTTGAGTCGCGCGGGCCGATCCGGATGCCTTTTTCGGCGAGCGGGATCACCTCGTCGAGCGAGCCTGTGAAGAGCTTGCACCAGCCGAGCCCTTGCAAGGGCCCGGTCATGTTGCGGTTGAGCGCGAGAGCCGTTTCGAACTCGGGGATCGCGGCTGCCCATTGCCCCTGCGCGCGCAATACGCTGCCTTTGACGTAATGCGCCCACGGAATGCGGGTCCCCGCCGCCAAGGCCTCGTCGATCGGTCTCCCGGCCCGCGCGAGATCGGCCGGCGCCGATGCTGTCGGAAACGAAAAGACGTGGTTGATCAGCGCGCCCGCGAGATAGGTCTTGGCCGCGGTCGATTGCGGATCGAGCGCCAACGCCCGCTCGTACAACCCGATCGCCGCGTCGTAATTTTCGCGCGACGGCGACCGGCCGGAAAGTGCTTCCCGGCCGCGGAAAATGTAGTCCGAAGCTTCGGGGTTCCCGATCGGCCGCGCGGCTTCGGCGTCGACCATCTCGAGGTTGAGCGCGAAGGCGATGCGCCCGGTGATCTCACTCTGCAATTCGAAAAGGTCGCGGAATTCGCGGTCGAACCGCTCGGCCCAGAGATGCGCGTCGCTGGCCGCGTCGATCAGCTGGCGTTGACGCGCACCCGGTCGCCGGCGCGCTCGACGCTGCCTTCGACGACATAGCGCACTCCGAGTTCACGGCCGATTTGCTTGGCGTCGACCGGTTTTGTCCGATAGATCAGCGCGATATCGGCCGAGATCACGAACATGCCCGCCATACGCAAGAGATCGGTCGCCAGATCCTCGGTCACCGCATCGGCGAAATATTGCTGGTCGCGGCCGGGGCTGAGATCGGCGAACGGCAGAACCGCAATCGACAGCCGCGGCGGCGGGGGCTCGACGCGGGAGAACTGCCAGGCGAACCCCGCTAACGCGGCGGCGGCAAAAAGCAATGCGGCGCCAAAGTCCGCAAGGCTGCCGCGCGTTAGCCGAGTGCGTGCCGGCCGGAGATCGTCGGCGTGATGAGGCATCGCAAACGGGTGCGGCGGCTCGCCGTCGCCGAGCGGAGCGCCGCCATTGCCCGAGGCGACCGGGGCATGTCCGTTGCCGGACGAACCAGCCGCACTCGTGACGTCGCCGCGGGCGACCGGGACGGCAAGGCGATAGCCGCGTCCCGGGATCGTCTGGATGCAGCTGTCGTCGCCGCGGTCGCGATCGAGGACGCGCCGCAAGGCCGCGATCTGCACCGCGAGGTTGTTGTCCTCGACCGTCACGCCCGGCCAGGCGGCGGCCATGATCTCGTCGCGCGAGACAAGAGCGCCCTGCCGCTCCGCCAGTGCAGCCAGTATGTCGAGCGCCCGCGAACCGATCGTAACCGGACACCAGGCGCCGTTTTCGTCCTGCTTCAGCAGGCGCCCGCCGCTCCGATCGAGGCGGAAGCGTTTGAACAGCAGCGTTTCGGCCGGGGCGAGCGTCTCCATCGCCGGGTTCCGCGCTCAAGTAGGACGGGCAAGTGTACCATGCGCGCCCCGCGCCCGTCACCGCGTCGCGGCGGCGCCGAGACCCCGGCTCTGCGAAATTTCGTCGGATAGCGCTGCCGCATCCGCCGTGGGCGACCCGGAGGGTGCAACGTGCCCTCTCCGCCCGTTTGGGGGGAGAGGGAGGGGACCCATCGCGGCGTTAGCCGCAAGCCCGCGGGCTCGACCTGCGGGGATGGGGAGGGTGAGGTGGGTCGGGGTCGGCGGCTCGGCTTCCCCCACCTCACCCCGGCCCTCTCCGCCCCCAAGGGCGGAGAGGGAGTATTTTCCCGGTTTTAGGGTGTGTGAGCAGGAGCGATTTAGAACATTTTAGGGGAATTCATCGCTTTTAGGAAGCCGCGGTGGCGCCGCGTTGCCACTCTCCTCTTCCGCCGACGCGGCCCGCATAACCGCGGCCGGTCGGCGAAAAAAGCAGAGGGAGATCGGACATGAAAAGCTTGCTTGGGAGCGGATTGATTGCGGCGGCGATCGCACTGCCGGCATTGAGCGGGGCCGCCTGGGCAGGCGGCGACGATTTCGGCTGCTCGAACGAAACGCTCAAGGGCCTATACGCGTTCGGCGTTACCAACTACACGCCTGCGCCTCCGCCTCCGCCGAACCCGCCTATTACGACGAAGGTCGTCACCGGTATCAAGGTCTTCGACGGTAACGGCAATCTGACGCAGCGTGATTACCAGGGCGACAACCTCGCGGGCCCCGACTTTGCGCCGGCAGGGCGGGAAACCGGCACCTATCTGATCGATTCGGACTGCACCGGCAGCATGGTGATCTATTTGAACGTGTTTGGCGTTCCTCCGGTCCCCACCCAGGGCGGGGAGATACGGATCAAGTTTGTGATCAGCAACGGCGGCCGTCATATCCACGAAGTCGTCTCGGAAAACACTCCGCCGGGCGCCGCCGGACCCGTGCCCGTCCAAACCAGTGCGGACGACTGGAAAGTCGCCGCCGACCGGGATCATTAGCCGACCGGGATCATTAAAAGCTTCGCCCAAAGGTTCGCCTGAGATCGGCTTGCGCCGGCCGGCGCGGCGGCCGGCTGCAACTGCGGGTGCGGCGTGGCTCGATCCCCGGGGTCCGCGAGGTCGTCCGGTGATCCGGGTTTGCGCAAGGTACCGGGGCCAAAATCGTGCCGCCCCGGCCAAAAATCGTGCCTCGAGAGACCGGTCGCCGCGCCCGCTTGTTGCCGGCCGGCGGCGGCTGCCGCATGATGGCGCCGAAGCAGCAAGCGGGCGGGGGAATGAGCGCCAGGAGCAAGATTTTCGCGAGCTTTGCCGAGGCGGTGCGAGACATCCCCGATGGTGCGGTGATCGGCTTTGGCGGGTTTGCGGTGGTCGGCATGCCGATCAACCTCTACGGCGCCGTCGCAGCGCAGGGCGCCAAGGGGTTGACCTGCGTCTCGAACTCGACGCGCGGCGGCGCCACCCTGCCGCCCGACTCGCCCGATATGGGCCAGATGATCCAGAACGGGCAGGTCAAAAAGGTGGTCTGCGCCTTTACCGCGCCTACCCGCGCCTCGCAGCGGCTCGTCCTGTCGGAATACGTCGCGAAGGGCCTGATCGAGGCCGAGCTTGTGCCGCAAGGGACGTTGGCCGAGCGCATGCGCGCCGCCGGCGCCGGCATCCCGGCCTTCTACACGCCGGCCGCGGTCGGCACCGAACTCGCGGAAGGGCGCGAGACGCGGGTGTTCGGCGCCCGTGAATACCTGCTCGAGCACGCGTTGCCGCTCGACTATGCGATGATCCGCGCCTATCAGGCCGACGAAGCCGGCAATCTCCGGTTCCGCCGCTCGCAGCGCAATTTCAACCCGATCATGGCGATGGCGGCGCGGGTCACGGTCGTCGAGGTCGAGGAAGACATTCTGCCGGTCGGTGCGATCGACCCCGACGACGTGCATACGCCAGGGATTTTCGTCCACCGTATCGTCAAGATCCCGCCGCCGCCCGAGGGTTGGTGGCCGCAACTGCCAGCGAGTACCCCACGATGAACGAGAGGGCGAAAGGGCTCAGCCGCCAACAGATGTGCGACCGGCTGGCGATGGAGTTCGGCGACGGCTGGATCGTCAATCTCGGTATCGGCATCCCGACCTTGTGCTCGAATTGCGATTTCGGCGACAGGGAGATCATCTTTCATTCCGAGAACGGCGTCATCGGCTACGGCCCACTCGCCGCCTCCGGCAAGGAGGACATGCACCTCGTGAATGCCGGCGGCCAGCATGTGACCCTGCGGCCGGGTGCCGCGATCGTCCATCACGCGGATTCGTTCGCGCTGATCCGCAGCGGGCGGATCGACGTGACCGTGCTCGGCGCCTATGAGGTCGCCGAGAACGGCGATTTCGCCAACTGGAAGACCGCCGGGCAGCAGGGCGGCGGCATCGGCGGGGCGATGGATTTGGCGGCGTGCGCCAAGCATGTTTTTGTCGCGATGGAGCACCAGACCCGCAACGGCGCCCCACGGCTGGTCGAGCGCACCGCGATCCCGGCGACGGCGCGCGGCGTCGTCAACCTTGTCGTCACCAATTACGGCTTGTTCGCAGTGACGCCGCAAGGCCTCGAACTAAAGGAAATCGCCCCCGGCGTCACGGTCGAGGAAATCAAGACCGCGACCGGCTGCAACCTGATCGCCCACGGCGAAATCCCCCCGGTGCGCAGGGCGCGATAATAACAGCTCTTGGGTCGGCCAATGCTGCCGACAGTGGCTCGTAGGATTGGACAAGAACGTCGAGCAAGGCGCTGAGCGCCCGCACCGATCGGCGTCGAGAGCACTTCGACGCCGTCGCCTTCGGGTGTGCCGGGTTCAGCGCCCCATGGGCGTTCAGGCTTGCTTTAAGGCGGCGCGATAATCGGCATCCATCCTGATCGGGTAATTCATCGAAAGCGATCCCAACACGGTCGCGGAGCATGCATTCTAGAGTTCGCGTTCGCGGGCTTCTCGGCGGCGCCGTCGCGAGGTGGGGATCATGGAGGCGAGAGCTTTGAGCATGTGCTTGCCAACGCGATGCACGTCAAGAACGTGCCTGGACACAAGACCGATGTTAACGATGCGATGTGACTCGCCGACCTGCTGGCGCATGGCCTGATCCGAGCGAGCTTCATCCTGCCGCCGGCGGTGCAGGCATTGCGCGACCCCGGCCGGCGCCGGGGCAGCCTCTGATCCACGCCCGCAAGGAGCTGACCCGAGGAAAAAGGGGAGTGAGGCGAGCTGGGCGTCCTCGGCCACGTCAGCGGCCGCGCCTTGCGGCGAGGCGGAGGCGCAGGGCGTTCAATTGGATGAAGCCTTCAGCGTCGCGCTGGTCGTAGACCGCGTCTTCCTCGAAGGTGACGTGGGCCTGGCTGTAGAGGCTTTTTGGCGATTTGCGGCCAACGACGGTGGCGGCACCCTTATAGAGCTTCAGGCGCACAGTGCCCTCGACGTTTTCCTGGCTGTTATCGATCAATGCCTGCAGCATCCGGCGCTCGGGCGAAAACCAGAAGCCGTTGTAGATCAGCTCGGCGTAGCGCGGCATCAGCTCGTCCTTCAGGTGTGCGGCACCGCGGTCGAGGGTCAGGCTTTCGATGCCGCGATGCGCCGCCAATAGGATCGTGCCGCCGGGCGTTTCGTAGACGCCGCGCGATTTCATGCCGACGAAGCGGTTTTCGACCAGATCGAGCCGGCCCACGCCATGCCGCCCGCCGAGTTCGTTGAGTCGCGTCAACAGTGCCGCCGGCGACAGGCCCTCGCCGTCGATCGCGACCGGGTCGCCGCGCTCGAAGGCGATTTCGACATAGTCCGGTGTGTCGGGGGCGGCCTCGGGGGCGACGGTGCGGCTGAAGACGAACTCCTCGGGCTCGGCCCACGGGTCCTCCAGCACCTTGCCCTCGGCCGAGACGTGCAAAAGGTTTGCGTCGACCGAAAACGGCGCCTCGCCGCGCTTGTCGCGGGCAATCGGGATCTGATGGCGGTCGGCGTAGTCGAGGAGGCGGGTGCGCGAGGTCAGATCCCACTCGCGCCACGGTGCGATGACCTTGATATCGGGGGCGAGCGCGTAATAGCCGAGTTCGAAGCGGACCTGGTCGTTGCCCTTGCCGGTGGCGCCGTGGGCGACCGCATCGGCGCCGACTTCTCGGGCGATTTCGATCTGGCGCTTGGCGATCAACGGCCGGGCGATCGAGGTGCCGAGCAGGTAGGCGCCCTCGTAGAGGGCATTGGCGCGGAACATCGGAAAAACGAAACCGCGCACAAACTCCTCGCGCAGATCGTCGACAAAGATCTGAGCGGCGCCGAGCAATTCGGCCTTCCGGCGCGCCAGCTCCAGCTCCTCGCCCTGGCCGAGATCGGCGGTGAAGGTGACGACCGCGCAGCAATAGGTCTCCTGCAGCCAGCGCAAGATGACCGAGGTGTCGAGCCCGCCGGAATAGGCGAGCACCACTTTTTTGACCGTATCCGCCATCACTCGTTACCTCGCTGTGCCGAGGGCGTCGCCTAATCGAAAATGCGGTCGGCGGCAACCGGCTCCGTCTCCGGCGGGCGGACCCGGCGCTCGATAAACGAGACCGCCACCTCCAAGGCACCAAACTGGGCGAGGGTTTCATGGCCGGCTTCGGGAGCGAACCAACCCTCTTTTGGCGCGGTCGCGGCGTCGAGCAGGGCGCGGCCATGGCGGACCGGCACGATCATGTCGCGCTCGCCGTGCAATACCAAGAGCGGTGCGGTGACCCCGCCGATGCGGGCGAGCGAGTCGAAGCGATCATGCACCAGCATCGCGGCGGGGACAAACGGGTAGTGGTGCTGGGCGGCGGCGGCGACGCTGGTAAACGGCGCTTCGAGGATGACGCCGGCGACCTCGCGCTCGGCGGCCAGATAGACCGCGACGCCCGACCCCAATGACTCGCCCCACAGCACGATGTCGGCCGGGGTGATCCCCGCCCGCCCGAGAAAATCGAGCGCCGCCTGGCCATCGGCGAAGAGCCCGAGCTCGCAAGGCAGGCCGGGATTGCCGGCATAGCCGCGATATTCCGCCAGCAGCATGCCATAGCCCCCCTGCGCGAAGCGGCGCAGGCGTTCGGCGCGATAGCCGATATGGCCGCCATTGCCGTGAAAATAGGCGATGACCGGTCGCCCGGCGCAGGGCGGCAGGTACCACGAGAACAGCGTCAGGCTATCCGCGGTTGTCGTCTCGACTTCGCGCACGCCAAGCGTCGCGAGATCGGCCAGCTCTGGACGGGTGCGGCCGGGGCGATAGAGCAGCCGGCGCTGGAAGAAATACAGCCCGCCGACGATGCCGCCATAAGCGGCGAGCGCGCAGCCAAAGAACGGGTAGAGCACGGATCGACTAGATCAGCAGGCGAGCGCGGCCGCCGGTGCGCGATCGCTGCGGCGCAATCTGACGCTCGCCGATTTGAGCTGGCCGCAGGCGGCAAAAATATCGCGACCGCGCGGCGTGCGAACCGGGGCGGAATAGCCGGCGGCAAAGACGATGTCGGAGAACGCCGCGATCGCGGCGTCGGTCGAGCACTCGTAAGGGGCGCCCGGCCACGGGTTGAACGGGATCAAGTTGACCTTGGCGGGAATGCCGGCGATCAGCCGCACCAACTCGCGCGCTTCGGCCGGGCTGTCGTTGACGCCTCTCAGCATCACGTACTCAAAGGTGATGCGCCGCGCGTTGTTGGCGCCGGGATAGGCGCGGCAGGCGTCGAGCAATTCGGCGATCGGATATTTGCGGTTGAGCGGCACCAGCCGGTCGCGGACCTCGTCGCGCACGGCATGCAGCGAGATCGCGAGGTTGACCGCGAGTTCGGCGCCGCAGCGGCGGATCATCGGCACCACCCCCGCGGTCGACAAGGTGATCTTGCGGCGCGAGATCGACAGCCCCTCGGGGTCCATGACGATCGTCATCGCCGACGCTACATTGTCGAAATTGTAGAGCGGCTCGCCCATGCCCATCAGCACGATGTTCGTCACCTGGCGGTCGTCGCCGGTCCCGTGCGACGGCGACGGCCATTCGCCCAGCGCGTCGCGCGCCACCATGACCTGCCCGACGATCTCCTCGGGCCCGAGATTTCGCACCAGCAATTGCGTGCCGGTATGGCAGAAGCGGCAATTGAGCGTGCAGCCGACCTGGGAGGAGACGCATAGGGTCCCGCGATCCTCCTCGGGAATGTGAACGGTTTCGACCTCCTGGCCGTCGGCGAAGCGCAGCAGCCATTTGCGGGTCCCGTCTATCGAGGCGAGGCATTGCGACACCGCCGGTCGGCGCAATTCGTAATGCTCGGCGAGGCGGTCGCGGAACGCCTTCGACAGCGAGGTCATCTGGGTGAAATCGGTGGCGCCGCGATGGTAGATCCAGTGCCACAGCTGGCGCGCGCGAAACGGTTCGGCGCCAAAGGCCGCCATCTCGGCCGCCAGGGCGTCGCGGCCGAGCCCGACCAGATGGCGGCGCGGGCCGATGGCGGGGGATTCGATCGGCATTATCGGGAGATATGGAAGCGCGCCGGCCATGATGCCATGACCCGCGCTAACGCTTGATGCCGCATGCCTTGTCAATCAGCGCCAAGGTCTGGGCAAAACCCGACAAGGAATAGCTGTCCGATGTCGGCGGACCCTTTTGCGGCGTGGCCTTGAGGATTGCCTGCCGCCCTTTGGCCATCGCCTCGACGATCGTCTTGTCGAGATCCGAGGTCCGCGACCAGGCGGTATCGCCCTTGGTGAACAATTCGAAATGGGTACCATCGATGTCGAGCGACGCGGTGCTGCCGTCCTTCAGCGGGTAGCCCTCGACAAAGCTGACGACGTTGGCGACATTTTCTTGCGGTCGGTGTGTTACCATCGCCGCCGGCAGCTTGCGCTTAAACCGTGGAGGCTCGCTTTTCTGGGGACCGCCGGCCAGGTAGCATACCCGCCCGGATTTCTCCTTGTAGAGATAGGCATTCCACGGACCGGGGCCGCCGAGACGCTGTACCCCGGGTTTGACCACGGCATGCTTTGGCTCTGCGGGCATTTTCCCCTTCTCCGCCGCCATGCCCGGCAGCGCAATCGTCCAGGTCACCAGCAACGACGCGCCCACCCGGCTAAACCAAAATCTCGTCATGACCCTTCCATGAAATTGGAGGCAAAACGTGGAAAACCCGCTAACCGGGAGGTGCGGCTCCCGCTTCGCAGAGAAAGGCGAGCAGGTCGAGGGCAGGCGCGCGAACCCCGGCATGCGCCAGCAACGCCAGCGCCGCGCCGCGGCAACCGGAGTGATGATCGAAGAGGTGTGCCAGCGCAAAGCGGATCGGCGTCGCGCAACGGTCGCCGCGCAGGTTTTGATACTGCAGCGGTTGACCCAGCATCGCCTCGGACAGACCGCCGATCAGGTGGCGGAGCCGCTCGTCCTCGGCAAGGCAGGCGATTCTCAGCCCGATCAAATCGGGGTAGAGGATTTGATTTTCGTCGAGCGGCGGCAAGGCGCGGCCTTCGAGGCGAGCGATCCAGATGCGGTCGGCGACCAAGATCTGGCTCAGGGTGGCGTGCAGCGAGCCAAAGGTCGAAGCCCGCTCGCGCAAATAATCCGCACTCAGCGATCCGCAGGCCCGGAAGAGCCGTCGGTTGGCCCACGCGCTATGTTGCGCAAGAACCGCGAAATAGTCGCTGGGCATCAAAGCGCTCCCGGCGCAACGGCAACTTGCCGATACTAGCAGATTGCACGGTGTGGCGCATAACCCTCCCCTCGCCCGGCAAAACCGGGCACAATATGGGCAATGGACGAGATCACGATACGCGCGGCGAGATCGACCGATGCGCGCGCCATTGCCCGGCTCGATGTCGAGACCTGGCGCACGACCTATGCGGGCGTGCTCGCGCCAGGCTATCTCGTCGGCTTATCGGAGCGCCGGCGCGAGGTCGGCTGGCGGATGGCGATCATGCGCGAGCCGCGCGACGTGCGCGTCGCGCTCGATGTCGGCGGCGGGGTTCGGGGCTTTGGCAGTTGCGGGCCGAGCCGCAGCGAGCGGCACTTTCCGGGCGAAGTATTTACCCTCTATGTGGCACCTGATTGGCAGAATCGCGGGATCGGCCGGCGGCTGCTGATCGCCCTGTTCCGGCGCCTGGCGGCCTCCGGCCTCGACGCGGCGATCGTGTGGGTGTTGCGCGACAATCCGGCCCGCTTTTTCTACGAGCGGGTCGGCGGCCGGCTGGTGAGCCATAAGCCGATACCCGTCGGCGGCAGCCGGGTTGATGCGCTCGCCTATGGCTGGCCCGATCTGCCGGCCTATCTCGCCGCGGTCTCGAGCGAGGACCACGAATCCGAGGGCTAACCGCCAACGGCGCCGCGAGTGCGCTCAGCGCAGGCGGAAATAGTGGACGCTGAACAGCTCGGCCGGGTCGGTCCAGGTGTCGACCGGCCGGAAACCGGCGCCCGAAGCAAGGTCGCGAAACTCCCCCACCGCGTATTTATAGGAATATTCGGTGTGAATCAGTTCGCCCGCGGCGAAACTGAAGCGGCGGTCGGCGATCGTCGCCTGCTGGTCGGCGAGGCTGCGGATATAGATTTCGACGCGCCCCTCGCTCTCGCTGTAGAAAGCGAAGTGTTCGAACAAATCGAGGTCGAGATCGCCGTCGAGCTCGCGATTGATGCGCTCGAACAAGTTGAGGTTGAAGGCCGCGGTCACCCCGGCGCGATCATTGTAGGCGGCTTCGAGAATCCCGACATCCTTTTTGAGGTCGACACCGATCAGCATCTCGCCGCCGGGCCCGAGAATATGCGCGCAGTTCTTCAAGAATCGCGCGGCGGCATCGGGTTTAAAATTGCCGATCGTCGAACCCGGGAAAAACCCGACGCGCTTGCCGGCGGGACCCGGCAAGGACGGCAGGGAAAACGGCCCGGTGTAGTCGGCGCAGACCGCAATGACCCGCAGTTCCGGGAAGTCCTTGGCCAGCGAGGCGGCCGCCTCACGCAAATGCTCGCGTGAAATGTCGACCGGGACGTAGGCGGCCGGACGGTCGAGCGCCTGGAACAAAATTCGCGCCTTTTGGCTGGCGCCGCTGCCGAACTCGACAATCCGGGAATATGCGCCCATTTGCGCCGCGATTTCGTCGGCGTTCTCTTCGAGGATCGCGATCTCGGTGCGGGTCGGGTAGTATTCAGGCAGCCGGCAGATCTCTTCGAACAGCGCCGAGCCGCGCTCGTCATAAAAAAACTTGCACGGGATTGCCTTGGGAAAGCGAGCGAGACCGTTCAGCACCGCGTCGCGGAAGCTCTCCTCACCTGGTGCCAGATCGTGAAAGGCAAAGCGCGCGTCGTCCCTCATCAACCATCCTCCGCGAGCCGCAACCCGGCGAAAGCCCAGCGCGCCGAGGGCGGAAAGAAGTTACGATAGGTCGCTCGTACATGCCCGGCCGGGGTGACGGCGGCACCGCCGCGCAGCACCATCTGGTTGCACATGAACTTGCCGTTATATTCGCCGATGGCGCCGGCGCCCGCGCGAAAGCGCGGATAGGGGATATAGGGGCTGGCCGTCCATTCCCAAACATCGCCGTACATCTGGCGCGGCATTGTGGCGCCGCCCGGCTCCAGCTCCGGCGCACCATCCACGGCCGGATGGCGACCGCCGCGATCGGCGAAATTGCCCGCAACCGGCAGGGGTTCGGCCGCGATTTCCCACTCGGCCTCAGTCGGCAGACGCTTGCCGGCCCATTTCGCGTAGGCATCGGCCTCGAAAAAGCTGACATGGCAAACCGGTTCGGCCGGGTTTAGGCGGCGCAGGCCGCCGAGCGTGAAAATCGACCAGCCGTTTTCCTCACGGCGCCAGTAGAGCGGCGACTCCCAGCCCTCCGAGCGCACCGTCGCCCAGCCATCCGACAGCCAGAATTCGGGCTGCCGGTAGCCGCTCGCCTCGATGAAGTCGACAAACTCGCCGCACGTCACCGGGTGTGTCGCGAGGCGGAAGGGTTCAAGCCACACCTTGTGCCGCGGGGTCTCGTTGTCAAAGGCAAAACCATTGCCGCGATGGCCGATCTCGACCAGCCCGCCGGCGACATCGACCCAGCGCCGAGGTGCGGCCGGTGCGGCGATTTGCGGCTGCGGCGCCTGGTAGGCGGGCAGCAGCGGGTTGACCGAAAAGACGTGCTTGATGTCTATCAGGATCAATTCCTGATGCTGCTGCTCGTGATGCAGGCCCAGTTCGACCAGCGGTGCCGCCTCAAGCCAGGCCGGCTCGCCCGCGCGCTCGATAAAGCGCATCATTGCCGCGCTGACGTAGTCGCGATAGGCGCCGACAATGTCGACCGTGGGCCGCGACAGCAGCCCGCGTTCCGGCCGCGGATGGCGCGGGCCGGCCGCCTCGTAATAGGAGTTGAACAAATAGGCGAAGGCAGGGTCGAACACCCGGTAGTCGGGGTCGAACCGGCCCAGGATAAAGGTCTCGAAAAACCACGTGGTATGCGCCAGATGCCACTTGGTCGGGCTGACATCGGGCATCGACTGGATCGATTGGTCTTCGGGCGTCAGATTGGCGGCGAGCGCCTCGCTGTTACGGCGCACGGCGTCGAACCGGGCGAGCGCAAACTGGCGATCGGTACAGCCATCGGGCTGTTGCGCGGCACTGTCGAACACGGTGTCCCCCAAGAGCAGTGTCGTTGTTCGGGTCAACGCTCCTTATGCCGGTTCGTTGCGGCGATCGAGGTAGCGGCTGCGCAGATGGCGCTCAAAGCTTGCCGTGCCGATCGGCGACCCGGTCGCCCGCTCGACCAGCTGCGCTGTCGAGATCAGCGATCCCTGGCCGTGCACCTGCTCGCCCAGCCAGGCGAAGAGCGGCTTGAAGTCGCCGGTGGAAATCGACGCGGTTAGATCGGGGACCGCCTCCAGCACCGCCTCGAACAGCTGTGCGGCGATCATCGCACCCATAGTATAGGTCGGGAAATAGCCCCAAGATCCGTCGTACCAGTGAATGTCCTGCAGGCAGCCGTCGCGGTCGTTGTCGGGGGCGATCCCGAGCAGCGCGTTCAGCCCCTCGGCCCAGGCCGCGGGCAAATCCCGCACCGCGAGGTCGCCGGCGATCATTGCCTGTTCGAGCCGGTAGCGTAGGATCACATGGGCGGGATAGGTGACTTCGTCGGCGTCGACCCGGATCAGCCCGCGCCGCACACGGATCTGGCGGCGGTAGAGCGCTTCCGGCTCCCAGCCTGGGCCGGCGCCGCCAAAGACCTCGCACAGGATCGGGGCGGCGAAGGTCGTAAACGCAAGGCTGCGGCACGCCTGCATCTCGAGCAGCAAGGACTGGCTCTCGTGGATCGCCATGCCGCGCGCTGCACCTACCGGCTGCAGCCGGTAGCGCGCCGGCAGGTTGCGCTTGTAGAGCGCGTGCCCGGTCTCGTGCAGCACCCCCATCAGCGCCTTCGTAAAATCGCGCTCGTCGTAGCGCGTCGTGATGCGCACGTCGTCGGGCGCGCCGCTGCAAAACGGATGGGCGCTGACATCGAGCCGGCCATGGTCGAAATCAAAGCCGACCGCTTCCATCAGCCGCGCCGCCGCCTGGCGCTGGGCGGGCGTCGGGAACGGCCCGGGCGGATCGTCGAGCGGCGCCGCTGCGGCCTGACGGGCCAGAACCGCCTCGATCAGGTCGGGCAAAAAGCCCGCGATCTCGTCGAACCAGCGGTCGATCGTCGCGGTCGAGCCACCGGGCTCATAGCGGTCGAGCAGCGCCTCATAGGGCTTGACCCCGAGGCATTCGGCTTTGGCGGCGGCGACCTCGCGTTGCAGACGCAGCATTTGTTCGAGCGACGGCGCGACGGCGGCGAAATCGTCGGCCGGGCGCGCCTTGCGCCACACCGTCTCACATTCGGCGGAAATCCGCGCGACCGCTTCGACGAGATCCCCGGGCACCGCCGCCGCATGGCCGCGGCGCCGCTTCATCTCGCGCAAATTCGCCTGCTGCCACGGGTCGAGTGCGGGCCGCTCGTCCTCGGCTTCGGCCAAAAGACCGCCGATTTCGGGCGCCGTCAGCTGCTCGTGTGCCACGAGGCTCAGCGTCGCGAGCTGCTCGGCGCGGGTCGCGGCACCCCCCGGCGGCATCATCGTCGCATTGTCCCAGTTCAGCACGCCGATCGCCTCTTCGAGCGCGCCAAGCCGGCGAAATCGAGCTTCCAACTGCTGATAGGGGGTCATCGGGGCTCCAGGTTGCGACGATGAAAAAGGACATAAATGACGACCATCGCAACCGCCAGGGAAAACCACGTGATCGCATATTGCAGGTGGTTGTTGGGCAATGCCAGACGGGTGACGCCGCCTTGCGGCCAGCCGCCGGGATTGGGGGTCGCGTCGGCGTCGATATAGAACGGCGCCACCCGGTCGAGCTTGTCAGCCGCGGCCATCGCCGGCAGATCGACCCAGAACCAGTAATTCAAATCGGGCCGATTGTCGGGCAGAAACCAGTTTGGGCGGCCCGCGGGCGGTAGCCGCAGCAGGCCCGTGATCCGCACCGGCCCGATCGGCTCTCCGGTCATGCGCTTCGTGCGGTCTCTGAGCTCGGCCGGGATAAAGCCGCGGTTGACAAAGACGATGCGGCCGCCGGGTTCGCGTAGCGGCGTCAAGATTTGGTAGCCGTTGCGCCCCGCTTCCGAGGTGGCGCCGAGCAGGATTTCCTTGTCGTTCAGAAACACCCCGTGGTCGGTGACGTGGCGGAATTCCACGTCGCGCGCCGGCAGCCCGCTTTGCGGCACCGGGACCGCGGGTGCGGCGACCGCCGCCGCGCGCTCGGCGATCAAGCCCTCCTTCCAAAACAACCGCTTGATCTGCCAGACGCCGAGCCCGAGGCACAACAGGACGATCGGGACGGCGACAACCGTGGGCCAGAATTGCGGGCGAAACCCGGTCATCGCCGGCCGATGCTCAATGTCGTGGCGATGGACCCAACAGATCGTGGCGGAATTGCAGCGCGATCAGGCCCGCCTTGAACGGCCGCAGCATCGCCACGGCACCGCCGAGGATCATGGGTGTCCACAGCAGCAGATGAACCCAGATCGGCGGCGAAAATTCGATCTCGACGACCGCCGCCAAGCCGACCACGATCAGGCCGAGAAAGAGGATCACAAACACCGCCGGACCGTCGCCGGCGTCCTGCGCCGAGAAGTCGAGCCCGCACACCTCGCAGCCGGGCCGCACATCGGGCAGCCCGGAGAAGAGGCGCCCCCGGCCGCAGCGCGGGCAGCGGCAGCCGAGCGCCGCCCGCACCCAGGAAACCCCGGCATGGGATGCGGCGACGCTGTCCTGCTCCGCCATATGAGGCGCAGCGCCGCGTTCAGCCTCCCGCCCCCTCAAAGGCGGCGCTGCCGCCGCCCCACCAATAGATGCAGACAAACAGGAACAGCCAGACGACATCGACAAAATGCCAGTACCAGGCGGCGGCTTCGAAGCCGAAATGGTGGTCGGGGCGGAAATGCCCGAGCCACGCCCGGCCGAGACAGACGATCAAAAACGTCGTGCCGATGATGACGTGAAAGCCGTGAAACCCGGTCGCCATGAAAAACGTCGATGGGAATATGCCGCCGGTGAAATGGAAGGCGGCGTGGCTGTATTCGTAGGCCTGGACCGAGGTGAAGCAGAGGCCGAGAAAGACCGTCAGCGCCAGACCGCGCAGCATGCCGTTGCGGTCACCTTCGAGCAGCGAATGATGCGCCCAGGTCACCGTCGTGCCCGACAGCAGCAGGATCAGGGTGTTCAGAAACGGGAACTCGAACGGGTCGAAGGGCTGGATGCCCTTGGGCGGCCACACCCCGCCGACCGGAAACAGGCTCGACGAAAAGAACGCCCAGAAAAACGCGACAAAAAACATCACCTCGGAGGCGATGAACAGCGCCATCCCATAACGCATCCCGAGCTGCACGATCGGGGTGTGGTAGCCCTGAAACGTCGCTTCGCGGATCACGTCGCGCCACCACACCGCCATGATCGCCAGCACGCACAGAACGCCGACGATCATCAGCGTCCAGCCATGGCCATGCATATAGAGAACGGCGCCGCCGAACAGGATGCCGGCGGCGACGGCGCCGAGGATCGGCCATGGGCTCGGGTCGACGAGGTGATAGGGGTGCTTTGGGGCGTGCGCGGCGTGCGCCGCATGGGTGTCGCTCATCGGCGGGGCCTCGGATCGGTCAATTTACGGAGTGTGGCGCCGGCAATGGGGTAGGCGCGGCTTCGGCGCTGGGCGCGGCAGGCGCGCGAAACCCGGCTGCACGAAACATCGTGTAGGACAGGGTGATCGAACGCACTTCGCGCGTGTCGGGATCCTTCAGCATGTCGGGGTCGACAAAAAACACGACCCCCATATCGGTCTTTTGCCCCGGCGCCAAGGTCTGGTTGCTAAAGCAAAAGCATTGCAGCTTGTCGAAATAGATGCCGATCTTGCTCGGCGTCACGTTGTAGACAGCGCGCGCGGTCACCGGCGCCGGGCTGCGGTTCACCGCGCGGAAAAAGACTTGGGTCTGCGCCCCCGGATGGACGGTGACGGAGGGTGTCAGCGGCCGAAACTCCCAATCGAGGCCCGGTGCGGTCTGCGCGTCGAAGCTGACGGTCACCAGCGCGCGCGAAACCTCGTCGGGTGCGGTCGCGGCGCGCTGCGTCGTACCACCCAACCCGGTCGCGCCGCAAAAGATCCGGTAGAGCGGCACCGACGCGAACGTCAGCCCGGTCATCCCGGCGACGACCGCCACCAGGATCAGCACGGTAGCGCCGCGCTGTCGTCTACGGTCCACGGCGGGGCTGCGTTCGGCCACGACCTAACTTCCGAACCGCACGATGGTGATCGCGTAAAACAGCGCCACCAGCGCTACCAGTACGCCGACGAGCGCGCGATTGCGCGCCCGGATCATCCGCTCGCGTTCCTGCTCCGGATGGTCCATCGCGGTCACGGCCAAGCTCCCCGAGCCGCACCCGCGGCGGTGTGGTCGACCAACAGCAGACTGAAGACCAGCAGCAGGTAGAGCAGCGAAAAACCGAACATCAGCCGCGCGCTGCGCTCGCTGTCGTCGATCCAGACCCTGATCGCCGACGCGGTAAAGAGGATGCTCAACGCCAATGCGCCGAGACCGTACATCGCACCGGCGACACCCATGACCCAGGGGGCCGCGCTCGCCGGCCACAACGCCAGCGTATAGAGCAGCATCTGACGCTTGGTTGCTCGCGGTCCGGCGACCACCGGCAGCATCGGCACGCCAGCTTTGGCATAATCCCCGGCGCGATAGAGCGCGAGCGCCCAGAAATGCGGCGGGGTCCAGAGAAATATGATAGTGAACAGCGAAACCGCGGGCCAGCCGATGTCGCCGGTGACAGCCGCCCAGCCGATCAGCGGCGGGAACGCACCGGCAGCGCCGCCGATCACGATGTTTTGCGGGGTCCGCCGCTTGAGCCAGATCGTGTAGACAAAGACGTAAAAGGCGATGGTCAGCGCCAGCAGCCCGGCGGCGATCGAATTAACCGCCAGCGCCATCATCAACACCGAGCCGACCGCGAGCACGATGCCGAAAGCGAGCGCCTCGCCCGGCATCATCCGGCCCGCCGGCAACGGCCGCGCCGCGGTGCGGGCCATCATCGCGTCGATGTCGCGATCGTACCACATGTTGATCGCACCGGCGGCTCCGGCGCCGACGGCAATGCACAGCACCGCGACCAGCGCCAGCACCGGATTGAGGTGCCCCGGCGCCACCGCTATTCCGACCAGCCCGGTGAACACCACCAGCGACATGACCCGGGGTTTCAGGATCTCGACATAATCGCCAACCCCGCCAATCGACGCCCCGGTCAGCGGCAACAGGATATGCGGTGTCGTCTCGGACAGGTCGGACACGAAAGCAACAATCTCCGCGCGAATTCCGGGTCAGGCGATAATCGGCAGTTCGTCGTAGCTGTGGAACGGCGGCGGCGACGGCAATTTCCACTCGAGCGTGGTTGCCCCCTCACCCCAGTAGTTGGCCCCGACCCGCTTCCCGGCGATCAGCGTCTGCAGCACGATGAAGACGAACAGCAGGGTCGAGGCATACGAGATGTAGGCCCCGATTGAGGCGACGAAATTCCAGCCGGCAAACGCGTCCGGGTAGTCGGCGATGCGCCGTGGCATGCCGGCGAGCCCGAGAAAGTGCATCGGGAAAAAGGTCAGGTTGACGCCGATAAAGGTCGTCCAGAAATGGATCTTCCCCAAAGTCTCGTTGTATTGCCGGCCCGACATCTTGCCGATCCAGTAATAAAAACCAGCGAAGATCGAAAATACCGCGCCCAGCGACAGGACGTAATGAAAATGGGCGACGACGTAATAGGTGTTGTGCAATGCGAAATCGACACCAGCATTGGCCAGCACGACGCCGGTGACGCCGCCAACCGTGAACAGAAAGATGAACCCCATCGCAAACAGCATCGGCGTCTTGAACTCGATAGAGCCGCCCCAGGTTGTCGCGATCCACGAGAAGATCTTGACCCCGGTCGGCACCGCGATGACCATCGTCGCCGCGGTGAAATAGGCGCGCGTGTCGATCGAAATCCCGGTCGTGAACATGTGGTGGGCCCAGACAACAAACCCGACCACCCCGATCGCGACCATCGCGTAGACCATGCCGAGATAGCCGAAGATCGGCTTTTTCGAGAAGGTCGAGACGACCTGCGAGATCATGCCGAAACCGGGCAGGATCAGGATGTAGACCTCGGGATGGCCAAAGAACCAGAACAGGTTCAGGAACAACAGCGGGTCGCCGCCGCCCGCCGGGTTGAAAAACGAGGTGCCGAAATTGCGGTCGGTCAACAGCATCGTGATCGCTCCGGCCAAAACCGGCAACGACAACAGCAGCAGAAACGCGGTCACCAGGATCGACCACACGAACAGCGGCATCTTGTGCAGGGTCATGCCCGGCGCGCGCATGTTGAAGATCGTCGTGATGAAGTTGATGGCACCCATGATCGACGAAGCGCCGGCCAAGTGTATCGAGAAGATCAGCATGTCCATCGCCGGTCCGGGACTGCCGATCGGGCCGGACAGCGGCGGGTACAATGTCCAGCCGACGCCGGCGCCCCCGCCGACCATGGTCGAGCCCAAGAGCAACGCGAAAGACGGCACCAAGAGCCAAAAGCTGATGTTGTTCATGCGCGGAAACGCCATGTCGGGCGAGCCGATCATCAGCGGCACCATCCAATTGCCAAAGCCGCCGATCATCGCCGGCATGACCGTGAAAAAGATCATGATCAGGCCGTGCGCGGTGATCAGCACATTGTAGATCTGATGATCGGTGATGAAGTGGTTGTCGGGGTGCATCAGCTGAAAGCGCATCGCGACCGAAAACCCGCCGCCGATCACACCCGCGCAGACGGCAAAGATCAAATAGAGCGTGCCGATGTCCTTATGGTTGGTCGAGAACAGCCAGCGGGTGAAAAATCCCGGTTGACCCGCGTGGCCATACGCGCCGTAGCCGTTTTCCTCGACCGCGTGCGCTTCCCGCTCGTACGTCATAAGCGACCCTCTTGCTCTCAGTTGCCGGCCGGCGCCGGCAAGTCGGCGACCCGCACCGCGGCGCCGTTTGTTTGATTGCGCGCGAACTTTTTCTGGGCGTCGGTCAGCCAGGTCTGGAACGCCGCCTTTGACAGCGCGACGATCTTGATCGGCATAAAGGCGTGGTTGACGCCGCAGATCTGATTGCACTCGCCGTAATAGGTGCCTTCGCGGTCGACATTGAACCAGCTCTCGTTGAGCCGGCCGATGACCGCGTATTCCTGGACGCCAAAGGACGGAATGAACCAGCTGTGGATCACGTCGGTGCTGGTCACCAGCACGCGGATGTTGGTGTGGATCGGCACGACCAGCGGATTGTCGACTTCGAGCAGCCGCAGTTGCCCCGGCTTCAAATCGGCTTGCTGGATGATGTTGCTGTCAAAGGCGAGGTCCTTCTGGTCCGGGTAGTCGTACGACCAGTACCATTGATGGCCGGTGACCTTGATCGTCATGTCCGGGTTCGGCACCCGATCCATGTAGTACATCAGCTTGAAGGACGGGATGGCGATGATGACGAGGATCAGCACCGGCACGATCGTCCACAGGATTTCGATGACGGCGTTGTGCGAGGTGCGCGATGGGACCGGGTTGCGGCGATGATTGAAGCGCACGATCACGTAGAGCTGCAGCGCCATGACAAAGCCGGCGATCAAAAAGATGATCACCAGCAGCTCGTTGTGAAACGCGTTCAGCCGGTCCTTGACCGGGGTCGCGGGCGGTTGCATCCCCATTTCCCAGGGACGCGGCTGCGCCGCCCTGGCGACCGCCGCGAGCACACCGGTGACGACGACCGCGAGCGCCACCAAAAAGAGCGCCCGCACCACCCGCCTTCTTGTCAGCAAACCCGTCAACCGCCCCATCTTCCGGCTGCCTTTGATCCGCCCAATCGGCCGCACAGCGGTCCCGCCACCACCGGCGGCCGCTGTTCCGCGGCAGACGGTCAAAGCGGCGCCATCGACCCTTTCCCCGCTTCGCCAGCCGGCGCCGGTCACGCGTTTTGGCTCCGGCTCAATGCCACAAAGCGACTGCGAGGCTACACCATCGCCGCCGGGCGCCACAACGGGCCTAACCTATTGCGTCAAGCCGCCGCAGCGGGGGTTTAGACAGTCCCGCGGCGACGTCGCGCTGCAATCGCGACTTTCGCTCGCCGCCGCCGGCGACCATATTGGAGGCAACACCACAGGAGTAGCGAATGACCGATCTCGCCGTTACCGACGATTTGTTCTTCGAGCGCACCGGCATGGACCCCGGCCGGGTCGAGGCCATTGTCGCCGAGGCGCTCTCTGGAATGGACGACGGCGAGCTGTACCTCGAATACAGCCAATCCGAAAGTTTGGCGCTCGATGACGGCCGCATCAAAAGCGCCAGCTTCGACACGACCCAGGGCTTTGGGCTGCGCGCGGTGGCGGGCGAGGCGGCCGGCTACGCCCACGCCTCCGATCTTTCGGAAGCGGCGATCCGCCGCGCCGCGGCGACGGTGCGGGCGGTGGCGAGCGGCTATGCCGGGGTCATGGCCGGCCCGCCGCCGGGCACCAACCACAGCCTCTACACCGATGCCAACCCGCTGGGCCTCGTCGATCTTGGCGCCAAGACCCGGCTTCTCGCCGAAATCGACGCCTATGCGCGCAGCCGCGACCCGCGGGTCAAACAGGTCATGGCGTCGTTGAGTGGGGTATGGCAGGGGGTGCAGATCATCCGCGCCGACGGCCGCCGGGTCGCCGATATTCGCCCGCTGGTGAGGCTCGGCGTCTCGGTCGTCGTCGGCGAGGGCGACCGCATGGAAACCGGCTCCTCGGGCGCCGGCGGGCGTATCGCCTATGATCGCTTCCTCGATCCCGCCCATTGGAAGGAAGAGGTCGACGAGGCGTTGCGCCAGGCATTGGTCAATCTCGGCGCGGTGCCGGCGCCGGCCGGCGAGATGATCGTCGTGCTCGGCCCGGGCTGGCCGGGGGTCATGCTGCACGAGGCGGTCGGACATGGGCTCGAAGGCGATTTCAACCGCAAAAAGACCTCAGCCTTTTCCGGCATGATCGGCGAGCGGGTCGCGAGCAAAGGCGTCACCGTCGTCGATGACGGGACGATGCCCGACCGGCGCGGCTCGCTGACGGTCGACGACGAGGGGACGCCGACCAATTGCACGACCCTGATCGAGGACGGGATCCTCAAGGGATATATGCAGGACCGCATGAACGCCCACCTGCTCGGCGCCCAGCCGACCGGCAACGGCCGGCGCCAAAGCTTCGCCCACGCACCGATGCCGCGGATGACCAACACCTACATGCTGGCCGGCGAGCGCGACCCGCAGGAGATCATCGCGTCGGTCGGCCGCGGGCTCTATGCGGTCAATTTCGGCGGCGGCCAGGTCGACATCACATCCGGCAAATTCGTGTTTTCGGCGTCCGAAGCCTATTTGATCGAGAACGGCAAGATCGGCCCGGCCGTCAAGGGGGCGACGTTGATCGGCAACGGCCCCGATGCGCTGACCAAGGTTACGATGATCGGCAACGATTTGGCTCTCGACCACGGCATCGGCACGTGCGGCAAGGACGGGCAGAGCGTGCCGGTCGGCGTCGGCCAGCCGACCTTGCGGATGGACGGTCTGACCGTCGGCGGCACCAACGCGTGAAGCTCACCGCCGACCGGCGGCAGCATCTGGGGGGATAATGCGGCTGCTCCGCCGCGGGCCGGGCTTGGCGCTCGCAGCCTTTGTCGTGGCGGCTTTGCCTGTGGGGCGCGCCGCGGCCTGCACCCACCTCACCCAGGCGCCGACGACGCGCTGGTCGCTGACCACGAAAAACGGCGTCTCCTGGCTGGTGACGCCCTGCGGTCAGCCTTTTTTGAGCCTTGGGGTCAACGCCCTCGACGGCGGCTATCCGTTTCGCGAGAAGGCCGGCAAAGTCTATTACAGCTGGACGGCGTTCGCGCCGAGCGAGGAGGCCTGGGTCGAGGCGACCCGCCGCCGCCTCGCCGCCTGGGGGTTCAACAGCGCCGGCGGCTGGGCCTTGCCACCGCAGGAATTGCACCTGCCGACCGTTGTCAACCTCGAGCTCGGGCGCCGCGCGCGCTTTCACTGGTTCGACCCGTTCGCGCCAAAGACCGCGACGCGGATGATGGCGCTCGCTCGCAAGCTCGTGGCGCCCTACCGCAATACGCCCTATCGGATCGGTTATTTTTCCGACAACGAGGTCGGCTGGTGGGCCGGCGCGCTGTTTGTCTTTTATTCGATGAAGCCGGCAGATTCGGCGACCAAGCAGCACTGGGTCGAGACCCTGCGGCACCATTATGGTGGCGACTGGGCGCGTTTCACCGCCGATTTTTTGCCGCCGCCCAACGTCCGTTCATGGGCCGCGCTGCTCGCCGCAACCGGGATGACGCGGATGCGGCCCGATGGCGCCGGCATCCATGTCGTGCGCGAGTGGTGCGGCATCGTTGCCCGCCATTATTACGCGCTCGCCTCCCGTGCCATCCGGGCCGCCGATCCCGACGCGCTCTATTTCGGCGATCGCCTGCCGATCTATTACGACCCGGCGGCTATCAGGGCGATGGCGCCCTATGTCGATGCCATCGCCACCAACTACAACGTCGATGCGAGCGACGGCTGGATCGCCGATTATTATTTCGACGGGCTGCGAAAGTTGTCCGGCGGCAAGCCCGTGCTGGTCTCCGAATGGTTTTATGCGGCGCGGCAGAACCGCACCGGCAACCTCAACAACGGCCATCTGATGACGGTCGACACCCAGGCCGAGCGCGCCGTTGGAGCGGCGGCGGCGACCGAGAACTTCGCCGCGATCCCCGAAATCGTCGGCGCCCACTGGTTCCAGTATTATGACCACCCCAAGGGCGGGCGCCCCGACGGCGAGGACTATGATTTCGGGCTCGTCGACATCGACGACCAGCCCTACCGGCGGCTGACCGCGGCTCTGGCGGCCGCCAATCTCCGCGCCTCCGCGATCCATGCCGAGGCGGCGGCGCCGGCGCGCGCGTCGAGCGAGTTCGTCATTCCGCGCGCCGAGGTCGAATTGCGCAATCGCTCGCTGTCGGACTGGCCCAAGCCGGCGAGCCTGCTGCCGCGGTTGACCGCATCGCCGGGAGCGGTCGAGTTCGGCGAGGTTTATCTGACCTGGAGCGAGCGCGGTCTGCAATTGGCGACGGTCGGCCAGGATTATTTCGACATCGACCTGCTGGCCTATGACGGGCCGTTCCCGCTGAGCGACGCCTACCGGGTCGAGCTCGGGGTTGATGCCGGCGGCGGGCCGCAGCGCTTTACGCTGTTCTTCATCCCGCCGCGCACCAAAATCCACGACTACCCCGAAATGGCCGCCGAGCTGTGCGCCGGCCGGGCGCAACGGGCGATCGAGCACGGCTGCATCCCAATCGCCAATTCGGAGGCGGTTTACTTCGGCGCCGACCAGCCGCGCATTACCGCCGAGGCGCTGATCCCGTGGGCGGCGCTCGATGCGGCAGCGCCGGCCGCGGGCATGTCTTTGCGGGTCGATGCCGCGGTCACGTCGTGGGATCGCGACCGCTGGATGTCGCTGTCCGGCCGGCCGCCCGGCGCGGCAATGGGCGACCCCGCCGAATGGCGGAGGATGCGGCTCGGCGATGGTCCGCGGATGATCGAAAGCGCGCCGATCCTGCCGCCGCCCGCCCATGGCTGATCTCTGCCTGAGCGCCCTGCGCGCGCTGCGCAACAATCGATAAGACAGGACGATGGCGACGAGTTTTCCCGATGGTTTTTTGTGGGGCGCCTCGACCGCCGCCTATCAAATCGAAGGGGCGGTCAGGGAGGAGGGGCGCGGCCCCTCGATCTGGGACGCGTTCTGTCGCCTGCCCGGCACCATCGCCAACGGCGACACCGGCGACACCGCCTGCGACCATTATCATCGCTGGCCCGAAGACGTCGCCCTGATGCGCGAATTGGGGCTCGGCGCCTATCGCCTGTCGACCGCCTGGCCGCGCATCCTGCCCGAGGGCCGCGGCATGCCCAACCTCAAAGGCCTCGAATTCTACGACCGCTTGATCGACGGCATATTGGATGCCGGCATCGAGCCTTGGGTCTGCCTCTACCATTGGGATTTGCCGCAAGCGCTCGAATATCGCGGCGGCTGGCAGAACCGCGACACCGCGTCATGGTTCGCCGAATATGCGCAGCTGGCGGTGCGGCGGCTCGGCGACCGGGTCAAGCATTGGGCGACGTTCAATGAGCCCAACTGCGCCTGCGTCAAAGGCTATGGCGACGGCGGGCATGCCCCTGGAATTCGCGGCCGCCTCAGCGCGCTGACCGCGATCCACGTCATGAACCTGGCGCATGGGCGGGGCGTCGAGGCGATGCGGGCCGAGCGCGCCGATCTGCTCCTCGGAAACATCTTCAATTTCCACCCCTACGAACCGGCGAGCGACCATGAAGAGGACGAGATCGCGACGATGATGCTCGACGCGTTGTGGAACCGCTCGTTCCCCGACCCGCAGATGCTCGGGCATTACCCCGAGCCGCTTGCCGCCGAGATGGCCGAGCCGCTGGTGCAGGCGGGCGATCTCGAAGTCATCAGACAAAAGCTCGATTATTTCGCCTTCAACCACTACACGCGAAGTCGGGTGCGGCGAGACCCCGACCATCCGTTCGAGGCCGGCACCTTGCCGCCGCCGGACAGCGTACCGGTCACTGATATGGGCTGGGAGATCGCTCCTGACGCGTTCCGCGCGGTGATGATCGAAGTCAAGGAGCGCTACAGCGGCGATCTGCCGATCTACATCCTCGAAAACGGCGCCGCTTTCCCCGACCAGGTCGAAGCCGACGGGCATATCCGCGACGAGAAGCGCATCGGCTATCTGCGCGGCTATCTCGGCGCGGTGCAGGACGCAATCGCGGCCGGCGTGCCGGTGAAGGGCTATTTTGTGTGGTCCCTGCTCGACAATTTCGAATGGACGTTCGGCTACGGCAAGCGCTTCGGCGTCGTCCATGTCGATTACGAGTCCCAGCAGCGCCGCCCAAAAGATTCGTTCAACTTCTACGCTGAACTCGCCGACGGCGCCCCCCTCGACCGCGAATAGCGGCTCGGGGCTTCCTAATACGCGTAGTCGGTGAAGACCGGGTTAATATCGCCGTGCCAGCGGGTGCGGAAGTCTTCGAGCAATTCCTCGGAGGGCGTGCGGCCCGAGCCGGCGATCGCGAAGAGTGGATCGAGAAAATGGGTTTCGTCCTCGCCAAAAGCGCTGCGCCGGGCACGGCGATGCAGCCCCTCGCGGGCGATCTCGAGCATTTCGAGCGCCACGTCGCGCAGGGTGCGGGTGCGCAGCGGCGTCGCCAATCCCAGCCGCGGCACGTCGCGGCGCATCGCCTCGCGCTCCTCTGCGGTCCAGTCGGCGACCAGATCCGCGGCTGCGTCGAGCGCCGTCGTGTCGTAGAGAATGCCGACCCACAGCGCCGGCAGCGCGCACAGCCGGCGCCACGGGCCGCCATCGGCGCCGCGCATCTCCAGAAACGTCTTCAGCCGGACCTCGGGGAAAGCCGTGGTCAGATGGTCGATCCAGTCGCCCAGGCGGGGAATTTCGCCAGGGAGTACCGATAGCCTTCCAGCCATGAAATCGCGAAACGACAGCCCGCTGGCGTCGATGTAGCGGCCGTCGCGGTAGACGAAATACATCGGCACGTCGAGCATGTAGTCGACATAACGCTCGAACCCGAAACCCGGCTCGAATACGAACGGCAGGGTCCCGCAGCGGTCGGGGTCGGTGTCGGTCCACACCCGGCTGCGCTGGCTCAACAGTCCCGACGGCTTGCCCTCGACAAAGGGCGAATTGGCGAACAGCGCCACCGCCACCGGCTGCAACGCCAGGCTGACCCGGAACTTTTTGACCATGTCGGCTTCGGATTGGTAGTCGAGGTTGGTCTGCACGGTGCAGGTGCGTAGCATCATGTCGAGGCCGAGCCGGCCCTTTTTCGGCATGTAGTCGCGCATGATGCGGTAGCGCGCCTTGGGCATCCACGAGATGTCCTCGCGCCGCCATTTCGGGTCAAAGCCGAGCCCGATCATGCCGAGCCCCAATTCGTCGCAGACCTCGCGCACCTGACGCAGATGCTCGTGCACCTCGTCGCAGGTCTGGTGCACGGTTTCGAGCGGCGCACCGCTCAGTTCGAACTGGCCGCCGGGTTCGAGCGTGATCGAACATCGCGCGTCGTTCGACAATGCGATCGTATTGCCGTTTTCGACGACCGGCTTCCAGCCAAACCGCATCATGCCGCGGAGCAGCGCCGCGATGCCGTCCGGCCCCTCATACGGCACGCGTCGCAGGTCGGAGCGGCGAAAGACAAATTTTTCGTGCTCGGTGCCGATGCGCCACGCCGCCGGCGGCTTTGATCCCGATTCGAGGTATTCGACAAGCTGCCGCTTGTCGGCGATCGGGTCTCCGGGCGTGCTCGGCGTCGTCGTCATGCGCGGCGGAACTCCAGCGATAGCTGTCCCTAACGGACGGTAGCTCCGGTTACGTGGCGGAGCCGGGGACCCGGTCGACCGAACGGGTGCGACGCCAGTCGCCGGCGATCGCTTGAAACGCCGACAAAGCCGCGAGTGCCGCGGTGTCGGCGCGCAGCACCCTGGGCCCGAGCCCAACCCGGCTAACAAAAGTGAATTTGCTCAGAGAAGCAAGCTCCGTCTCGGCGAACCCGCCTTCGGGCCCGGTCAGGAAAGCCGTCGGCCCGGGCCCGAGCCCCGCCAAAGCGGCGCCGATCGGTTCGCCCTCGCCGGTCTCGTCGCAGACGATCAGACGTCTTTCGGCCGGCCATGCTCCTAGGATGGCGTCGAGCGGATGCGGCGCGCGCAGTTCCGGCACCGACAAGCGCTCGCTCTGCTCGGCCGCGGCGACCGCGTGCGCGCGCAGCCGGTCGAGATTGAGCCGCTCCGCCTGAGTGTGCCGGGTCCACACCGGCAGCAACGCCGACACCCCGAGTTCGGTTGCCTTTTCCACCAGCCAATCGAGCCGCGCCCGCTTGATCGGCGCGAAAACCAGCCAAAGATCGGCTTCCGGCTCGACCGGGCGCAGTCGTTGCTCTACCGCCAGCGACCCGTGGTCGCGGTCGAGTTCGGCAATTCGGCACAGCCATTCGCCGTCGCGCCCATTGAACGCCGACACCGCAGCACCGGGCGCGAGCCGCAGCACCGTGCGCAAATGATGCGTTTGCCCCGGTGCCAGCACGACCGCGGCACCGGCCGCCAGCGGCGGCGTCAGGTAAAGGCGCGCCTCTAGACGCCCTCTCATATTGCGATCCTCGAACCGCTGGTCGGCATCATTCCAGTCAGTATCTGGAATTTGAAATTTGTTGCATCTGGTTTGCCGGATGCTTTCCCTGTCATACCGGCGCAGGCCGGTACCCACGGGCGCGGCGGATGCCGACCTGCGTCGGGATGACGATGTTGGAGGTACCGCCGAAGGTTCGCAACCGCAACCGAGCACCAGATGAGGGCCGCCTGTCCAAAATGATCACCAATCTCTCCGCCTCCGAGGCGGGTCCCTCTGATCCCGGCTCCCGCGTCGGCGCAGCGGCGATCGAAGCGCCTGCGGCTGGAGGCTACAACGAATCCGGGATATCAGCCGATCCCAGCGACATTCGCCCGGACGATTGGGTCGAGCGCCGGCTGCCGGCGCGCGCCCGGCCCTATGCGCGCCTCGCCCGGCTCGACCGGCCGATCGGGACGTGGCTCTTGCTGTTTCCGGGATGGTGGGGGATTGCGCTGGCGTCGCGCGGGTGGCCGGGTCCGGCACTGATGGCGCTGTTCGCGCTTGGGGCGTTGGTCATGCGCGGCGCCGGCTGCACGTTGAACGACATCGCCGATCGCGATTACGACGCGCGGGTCGCGCGCACCCGGCTGCGTCCGCTGCCGAGCGGGGCCGTCACCGTGCCGCGGGCGGTGGCTTTCCTGCTGCTGCAACTGGCGGTCGGTGCCGCGGTGCTGTTCAGCCTGAACCGGGCAAGCATTTTGCCGGGGTTTGCGGTTCTTGGCCTGATCGGCACCTATCCGTTCATGAAGCGGATCACCTACTGGCCGCAAATCTTTCTCGGCCTCAATTTCAATTGGGGGGCGCTCATCGGCTGGACGGCGGTCACCGGCGCGCTCGCCTGGCCGGCTGGGTTGCTCTATTTGGGCGGGGTGTTCTGGACGATCGGTTACGACACGATCTACGCGCATCAGGACAAGGAAGATGATGTCCGCATCGGCGTCAAATCGTCGGCCCTCGCGCTCGGCGCAAGCACCCGCCCGTGGCTTTTCGTGTTTTATGCCGCGGCATTGGCATTGTGGGGAATGGCCGGCCGCCTGGCCGGGCTCGGCGCGCCGTTCTGGGTTGGGCTGGCGCTGGCGGCGCTGCAACTCGGCTGGCAGGCGGCCCGCATCGACACCGACGATCCGGCCGATTGCCTCGCCAAGTTCCGCTCCAATCGCATGGTCGGCTGGTTGCTGCTCGCCGGGATCGTCGGCGGGCATTTGATCTGACTGCGCTCGTGGATCCCGCAATTTTCGTGCGGCGCAACACCGCGGTCGAGCGGCCGCCGCTGGTGCCGGAGATCCGCCTTTATCTCGCGAGCGAGGTGACGCCGCTCTGGCAGGCGACCGAGGAGAGCCTGTCGCGCGGCGCCGTGCCGCCGCCGTATTGGGCCTTCGCCTGGGCCGGCGGCCAGGCGCTTGCGCGCTATCTGCTCGACCATCCCGAATGGGTTGCTGGCCGCGCCGTGCTCGATTTCGGGTCCGGCTCGGGCCTCGTCGCGATCGCCGCCGCCAGGGCCGGTGCCCGACAGGTGCTTGCCGCCGAGGTCGACCCTTTCGCGATCGCCGCCATCGCCGCCAACGCCACGCTCAACGATGTCGCTGTGGAGGTGATGCCCGCCGACGTGATCGGGGCCGCGGACCCGAATTGGGACATCGTCACTGCCGGCGACGTGTGCTACGAGCGCGAGATGGCGCAACGGGTTGTCCCGTGGCTGCGTACGCTCGCCGCGCGCGGATGTCTCGTACTCCTAGGCGACCCTGGCCGCGCCTATCTTCCGGTCGCGGGTCTTGCGCAGCGCGCCCGTTATCTGGTGCCGACGAGCCGCGAGCTCGAAGACCGTGATGTCCGCGAAACAGTGATCTGGGAGGTGCTGCCCGGCTGACCCGCGCTCGCCAACCCGCCCCGCCGCACCTATATAGCGCGCCATGCCCTATTCCAGCTTGCGCGAGTTTGTTGACCGGCTCGAAGCGAGCGGGCGGCTGGCGCGGGTCACCGCACCGGTCTCGCCCATTCTCGAAATGACCGAAATCCAAACGCGGTTGTTGGCCGAGGGCGGACCCGCGGCATTGTTCGAAAATGTCGCCGATGCGAAAAGCGGCCGGATCTACCCGATGCCGGTGCTGGTCAATCTGTTCGGCACCGTCGAGCGGGTCGCCTGGGGCATGGACCGTGAGCCGCACCAGTTGCGCGAAGTCGGCGAGACCCTCGCCTTCTTGAAGCAGCCCGAGCCGCCCGGCGGCTGGCGCGAGGCGCTCGATCTGCTGCCGCTGTTGCGAACGGTCATGGCGATGCGGCCGCGCACCGTCAACAGCGCGCCTTGCCAGGAAATCGTCTTGCGTGGGGCCGAGATCGATCTTGCCGCCCTGCCGGTTCAGACCTGCTGGCCGGGCGAGCCGGCCCCATTGATCACCTGGCCCTTGGTCGTGACCAAGGGTCCGGGTGAGCGTCGCGAAGACGGCTTCAACCTCGGCATCTACCGCATGCAGGTGACCGGCCGCGACACGACCCTGATGCGCTGGCTCGCCCATCGCGGCGGGGCGCAGCATCACCGGCGCTGGAGTGCCGAGCGGCGTGAGCCGCTGCCCGCGGCGGCGGTAATCGGCGCCGACCCCGGCACCATCCTCGCCGCGGTGACGCCGGTTCCGGACACCTTGTCGGAATACCAGTTCGCCGGGCTGCTGCGCGGCCGCCGGGTCGAATTGGTCGACTGCAAGACCGTGCCGCTGAAGGTGCCGGCGCAGGCCGAAATCGTCCTCGAAGGCCACGTCGCACTCGACGAGTTCGGCGACGAAGGTCCCTACGGCGACCACACCGGCTATTACAACGCGGTTGAGCGCTTTCCGGTCTTCCGGCTGTCGGCGATCACGATGCGCCATCGCCCGATCTACCTGTCGACGTTTACCGGCCGCCCGCCGGACGAGCCGTCGATCCTCGGCGAGGCCCTGAACGAGGTCTTCATCCCGCTGCTGCAACAGCAATTTCCCGAGATCGTCGATTTCTGGCTGCCGCCCGAGGGCTGCTCCTACCGCATCGCGGTGGTGGCGATCAAGAAAGCCTATCCCGGCCACGCCAAGCGGGTGATGATGGGGATCTGGTCGTTCCTGCGCCAGTTCATGTACACGAAATTCGTTATCGTCGTCGACGACGATATCGATGCGCGCAACTGGAAAGACGTGATGTGGGCGCTCTCGACGCGCATGGATCCTGCGCGCGACATCACCGTCGTGGAGTCCACGCCCATCGATTATCTCGATTTTGCGTCGCCGGACTCCGGATTGGGTTCTAAGATCGGCCTCGACGCGACCAACAAATGGCCGCCGGAGACGAAGCGGGAGTGGGGCCGGCTGATCCGCATGGACGACGATGTGGTGCGGACCGTGACGGAGAAGTGGCCGCGGCTCGGCCTGCCGGGCGCGGGGGAGCCGATCTGGAAGTAGTCAAAATAGTTGCGGGCTGTCCGGCCGTCACGGCTACGTGCTAACAT
>DATMKU010000398.1:0-26616 GCA_035570935.1 Allostellaceae bacterium
AACGACAGCCCGGCGGCGGCCCAGGCCGGGGTCTGGAGATTGGCGGTCGCCGGGTTGTTGCCGGCGAGAAAGCCGCCGAGCGCGGGGCCGAAAATAAACCCGAGGCCAAAGGCGGCGCCGATCATGCCCATGCCGTGGGCGCGCTCCTCCGGTTTGGTGATGTCGGCGATATAGGCCTGGGCGGCGGCGATGTTGCCGGCGCAAGCGCCGGCGAGCGCGCGCGCCGCAAACAACATCCACAGCGCGTCGGCGGCGCCGAGCCATAAATAGGCCAGCGCCGAGGCCGCCATGCTCGCCATCAGCACCGGGCGCCGGCCGATCCGGTCGCTGAGCCGGCCCCACAACGGGGCGGCCAACAGCTGCATCAGCGAATAGGTGGCGAGCAGCCAGGTCACTTCGGGTGCGGCGGCGCCGAACCGAACCCCATAAAACGGCAACAGCGGGATGACGAGGCCGAACCCGATCAGGTCGATCAAAACAATGAGAAACAGGGTCGGCATGTTCGCCGCCTGGTATCGCGCACCTATCATCCAAGGGCAAGTGCCTCGTCGCCGCGGACCCGCAGGCCGCCGGCGTGCGGGTGTCCCTAAGTGCTTGACAGGGATGGCAGCTTTTAAAGCTTGCGCCGAGCTGCGGGCTAGTTCCGGCCGGAGATCAGGCCGCGGGCGACGATCTGGGCCTGGATCTCGGCCGCACCCTCGAAGATGTTGAGGATGCGCGCGTCGCACAGCACGCGGCTGATCGGGTATTCGAGCGCATAGCCGTTGCCGCCGTGGATCTGCACCGCGTTGTCGGCGTTCGACCAGGCGACGCGCGCAGCCAGCAGCTTGGCCATGCCGGCCTCGATGTCGCAGCGCCGGCCGCCATCCTTTTCACGCGCGGCGAAATAGGTGAGCTGGCGGGCGACCATCGTTTCCGCCGCCATCGATGCAAGCTTTGCGGCGACCCGCGGGAAATGGGCGAGCGGCTTGCCGAATTGCCGGCGCTCGAGCGCGTAAGCGAGGCCCAATTCGAGCGCGTTCTGCGCGACCCCGACGGCGCGCGACGCGGTCTGGATGCGGGCGCTTTCAAAGGTCGCCATCAGCTGCTTGAAACCTTGGCCTTCGACCGCACCGAGCAGACCGTCGGCGGGCACGGCAAAACCGTCAAAGGCGATTTCGTATTCCTTCATGCCGCGATAGCCGAGCACCGGGATTTCGGTACCGTTCATTCCCTCCGCCGGGAACGGGTCGGCCTCGCCGCCCCGCGGCTTGGGCGCCAAAAACATGCTGAGGCCGCGGTAACCGCGCTCGCCGCCGGCGGTGCGCGCCAATAGCGTCATCAGGTCGGAGCGCGAACCGTGGGTGATCCAGGTCTTGGCGCCATAGATGCGATAAGTGTCGCCGTCGCGCACCGCACGGGTCGCGACCCCGGCGAGGTCCGAGCCGGCGCCGGGCTCGGTAAAGACTGCTGTCGGCAGCACCTTCCCAGAGGCGATCGCCGGCAACCAGCGCGCCTGTTGTGCCTTGGTGCCGTTGAGCCGGATCAGCTCGCCGGCGATCTCGGACCGCGTGCCGAGCGAACCGACGCCGAGATAGCCCCGCGACAACTCTTCGGAGACGACGCACATCGCGGTCTTGCCGAGCCCGAGCCCGCCATATTCCTCGGGGATAGTCAGACCGAAGACGCCCATCCCGGCCAATTCCTCGATCAGCGGCAACGGGATCAGCTGGTCCCGGCGGTGCCAATCCTGGGCGAAGGGCGTGACCGCGCGCTCGGCGAGACGGCGCACCTGGTCGCGGATCATGTCGAGGGTGGCATCGTCGAGACCGGCCCGCCCGAGTGCCGCTGCACCGCTTTCGGCGAGAAGCGCGCCGAGCCGCGCGCGGGCCGGGCTCAACCCCGCCGCCAACGCCCCGGCCGCGCTCGCGCGCAACGGTGCCGACTCGGCCTCGGTCATGCCCAAATCGTCGGGGCGGGCGAACTCGCCCTGGGCCATCGGGATGCCGCCGTTGAGCTGGGCCAGGTATTCGCCATAGGCGATTTCGAGGATCAGTGCTTCGGCGTCGCCAAGCGCTCCGGCGGCGTCGAGCCGCAGCGCCCAATTGCGGATCTGGTGCAGCGCCTCGACCGTGGCCGCCGCCCAGGCGAGCGCGTGCCCGGCGATCTGGTCAGTTTCAAGCCGTTCCGCGTCGACGCCGCCGTCCGTGCCGATCCGCGCGACAACCTTGACCTTTGCCGCCGCAAGGAAGGCGTCGGCCGCGCCCAGCGCCTGCCCGGTCAGGGCCAGCGAGCTGCGATTATCAACACCCGCCACCTGGCGAAGGCCCCACGACAAACACCAACCGCATTTAATCCTGAGGCAATTGATAGGTATGCGGAAGGGTGGTCGGCAGGTTTGGATCGGGAATCTTCAGCGAGTCCGATTCCGTCATTTTGACTGCCGAAATATCATCCGATATTCCGTGCAAATTCTGGATGTCGCTGGCGCGCTCGGGGGCACCGACGCTGCATCCTGCGGCGGCGAGCGTGAACACGACGACAAAGCCGAAGCGCATCGAGATCATCACTCGCTCCATTTAATGGAAAAAGACATATGCTAGCGCAAATAGAATCACGACCAGCACCAGCGACACCAGCAATATGTAGCGCACCACCCCCTCTTTGGTAGCCTGGCGCGCCTCGGTTTCGGTCACGACGATCGGTTTTTTCACCACAGCCCATCCCTTGCCGCTGTAACCTGCTGCTGTGAAAACAGAAAGACGCGCCCTTCGATCCGAAAGGATTAAAAGAAGATGATTGGGGGCATGGACGCACGTTGACGGCATCGCTCGCTGGGACTAAATGTGTCGCTGTGGCTTTAACGACGGCTCATGACCGGCGCTGCCGGCGAATTACAGTCCCGAACCCAAACCGGGTTCGGGCTCTGCTGACTCGCCCAGTTCTCGCCGAGGATCATGACCATGTCGTCAGTTGCTGCGACCGTCGCTGAAACCAATCTTCCCGAAACTGCTTTCTTTTCCGTTCACGCCCGGTCGGAACCGGGGGTGATGCCGCGCGTTCTCGAACTTTTCGCCAAGCGTGGGTTGGTGCCCTCTCTTTGGCACAGCGCGGTGTCCGGCGCCGATCAGACGCGATTGACCATCGAAATCCGAATGAGCGGGCTCGGCCGCGAAATCACCGAATACATTGCCGCCTGTCTGCGTCAAATCGCCTCTGTCGAGGCGGTGCTGACACTATCCCAGGATCGCGGCAGCTGACCGGAAAGCTTTAGGCTGTGTCATTTGTCGACCATATTCGGCGGTGCAACAATTTCGCTGCGGCGCGCGTCGTCCCGCTGTTCGCCGGGGTCGATCGGATCGGGCTCGTGCGCCGCGACAACGCCGAAACGCTGCGGCGCTTTCCCGGGGTGTTCCGGGTTGCCGATGACAGAATCGACCTTGTAGCCGAGGGCGACGCGGCGGCGGTCAGCCAAGCGGTCGACGATGTCGTCGATGCGCTCGTCGCCGAAAAGCAGATCCCGAAGACTCGCACTGAGACCTTCGACGTAGCGGTGCGCTGGGGAGCGCCGCCGATCTTCCGTCTCGATCGTGGAGCGGTCCCGTTTTTCGGAACCCGTGCCTATGGGGTCCACCTCAACGGCTATCGCTATGACCCGGACGCGATGCTGCTGTGGGTCGGGCGCCGAGCCGCAAACAAACGCGTGGCGCCGAACAAGCTCGACAACCTCGTCGCCGGCGGGATCGGCAACGGCCACGGTCTCGTCGAGACCCTCGTCAAGGAGGCCGACGAGGAAGCCATGATACCGCCGGAATTGATCGCGCGGGCGGTCGCGGCGGGTGCGGTCTCCTATCGCATGGAGACCGCGCTCGGCATCCGCGACGACGTGCTGTTCGTCTACGACCTCGAAGTGCCGGCCGAATTTGTGCCGCAAAACCGCGACGGCGAATTCGTCGATTTCGCGCTGATGCCGGCGGCGGCGGTGCTCGGCCGGATCCGCCAAGGCACTGATTTCAAGTTCAACGTCAATCTTGTGATCCTCGATTTCGCGGTGCGGCGCGGTATCTTGAGCCCGGATGACCCGGAATATCTCGAGGTGGCGTCCGGCCTGCACCGCCCGCTCGACTAGCGCGCGCGGCCTCAACCCGAACCGAGGAGGTTGCGGATCAGCGTCAGATGGTTTCGGCCGCCGGTGCGGCGGTAGCTCGCTTCGTCGACGAGCGAGCGTAGGATATGCAGACCAAGCCCGCCTTCCGGCCGGTCGGCCGGGGCTTGGTCGAGTTGCGGCGAGCTTTGCGCCAGCGGGTCGAACGGCCGGCCGTCATCGCTGAAATCGATCTCGATCCGGCCGGGCTGCGCGGTGAGCGCCACCTTGATCTGGGCCTGCGCCGCCCCGTGCGGATAGCCGTAATGCAGGGCGTTGGTGAACAGCTCTTCGAGGATGATCAAAAGCCGCGCTCGTTCCGAACCGGGCAACCCGCAGCGACCGGCGAACTTCTCGGCAAATTCCATCAGGCGGGGGAGTTCGGCCTCGACCCCGCACAGCCGCAAAGCCGCGTTCATCAATTCAGACGGTGAGGTCGAGCCCGTCAAAGGCGGCGATCACCTCGACCTTGTGGCCGTCGCGGCTGATCTCCTCGAACCGCAGGGTCTCGCCGTAGACCGCTTCGATCATCCGGTCGTCATAGGCGGGCTCGTGATGAAACAGCACCAGCCGCTTGACCTGCGCCGCCTGCGCCAGTTCAACCGCGACGATATTGCTCGAATGCCCCCAATCTTCCTTAACCGATACCGTGTCCGCCAAAGAATACATCGCATCAAAGATCAACAGGTCGGCGTTTCGGTAGAAATGCACAAACGGATAGGATTCGTCCAGCACGGAATATTTGTGCTCGCAGTCGGTCGAATAGACGATCGACTTGTCGCCGCGCGAAAACCGGTAACCGTAGGAGTCGCCGCCGTGAAACTGCTGGATTGGCAACACCGACAGCCCTGCAACCTGGTGGGTGCGGCCGGGAACCAGTTCGACAAACTCGATGGTCGCGCCGAGCGTGTCAAAATCGACCGGAAAGCCCGGTTCCTGATGCTGCCGGCGCAGCGCGTCGCGCAAGGATCTGTGACAGCCATGGATGCGGATCAGGTTGCCCTGAATATAAGCAGGCGGGAAAAACGGAAAGCCCATCACGTGGTCCCAGTGCAGATGCGACAGGAACACGTTGAAGCAATGCTTGCGGTCGGAGCCGTATTCGGCGACCAGTTTGCGCCCGAACTCGCGCACGCCGGTGCCGAGGTCGCACAGCACGTACTCGTCGCCGCCGGCCGCAATCTCGACGCAGGCGGTGTTGCCGCCAAAAGTGCCGCGCAACGTAAACGGCAATTCGCGGTCGATAAAGGCGTCGATCGCCTCGGCCGTCGCGAGCTCGCGTTTGCGCGCGGCAAGCAGCGCGTCGCGTACTTTGCCGCGCACCGCGGCGGCGCCGAGCGGGGCCGGCAGCGAGCCGCGGCTGCCCCAAAAATGGACGCGCATCGGCGCTGCTTCGGCCAGCTGGTGCGCTGCGCTCGCACCCGCCGCGACCGCCGCAGCGACGCTCTCGAAGACCGGGATCACCTCTGAAAAGCGGCTGATCGCGAAAATCTCGGCGACGATGCTGTTGAGCGCGGCGACGCCGATGCGGCGCTCTTTCGATTTTAGCTTCGAGGCGGCCATCAGGGCGCGCAACCCGGCGCTCGAAATGTACTCGACAGCGGTGAAATCGACGACGACATCGGCGGCGCCGGCGCGCGCCGCGACGAGCAGCCGATCCTGAAACGCAGCACTCGTCAGATTGTCGATACGGCCGACCGGCCGCAGCACCAGCATGCCGTCTTGACGCGCTTCGCCGATTTCCACGGTCAGCCTCCCGCGGCCAGCAATCCGCGCAGTATTCGCGTAACGATGGAGCGGGCGCAAGCGCGCAAGCGCCATCCGATCGGTTGAGGGAAACTCTACGTCGCCGTTGAAATCCGGCATGGAACCGGGCGTCGGACGGGGAAGCGGCGGCAAGCCTCGATCCGGCGCCAGCTTACAGCGAATTCATCCGCCTGAAACCTTGCCGTCATCAGCACTCACCATCCTCGATAGAGCCGAATAATCACCTATTAAGAGAGGCTTAAGATGGTAGCGCCGGATGAGTTGAATGCGGGTGTCGACTTGCCGCCGAGCGGCATGGTTCGCTGGTCGCCGCATCGCAAAGCCTTGGTGGTGAACGCGGTGCGCAACGGCTCCATCAGTCTCGACGAAGCCTGCCGGCGCTATCAGCTTTCAGCGGGAGAGTTTCTCGCTTGGCAAGAGGCCCTCGAAACCTACGGCATCGGGGCGTTGCGCGTTACCTGTGTACAGCTTTATCGCGATGCGCCAGCGACGCTCGCCAACGCCGTGACGGCCCGTGTTTGAGGCGGGCCCGCGACTGACCGCGGTGAGCGCCGTCGTTTGGTTCGGCTTCGCTGTCGTCGCCGCGGCACTGGTCGTCGCTTTCTTGTGAGCGGTCGAAGCGGAAGAGTTGCTGTTCGGTTATTCGTCGGTTGTTCGATCACCCCCGCCTTGCGCCGCTCGATTGGCCTGTGCTACGTCCTTGCCTTGCATACGCCGTGGCAAAACCCGCTCATCGGTGGAGGGGTGGCCGAGTGGCTGAAGGCGGCGGTTTGCTAAACCGTTACAGGACTTCAAATCCTGTCGGGGGTTCGAATCCCCCTCCCTCCGCCACCCCCTCTTTCGCGCCGTCGCACGCGTTCGCCTGAAGGCCAGCAGAGACTTCCGAGCGCGGCCGGCGGCGGGCGCGAAGAAAAAACGGCGCGCGCCCGGCGGCGCGGGCTTTTTCCTCATAACGAGTGGGTGGTTGGTCCGCCGGACGCTGCCGCCAATCGGCGGGGCGGCGGGCAAGCCATTGCCACGCCGGATGGGTTGTGACCCGCCCCAGCATCCACGAAAAATAACCAACGTCGTCGGTGGCGAGACGAAGCTCGGCCTCGTCGGTCGTAATCTGGGCGAGCTGGCCGAGGGTTTCGGTTGAGACGATGCGCCGCTTCTTATGGCGCGCCTTGGGCCAGGGGTCGGGAAACAGGATAAAGACGCGATCGATCGACGCCGGCGGCAACGCCGCGATCAACAGGCGCGCGTCGTCGGCAAAAAGTCGGATGTTGTCGAGCTCCCGGCGCTCGATTTCGCCGAGGATCTTCGCGACCCCGTTTGCGAACGCCTCGCAGCCGATAAAGCCGGTTTCGCGCCGCGCTTCGGCCGAAGCCGCCAAATGCTCGCCGGCGCCAAAGCCGATTTCGAGCCAGACCGAGCGCCGCGGCCGCGCGAACAGCGTCGCGAAATCGACTTGGCCGGCTGCCGGCAGATCGACTACGAGCCGGGGAAGCAATTCGTCGACCAGGCGCTGCCGGCCGACGCGCAGCGGCCGGCCGCGTTTTCGCCCGTACAGCCGCGCCTGTTGTCGTAGCGCCTCGCTCACCAAGGGGTCAGAAAGCGCGGCGCAGTTCGTCGACGAGGTCAAGCCTCTCCCAGGAGAAGCCGCCATCGGGTTCGGGGGTTCTGCCGAAATGCCCATAAGCGGAGGTGCGGGTGTAAATCGGCCGGTTGAGGGCGAGATGGGTGCGGATGCCGCGCGGCGACAGATCCATCAGCTCCTGCAGCACGCGGCCGAGTTTCCGCTCGTCGATCGCACCTTCGGTATCGACATAAAAGGACAACGGCTTGGCCACCCCGATCGCATAGGCGATCTGGATCGTGCAGCGCTCGGCGAGCCCCGCGCCGACGACATTCTTGGCGAGATAGCGCGCGGCATAGGCCGCCGAACGGTCGACCTTGGTCGGGTCCTTGCCGGAAAACGCGCCGCCGCCATGGGGTGCTGCCCCGCCATAGGTGTCGACGATGATCTTGCGCCCGGTGACGCCGGCGTCGCCGTCGGGCCCGCCAATCACAAAGAGCCCAGTCGGGTTGACGAGAAAATTGGCTTCGTCGCACATCCACCCCGGCGGCAGGGTGGAGACGACATAGGGGCGGATGGTCTCCCGCACCTCGTCTTGATCGATCCGGTCGGAATGCTGGACAGAGACCACGACCTTGGTCGCGCGCACCGGCTTGTTGTCTTCGTATTGCAGCGTCACCTGGCTTTTCGCATCGGGGCCGAGCAGCGGCGTCATACCGGCGTGGCGCGCCTCCGAGAGGGCGCGCAGCATGGCGTGAGCATAAAATATCGGCGCCGGCATCAATGCCGGCGTCTCGTTGCAGGCAAATCCGAACATCATGCCCTGGTCGCCGGCCCCTTCGTCCTTGTTGCCGGAGGCGTCGACCCCCTGCGCAATGTTGGCCGATTGACCGTGGATGTGGCACTTGATCGCCGCCCGCTCCCAATGAAAATTCTCTTGCTCGTAGCCGATGTCGCGGATCGCCTGGCGCGCCACTTCGATCAGTTGCTCGCCGGTGATTTCGGCGGGCCCGCGAACCTCGCCGGCGAGAACCACGCGATTGGTCGTGACCAGCGTCTCCACACCGCAGCGCGCTTCGGGTTCGGCGGCGAGATAGGTGTCGACGATCGCGTCGGAAATACGATCGCAGATCTTGTCGGGATGACCTTCCGACACGGACTCGCTGGTAAAAACAAAATCACGTTTGGCCAAGGGTTTACCCCTCCTGAGATAACGCGGCTGACGACGCGGTCGTCGCGGTTGATGCAGCCTTGCCGGACGAGCGTCAAGCCTCGATTCTGGCCGGGCGGTGGTAGAGGCGGCGGCGCTGCCGCAGCCGCATCGGAAAAACGCTACTTTTCGGGCGGACGTTCGCTGCCGGTGGCGAGCGCCTTGGCAAGTTCGAACAAGCGGCGCCGCACGCTCGGGTCCTCGATGCGATAGTAGGCGCTGACCAACTCGATGGTTTCGCGTTTGCGCAAGGGATCGGAATCAAAAGCTTCGGCCGGCGGTTCGGCGAAGCCCGCTGGAATCGCCGGAGCCCGCACCGGATCCATGTCGTCGAAAAAGAACGACACCGGGACGTCGAGCACCCGGCTCAAATCGTGCAGCCGGCTGGCGCCGATCCGGTTGGCGCCGCGCTCGTATTTCTGGACTTGTTGAAACGTCAAGCCGATCGCCTCGCCCAACTTCTCCTGGCTGAGGCCGAGCATGTTGCGCCGCAACCGCACCCGCGAGCCGACATGAATGTCGATCGGGTTCGGCTTGTCGCCCTTTTGGCGTCCCGGCCGGCGGGTCTGTTGGTGCATCGCCATCGGGGATCAATCGCTTTCTCGATAACAATTCATTAGATATTTAGAATACCATCGCGTCGCTGGTCAAGCCGAAGCTTCAACTTTTGATAACCCGATGCAACCGCAAGCGGTATCGCCGGCTCAATGTAACTTGAACACCACCGGCAGCGCACCGAGAATCAGCAACCCCACCAGCATCCAGTCGCCGGCGCTGGCATAAGGCGTGCGGGCGACTGAGGCCGGCAGCGCGGCATCGACATAGCCGATCGCGTCGAGATCGGTGCGCGCGAGAACCCGTCCCAACGGATCGACGACCGCGCTGATGCCGTTGTTGGCGACGCGGACCAGCGGCAGGCCCTCCTCGACGGCGCGGGTGCGGGCGATCGCGAAATGCTGGTAAGGCCCAGAACTGCGCCCATACCAGGCGTCATTGGTGACGTTCAGCATCCACGCCGGCCGGTCGCCCTCATCGACGACGGCGCCGGGGAAAATAGCCTCGTAGCAGACCAGCGGGGCAAACGCCGGAAGGCCCGGCAGCGCGAGGGTGCGAGGACCCGAACCCGCGCTCAAATCCATGGTCCCGGCGGTGATTTTGGTAAGCGGCAGCAGGCTGCGAAACGGCACATATTCGCCGAACGGAACGAGATGCGCCTTGTCGTAATGGGCGACGATGTCGCCACGGTCGTCAAGCGCCTCGATGCTGTTCCAGATTTTGTCGACCGGCGCCGGCGGCGGGTTCGCGCGCAGTGCGCCGGTGATCAGATAGCCGCCTTTCGGAACGATCGCCGCAATCGCCTGGCGGGCCGGCTCGTCGCGGCCGAGTAGGAACGGAACTGCCGCCTCGGGCCACAAGATCGCAGCCAACGGTTCGCGGGCGGGCGCGCGGCTGAGATCGAGCAGGCGCCGGAAATTGTCGCGGGCGGCCGCGGGATCCCATTTCAGGTCTTGCGCGATCGACGGCTGGACAAGACGCAGCCTCGTCGCGGTCAAGACGGTGGCGGTGGTCGCGAGCCGGATCGCCCCGCCGCCCGCGGGCACCAGGATCAAGACTCCGGCGGCGATTGCCGGCGCCCAGCGCCGGACCGCCGGCATCGGCCCGGGCCGCGGGCTGCCGAGCAGGGCCAAGAGCGCTGCCGCGAGCACGGTCACAAAACTGAGCCCGTAAATGCCGACCACGGCAACGCTCTGCAACATCGCGATGGCACCCGGAAACCCGCCCGACCAGGCGTAGCCGATCAGGTTCCACGGCAACCCGGTCAAAGCATGGCCGCGCGCCCACTCGGCCATGCTCCAGGCGACGGCAAAGCCAAATACCCGCGCCGCCGCCGGCAGCCGTAAGATTCGCGAGACGAGACTGGTCGCAAACAGCGCCAGCCCGACATAGATCGCAAATCCCGCCGGCAGCCCGGCGGCGGCGAACGGCACCAGCCACCAAAACCGGTCGATGTCGACAAACAGCGCCGCGGCGATCCAATAAAGCCCGGCCAGAAAAAACCCGAAACCGAAGACCCAGCCGAGCCGAAACGACGCACCGGGGCCGGCGCTGCCGTCGTCAAGCCACAACAGGCCGGGGAACGCCACCGCCAACAGCGGCATCAGATCCAAGGGCGGCATCGCCGCGGCGGCGGCGAGGCCAAGCAGAAAGGCGAGCCCGTAGCGCCGCCAGCCCGACAGTGCCGCGACATCCTGGGCGAGGCGGCAGAGCGGCGTGTCGATCCGGGAGCCGGGCTGGACGCGGTAGACGATGGTCTCAGGCACTGCTGTCGCCTGTCGTTTCATGGGCGGCCGGCGGGCGGCGCACGCGCAGGCGTTTGATGCGCCGCGGATCGGCTTCCAGCACCTCGAATTCGATGCCGGAGGGGTGGGCGATGACCTCGCCGCGCTTCGGCACGCGGCCAGCGAGGGTCGAGACGAGGCCGCCCAACGTATCGACTTCTTCCTGATCGCCGGCCGGGCGCAGGCGAATGCCTTGTCGTTCTTCGAGTATTTCAATCGGGGTGCGGGCATCGGCGAGCAAGCTGCCGTCGCCGCGCTCGACGAGGCTCGGCGCATCGGCCTCGTCGTGCTCGTCCTCGATGTCGCCGACGATTTCCTCGATCAGGTCTTCGATCGTCACCAGCCCGTCTATGCCGCCAAATTCGTCGACGACCATCGCAATGTGAGTGCGCGCCTGGCGCATTTGCACCAGCAAGTCGAGGATCGGCAATGACGGCGCCACAAACAGGAGCTTGCGCAGCAACGGCGCCAGCTTTGTTTCGCGCCGCTCGGCAACCGGCGGCAGGATGTCTTTGACGTGGATAAAGCCGATAACGTTGTCGAGCGTCTCGCGGTAGACGGGCACGCGCGAATGACCCTGCTCGATCACCGATTTGACGACCTCGGAGAACGGTGTTTCGACATCGAGGGCGACAATGTCGACGCGCGGAACCATGACATCGGCGGCGGTGTAGTCGTGGCCCTTCAAAATGTTGCCGATCAGAACCCGCTCGTGCGCGCCGAGCGGGTCGGGGCCGTCGGGAGGCGGCTCCTCGATCATCTCGTCGATCGTTTCACGCAGGCTTTCGCCGTTGCGCTGCCGGCGGATCAGCCGCATCAGGCTGCGCAAGGGTGCAAAAGCCCGCTCCCGGTCGGGCTGGCCGCTGCTATCGCGCGGCTCGGAATCGGTCATTGAGCGATCGGCTAGGCCTTTGATGATCACATGGTGCCGCGATAGGGATCTGCCACCCCCAGGCTCGCCAAGATGAAAGTTTCCTCGGTTTCCATCGCCGCCGCGGCCGCGTCCGTCTGGTGATCATAACCGAGCAGGTGGAGCACGCCGTGCACAATCAGATGGGCGAGATGGTCGGCGAGCGTTATCTGCTGCTCCTCCGCTTCGCGCACCACCGTCTCGAAAGCGAGCACCACATCGCCGAGCAGCATTGGCGCGTCGGGCGGCCCGGGTGCGTCGGGGTTCCAGGCGGGAAAGGCGAGCACGTTGGTCGAACGATCGATCCCGCGCCAGTCGCGATTGAGCCGGCGTTGCTCGGCGTCGCCGGTGAGGACGACCGAGAGCTCGAACCTCGTCCGCGGCGCGATCCCGACCGCTCTCATCCCGCACCCGAGTGCCAGTCGCGCGGCGGCGCGAGCCAGCCTTTCGGCATCCGGGCACTGGGCGACCCAGGCCGGGTCCCGGGCATCGACCTCGACTGCGGCGACGGGTCCGGTCACGGCTCGGCGTCGCGCGCCGCGCGCTCGTGCGCCTCGTAAGCGCGGACGATGCGGGCGACGAATTCATGCCGGACGACATCGCGGTCGGTAAAGCGCACGACCGCGATGCCCTCGACGCCAGCCAGGATGTCGAGCGCTTCGGCGAGGCCGGAGCGCGTCCCCGACGGCAAATCGACCTGGCTCGGATCGCCGGTCACGACCATCCGCGAACCTTCGCCGAGCCGCGTCAGAAACATCTTCATCTGCATCGGGGTCGTGTTTTGCGCTTCGTCGAGGATGACAAAGGCGCGCGACAGGGTGCGGCCGCGCATGAACGCGATCGGCGCGACCTCGATCTCGCCGGTGCCAAGGCGGCGCGCCAGCTGATCGGCCGGCAGCATGTCGTTGAGGGCGTCGAACAGCGGGCGCAGATAGGGGTCGACCTTGTCGCGCAAATCTCCCGGCAAAAAGCCCAGGCGTTCGCCGGCCTCGACTGCCGGCCGCGACAGGATGATGCGTTCGACCTGGCCGGTCATCAGCAAATCGACCGCGGCCGCCACCGCGAGATAGGTCTTACCCGTGCCCGCGGGGCCGAGCCCAAAGACCAGTTCGCTTTCGCGCAAGGCTTTGATATAGGCGCCTTGCCCCGGAGTGCGCGCGGCGATGCGCCGCTTGCGCGTGCGAAAACCGGCGTCCTCCTGCCACAGGCTGAGGCTGCGGTCGGCGATCTCGGCCTCGGCGAGACGGATCGCCGCCTCGACGACCGGCAGGTCGATGTCCTGCCCGCGCTTCAGCCGGTCGTAAAGCCGCGACAATGCCAGACGCGCCGCCTCGGTCGCCGAGGGCGGACCCGAGATCGCCAGCCGGTTGCCGCGGGTGACGAGCGAAACGCCGAGCTGGCGCTCGACCCGGTCGAGATGCTGATCGCGCTCGCCGTACAGCATCGGCAGCAGCAGATTGTCGTCGAATTCGAGCTGGGCCTGCCCTTCTCCGCGCCCAGGGATGACGGTCTCGGAGCCGAGCGCCGTCATGAGGCGACCGTCCCCGACAGACTGTTTTGACCGGCGCCCGCGATCAATACCGGGACGACGTCGCCGACTTGCTCGCGATTTGCGGTCAGGTGAACGCTCTGCAGATAGGGGCTGCGGCCGACGAGCTGGCCCGCATGTCGCCCAGGTTTTTCAAGCAATACCGGCAGCACGCGACCGACGCAGGCCCGGTTGAACTCCTGCTGCTGACGCGCCAGCAACGCCTGCAGCACGGCGAGCCGCTCGCTCTTGACCGGATCGGGCACCTGGCCGGCGGCAGCCGCGGCCGGGGTCCCGGGCCGCGGCGAATATTTGAACGAAAACGCCTGGGCAAAGCCGATCTCGCCGACGAGATCGAGGGTAGCGCCGAAGTCTTCGTCGCTTTCGCCGGGGAAACCGACGATCAGATCGGTCGATAACGCCAGATCGGGCCGCGATGCGCGCAAGCGGCCGACAATGCGGCGATAGTCGTCGGCGGTGTGACGCCGGTTCATCGCCGCGAGGACGCGGTCGGCGCCACTTTGCACCGGCAGATGCAGAAACGGCATCAATTGCGGCACGTCGCGATGGGCCGCAAGCAACCCGTCGTCGACGTCGCGGGGGTGCGAGGTCGTGTAGCGGATGCGATCGAGCCCGGGCAGCTCGGCAAGCGCGCGGATCAGCTCTCCCAATCCCCATTCTCCGTCCGGGCCGTCGCCGTGATAGGCGTTGACGTTTTGTCCGAGGAGAGTGACCTCGCGGGCGCCGCCGGCGACGAGTTGGCGCGCTTCGTCCAGAATTGCCGCCGCCGGCCGCGAATATTCAGCACCGCGCGTATAGGGGACGACGCAGAAGGTGCAGAACTTGTCGCAGCCTTCCTGCACGGTCAGGAACGCAGCCGCCCCCTGGCCCGGCCGTGATTTTGGCAAATGGTCGAATTTGGCTTCCTCGGGAAAGCTGGTGTCGACGATCCCGGCGCCGTCGGCGCGCAGCGCTTGCGCCACCATCTCCGGCAACCGGTGATAGGTCTGCGGGCCAAAGACGAGATCGACAAAGGGCGCGCGCCGGCGGATCTCGGCGCCCTCGGCCTGGGCGACGCAGCCGGCAACGGCGATCAGCATGCCCGCGCCGCGCCGCGCCCGGCGCGCCTTCAGCGCGCGGATCTTGCCGAGTTCCGAGAACACCTTTTCGGCCGCCTTTTCGCGGATATGGCAGGTGTTGAGAATGACGAGGTCGGCATCTTCGGCCGCTTCGGCGCGGTCAAAGCCGAGGGGTGCGAGCAGCTCGACCATGCGCGCCGAATCATAAACGTTCATCTGACAACCATAGGTCGCGATAAATACCCGCTTCGTCACATCCTCGGTCCTTCTGGCGTCGACTTGGCTTTGCTCAACGCGGCAGCGCTTCGGCCAGCGCGGCTGCCGCGGGCGAGGGCGGGTCCGGCACCGGCTGCGGACGCCCGGCCAGCGCCGCGGCCACGCCGCCGGCAATCCGCGCATGGCAATAGCGGGCGAGGGCCTTGCGCGAGCCGCAATCGGCGAAAAACGTCGGCGGGTGAAATTCTACGACCACTTCGATCGTGCCGAGCCCGATCATGCTCCACAGATGAGGCGCCAGTTCGGCGGTTCCGCACCAGGCAAAATAAGGCCGCAGCAGCCGCCCGATCGGGATGCCGTCGAGCCGGGTATAGGCGATCGAAACCGGCTGCACCGCTATTGGCGCCATTTCCGGCGTCTGTTCCGCCGCGCTGAACAATGCGCTTTTGAACGGCAACACGTGGTTGCCGTCGCCGCTCGTCCCCTCGGGAAACAGGATCAGCGCGTCGCCCTCGGCGAGCCGCGCGGTCAACGCGTCGCGCTGGAATGCCGTACTGCGCGCGCGGCGGTCGACAAAGACGGTGCGCTGCAATTTCGCGAGCCAGCCGAACAACGGCCAGCCCGCGACCTCGGCCTTGGCGACGAACGAGCCGGCGATCAGCGATCCGAGCACGGTGATGTCGGTGTAGGAGACGTGGTTCGAGGCGAACAACGCCGGCCGCAGGCGAGTCGGCAGGCCGATGGCGCGCACTCGAAATCCGAGGATCCGACAGCACCAGCGATGGTAAAAAGTAGGAAGGCGGCGCGACCACGACCGCTGCAAGGCCAGCCCCAAGCCCTGCACCGGCATCAGGCTCAGGGTCCAGACGAGATAGAGCGCGAGCCGCGCGATCCTCAGCGTCGGCGAACCCATGCTGTCGTCATGCTCATGCGTTTCCCGCCCAGTTGTCCCTGATGTCCTTCGCTTGGCGCACGTAATGCCGGGAGTATTTCTCGGCCACGAGATCGGTCTTGACCACGACGCAGACGTCGACTGTGTTGAAATCGGCATCGACAACCGCGCCGTCGCCGACAAACCCGCCAAGCCGCAAATACCCCTTGATCAGCGGCGGCAAATCCGCAAGCGCGCGCACTGGGTCGATCGCGGTCACCGGGAGCCGGTTCATCTCGACGTAGCGGCGGGCGAGCGCCCGCGCCCGCAAGCCGGGGGGAGCCAGATGATGGTGATGCAGATACGACAACGGCACCGCCAGCGCGTCGGGATCGGTGCCGCGCAGGCTCGCGCAGCCAAACATCACCGCAATGTCGTAGTAGAAAACATAGGAGGCGATGCCGCCCCACAGCAATTGCATCGTCGGCCGCTGGCGGTAGGCGCTGTCGACGCAGGATCGGCCGAGCTCCAAGATCTCGCCAGGATAGGCGGTGAGCCGGGCAATGTCGAATTCGCCGGCCGAATAGAACCCGCCGAGGCGGTCCGCCGCCGCGCGGCGAATGAGGCGGTAGGTGCCGACGATAATCTGCGGCCCGGTCCCGCGGTTGTGGTCGAGGACGAGCAGGTGATCGCAGCGCTCGTCAAAGCGGTCGAAATCCCGGCGCCGGCGGGCGGCCTCGAACGCGGCGCGCGCGCCGAGCGACTCATAAAAGATGCGGTAGCGCAGTGCTTGCGCCGCGTCGATGTCGGCTTCGCTCTCGGCCAGCCGGACCTGCAGCGGACCCGAGGAAATATCGACGATGCGGTTGGGACGCGACCCCGCAGCGGGGCCGACCGGCAGGCTGGGCGAACCGACGGCGGTGCTGCCGATCACGTCGCGGAGCCGGTGAGCGGTGCGCCGCACACATGGTCCGGCCCCAACGAGCCGAGCGTCGGGCCGTCGGCGGACCGGTGACGGCGCATCATTCGATGCCGCGCTCGGGCTTGGCGCTGCGCGGGATCGCGTAAAGTTCGAGGCGATGACCGACGAGCTCGTAACCGAGCTTATCGGCGACGGCCTCCTGCAGCTTTTCGATCTCGTCGTTGTGAAATTCGATTACCCGGCCCGACTGCAGATCGATCAGGTGGTCGTGGTGGGCGCTCGGCATTTCCTCGTAGCGCGAACGGCCATCGCCAAAATCGTGCCGCGCCAGGATATTGGCCTCCTCGAACAGCCGCACGGTGCGATAGACGGTGGCGATGCTGATGTGCGGGTCGATCGCGGTGGCTCGCCGATAGACCTGCTCGACATCCGGGTGGTCGATCGATTCGGACAGGACGCGCGCGATGACCCGGCGTTGCTCGGTCATCTTGAGGCCCTTGTCGAGGCAGAGCTGCTCCAACCGCGAGATCATTCGCTCTCCGTCATGAGCGTCGCAGCGCAGTATAGCGCGAAGCTCGCGGCGAGCCTACCACCCGAGCAGCAATCCGAGGCGGATCTTTCCACCGGCGGCACTCATGCACGCGGACGCCGCGCCCTCGTTCCCAGGCCGATTTCTTTGGCGAGCCGGCTGCGCTGGCGCGCATAGTTCGGCGCCACCATCGGATAATCGGCGGCCAATCCCCACCGCTCGCGATATCCTTCGGGCGTCATGTTGTACGCGGTTTTCAAATGCCGCTTCAACATTTTCAACTTCTTGCCGTCTTCCAGGCAGACAATGAAGTCGGCATGGACCGACTTTTTGACCGGCACCGCCGGTTGCGGCCTTTCCGCTGGTGTTGCCGGCATGCTGCCGATATTGGCCAATGAATGGTAGACCTGGTTGATCAGCTGCGGCAAATCACCGACGGCTACTGTATTGTTGGAAACGTGTGCGGCGACGATTTCCGTGGTCAGTGCCAGCAAATCGCCGTTTTGATCTGAGTTGGTCATTTCACGGGTCCTACGGTGCGTCTGATCTCTGAATATAAGTAACAATCAGGCGCCGGGCAATCGGTTCGTCCGCTGATTTCTTGCAATCTCGGGTATGGGGCAGCGGACAATTGGTTGTGGCGGGCAAGGCGGGAAGCGGGCAATTGCGAACTCAAGTCGAAAGCAAGAGGCGCAGGACGCGCGCATCGACGAGACCCGACCCGCGGCGATAGTAATTGGTGCGCCGGCCGATTTGTACAAAACCACGGGCTTCGTAGAGCGCGCGCGCCGCGATGTTGTCGTCGGCTACTTCGAGAAACAGCGTTCGAACCTCGCGCCGCCGCGCTTCGTCGACAACGGAGGCGAGCAAGGCCGATCCGATACCGCTTCGCCGCCGCTCGGGGACGATGCCGAGCGTCAGAATCTCGCATTCAGGCCCCAACCCTTGCGCCAACGCCAAGCCCACCGCCGCCTCGCCCTCCCAGGCGATGCGGCCAAAAAATCCACGAATGGCCGTGATCTCCGCGATCGCGGGCGGCGGCCACGGGTCATTCGGAAAGCACGCCCGATGGAGGCACGACAGCGGCGCGGCGAGTGCCGCGGCTGCTTCGCCCGACACGGGTTCGAGGCGGAGGCTCATCGCTGGTGCGGCGCGCGCGGTTCTGCCGGCGTAGCGTCCGGCGGCCGTAGATAGAGCGGTTTTACTCGCTCGCTGCGCTCCCCGGTTCGCCATTGCCGTAGCGCCGCCCGGACCACGCCTAGCGCTGGCGGCCCTAGGTCTTCGACGACGATCGTGCGATCGCGGCCGGCGAGCACAAGGGCCGCGCGGATCGCCGCGTCGCCGGCGATCGCGAGCGCTCCGGTTGCGGCGTCAACCACGGCGTCAACCACGGCGGCCAACGCATCGGGCAGCACGGCCATCGGTTCGCAGAGCGGACGGCTCTCGCGGTCGAAGAGCTGGACGTACAGATCCGCGCGGCGGCTCTCGAGAGCGACAAGAAGACAGCGATCGTCGAGCACGGCCTTTGGCACCGTCGCGGCGGCGGCTTCAAAGCTGCTGACCCCGATCAATGGGAGGCGGGCTGCGAGCGCAATCCCGCGCGCCGCGGCGAGCCCGACGCGGATGCCGGTAAAACTGCCGGGGCCAATCGTGACCGCGATCAGATCAAGCGCCGAGACCGCCCGCTCGGCCGCGCGCATCGCCTCGTTGACCATCGGCAGCAACGCTTCAGCCTGGCCATGGGCCATGTCCGCATGTCGCAGCGCCAGCACCTCGTCGCCGGCGGCGACCGCCGCCGAGCAGCCGCTCCCTGCCGAATCGACAGCAAGAATCAGCGGATCGGCGGCAACCGGCAGGTGGGTTCCTTCTGCCGCCTTCAGGCGGCGCCCGCGGCCTTCAGACGGCGCGGACCTCGACCACTTCGGGGATGTAGTGCCGCAGCATGTTTTCGATGCCCGCCTTTAGCGTCGCCGTCGAACTCGGGCAGCCCGAACACGACCCCTGCATGTGCAAATAGACGACACCGTCCTCGAAATCCTGAAAGATGATGTCGCCGCCGTCTTGCGCCACCGCCGGGCGCACGCGGGTTTCAAGCAATTCCTTGATCTGGCTGACGATTTCGTCCTCTTCCTCGTCGGTCTCGGCTTCCCCGGCATCGCCGTCGTCGCGCGCCGCGAACACCGGCAGGCCAGCCGTGAAGTGCTCCATGATCACCGCGAGGATCGCCGGCTTCAGCCGGTACCAGTCGCCCTCGTCCTGTTTGGTGACGGTGATGAAATCGGCGCCGAAGAACACCCCACCGACATCAGGCAGCAAGAACAGCCGCTCGGCCAATGGCGACGCACCCGCCGCCTGCGGATCGGTGAAGTTGGCGGTGCCCCGCGCCATCACGGCACGCCCCGGGAGAAACTTCAAGGTCGCCGGGTTCGGGGTCTGCTCGGTCTGGATGAACATTCGGGCGCTCCACGACACAGGTCAATCGAACTCGCGTTCTAAGCATGGGAGGCTGGCCGCGGCTATTCAACCCCGCTGCACGTTCCGCGACGAGGGTCAAGGGCGCAACAGCCCGCTGATCTGCTGCGCCTCGCGCAAGACCGGGTTGGCGATTGCGCCGGCACGCTCGGCGCCGTGGCGCAATACCTGGTCGATATAGCCGGGATCGGCCAGGAGGCGGCGCATTTCGCCGCCGATCCGCCCCAGCACCTCGACCGCAAGCCCGGAGAGCGCCTCCTTCAATTCCGAGAAATTGCGGCCGGCGAAACGGCAGAGCGCCGCCTCGCGCGACTGGGCGGCGAGGGCCGCATAGATCCCGACAAGATTGTCGGCCTCGGGCCGGCGCTCGAGATCGGCGATTGTCGCCGGCAACGGTTCGGGGTCGGTCTTGGCGCGGCGTATCTTCAACGCGATCGCATCGGCGTCGTCGGTCATGTTGATGCGCGAATAATCCGAGCTGTCCGATTTCGACATCTTCTTGGTGCCGTCGCGCAGGCTCATGACCCGCGTCGCCTCGCCAAAGATCTGCGGCTCGGGCAATGGAAAGAAATCGCGCTCATAGCGGCGGTTGAAGGCGCCGGCGATGTCGCGGCAAAGTTCCAGATGCTGCTTCTGGTCCTCGCCGACCGGAACATGGGTCGCTTTGTAGACCAGGATGTCGGCGGCCATCAGCACCGGATAGGCGTACAGGCCAAGCCCCGCCATCTCGCGCTGCTTGCCGGCTTTTTCCTTGAATTGGGTCATCCGGTTGAGCCAGCCGAGGGGGGTCAGGCAGGCGAGCAGCCAGGCCAGCTCGGCGTGGGCCGGCACCATGCTCTGGTTGAAGATGATGCAGCGTTCGGGGTCGATGCCGGCGGCGATATAGGCAGCTGTCACTTCCCGGGTGCTGGCGCGAAGCTCGGCCGGGTCTTGCGGCAGGGTCAGCGCGTGCAGATCGACGATGCAAAAGATGCAGTCATAATTCGTCTGCAATGCCACCCAGTTGCGGATGGCGCCGAGGTAATTGCCGAGATGCAGGTTGCCGGTCGGCTGGACGCCGGAAAAAATACGGTTCATGGCGCCTGTTATCGCCGACATCGGGCGCCGGTCAAGCCGGTTGCCGGCGCAATCGTCCCCATAAGCCGCGCCAATCGGCGACCCCGAGCGCAAATGCCAGCACCGCAAAGGCGGCGAGCCCGGCGGCGCAGAGCCCGGCCAGCGCCGCGACGCGAACCGGTGCCGCACCGGCGAGGGCCGGGGCGAGTGCTACGCGCAGCAGCGCCAGCATGACCCCCATACCGAGTGCGGCGGCGGCAACCCGCGGCAGGTTACGGCGGGCTCGCGCGTCGAGCCGGAAATGCCCGCGCCGGACGAGCAATAGCAGCAGGGTCAGCGCGTTGAGCCACCCGGCGCAGCTCGTCGCCAGCGCGATCCCGACATGCGCCAGAAACTGCATCAAGGTCAACGTCAGGGCCAGGTTGACCGCCATCGCGACGACCGCGACCTTGACCGGCGTCGCCGTGTCGTGGCGCGCGAAAAAAGCCGGCGCCAACACTTTGACCAATACGAAGGCCGGCAATCCCGCGGCATAAGCGGCAAGTGCCGCGGCCGTCGCGGCGGTGTCGGCCGCACTAAAGGCGCCGCGTTGGAACAGTGCGGCAAGGATCGGCTGCGCCAGCACCGCCAGCGCCATCGCCGCCGGCAGGGTCAGCAGCAACGCCAATTCGAGCCCACGGTTTTGCGTCGTCACCGCGGCGCCGTGCTCGCCGAGACGCAACTGCCGCGACAATGGCGGCAGGATCGCAGTGCCGACGGCGATGCCGACGACCCCGAGCGGCAACTGGTTCAGCCGGTCGGCGTAATAGAGATACGAAACCGATCCGCTTGGCAGAAACGAGGCGAGGGCAGTCGAGATCAACAGATTGACCTGGGTGACCCCGGCACCGAACGCGGCCGGCCCCATGATCCCGAGGGTATGGCGCACCTCCGGCGTTAGGCGCGGCCAAGGGAGGCGCGGCGCCAACCCGGCGCGGGCGCAGGAAGACAGCAGCCAGAGGAACTGCGCGAGCCCGGCGGCGGTGATCGCCCAGGCCAATGCCCGGCCGTCATGCCAGCCGAACCGCCGCATCATCAGCAATGCCGCGATCAGGAACAGGTTCAACAGGGTTGGCGTCGCCGCGGCGGCGGCAAACCGGTCGACCGAGTTCAACACCCCGCCCTGGAGCGCCACCAGCGCGATAAACAGCAGATAGGGAAAGGTGATGCGCCCGAGCGCCACGGCGAGCGCGAATTTATCCGGGTCGTCGCCAAAGCCGGGTGCTATCACCCGCATCAGCCAGGGCATCAAGATCTCGCCGAGCAGGACGAAGATCAGCAGCGCGGCGAGCAGAACCGCCAGCGCATCCTCGGCAAAGACGCGCGCCGCCCCCTTGCCGCGCACCGCCATCGTGCCGGCGAACAACGGGACAAAGGCGGCGCTGAACGCGCCCTCGGCGAACAGGCTGCGGAACAAATTCGGCAGCCGTTGCGCGACGAAAAATGCGTCCGCCACCGGCCCCGCGCCCAACAAGGCCGCGGTCAGGATGTCGCGGACAAATCCCATCACGCGGCTCAACAGCGTGTAGGAGCCGACCGTGGCAACGGAACGCAGCAGCGACATGGGCAGGATGTAGACGAAAACGATGCCCGGGAAAATGCAGCCCGCGGCAATGGCGGCGCGCGATCGGCATTATTTGACGAAGCCTGCCGCGCACCAACTCGCCAGCGGCGATTCCCGAAGCCTGGGTTGCGGCAAAAGCTTGTCGAGCCGCGCCAACAGGCTCATCTTTGCCGAAAGACGGCAAGGAGGCGCCTGATGACGATCCATCTCGACCACACGATCGTGCCCGCCCGCGACAAGGAGGGTTCCGCCCGGTTTTTCGCCCGCATCTTCGGGCTCGAATACAGCGGCCCGGTGTCGCATTTCGCGCCGGTCAAGATCAACGACCAGTTGACCATCGATTTCGACAACTGGGACCAGTTCGAACGCCACCATTATGCCTTCAAGGTCAGCGAACCCGAATTCGACGGCATCTTCGACCGGGTCAAGGCCGAGGGTCTCGCCTACGGCAGCGGCCCCCGTTCGGCGGAGGACATGGCGATCAACCGTCGCCATGGCGGGCGCGGGTTTTATTTCCGCGACCCGAATGGTCACCTGCTCGAAGTGCTGACCGCCTGACTGAAAGCACGAAGCCGGCGTCATTCGTTGGCTGCGCGATGGCACCGCTTGACCGTTGACGGCTGTCGGGGGCGGTATTTCCAGGCTGCCCTCCTCAGCCCCCCACAGGCATGATCGAAGCCCGCATCGCCAAGCTGGTCATGGTCGGCTGCCTCGCGCTCTTTGCGTTGCTGGTGGCCTTTGACAATCTGACCGATTACGACACGAATTACGCCTTCGTGCGCCATGTGCTGAGCATGGACACAACCTTTCCCGGAAACGCGCTGCTCTACCGCCGCATCACCTCGCCCGCGGCGTGGCAAGCCGGGTACGCGTTGATCATCGCCGGCGAAGGGGTGACCGGCATCGTCTTCGCCATCGCAGCGATTTCGCTCGCCCGGCAGCTGCGCGCGAACCGCACCCGCTTCAACCACGCAAAGCGTTTCGCGATCGCCGGCGCGGCACTCGGATTTATGGTGTGGTTTTTCGGTTTTATGGTCGTCGGCGGCGAATGGTTTGCGATGTGGCAGTCGCCGCTGTGGAATGGTCAAGAGGCGGCGTTTCGCTTTTACATGACGATCCTTGCGGTGCTGATTTTCGTCAACCAACCGGACGGCGACCTGGCGCCTGGCATCGGACCGTCGCCGTCCAGCAACGCATCAGAGAATTAGGCCATGTGGTCGCGAAGGGTGTTCGGATCGACGGTCGCGGCGATCGCCTACGGCGCCGGCTTGCCCGCGCGGGCGACATCGGCGCCGCCTGCCGCGCTGGCGGCGATCCCACTCCCGGTTCACGAACAATCGATGCGGCTGGCGATAACCGAAGGCCGCAAAAATCCCTTCTTTCCGTTCGGCGCGGTGATCGTGAGGGCGGCGGATAGCCAAGTGATGGCGAGCGGCGTCAACACCGGCACCGTCAACCCGACCTTTCACGGAGAGATCGTCGCCATCAACGACTATGTCGCCCGCCACGGCAATGCCGGCTGGGACAAGGCGATCCTTTATACAACCGGCGAGCCCTGTCCGATGTGCATGAGCGCGATGGTGTGGGCGAGGATCGGCGGCGTGGTGTGGGGCACGTCGATCGGCAAGTTGCGCCAATTCGGCATCGATCAGATCCTGGTCCCGGCGACCACCGTGATCGGCGCCGCGCCATTCTACCATGGCGCGATCCGTGGCGATGTCTTGCAGGCCGAGACCGACGCGCTGTTCCGAAACCGCAAGCGCCCCTGATCGGCCTCCACGCCGCGGCTAAGGTACGCTGCGCCGGGCCAGCGCCGCCAATACCGGCACTGTGACGCGCTGGGCCTGCGGACCGAGGGCGAGCGGTTTCAGCAGCATGCGCACGCTCATCTCGATCGGGAAATGCGGACGCATCAGCGCCCGGCACTGTTTTTGAACATGGCGGTAAACACGCGCATCGAACCGTGCGCCGGGCTGCCGCGCGGCGTGAACGTGCTTCAGCACGACGAGACGATCCTCGCCGGCCGACATGCGCAGCCGCCGCCACAAGGCCGGCGCCACCGCGGCGCGGCCGGGGCGCTCGATTTCGCGATACTTGCGGAAGAACCGGTAGAAATGCTTGTAGTGGCGGACCTCGTCTTCGGCGATCCGCCGCGTCACCAGGGCCAGCACCGGATCGGGGCTGGCGCGCGACAGACCGGTGTAAAAGCTCGCGGTTCCGGTTTCGACGACGCAGCGCGAAGCCATCTCCAGCCCCCGCGCCTCTTCCAGAGCCTCGTCGCAGAACGGCCGGAATTCCTCGATGAAATCGGCGCGCACCCGGTCCCAGGGAAAATCCGGCCAGGCGGTCTCGACATAGCGGCGCAGGGCCCGGCCATGCTGCAACTCCTCCGGCAGCCAGTTGTCTTTCAGCCACGAGGTGATCTCGTCGTCGCCGGCGAAGTATTCGATCAGGTTCGCGGTATAGAGATCAGTGGCGCTTTCCATCAGCGACGCCGCCGCGATCATGTAGAACAGCGCCTCGCTGCGCCCGACCGCATCGCGGCGGATCGCGTGCCAAGGGATGTCGTCGAGCGACCAATGTCGCCGCGCCGCCGGCTGGTCGGCAACGGCGCCAGCCTCGTCGGCGGTTGCGGCGGCGGAAGTAAGTAGCTCCATAACGCTTGGCGCCGGTCACGCCCGCTGGAAAATCAACAACATGCTTTCAGGGCGGAGCCCCCTCGGGACTCGCGCCACGACCTCGCAAACGCCGGCGCGGCTGGGTTGACACCAGATGTCGTCGCACAACAGCGGCAGCACAAAGCCGCGCGCCTCGATTTCGCCGCCCTCGATCTCCGGAACCGTTATCCGCATCCTCGCTCCCGCCACGCCGCCGACCGTCGCGCGACCGATTAATATTAGCGCATCCCGGCATGCGCCAGCATTTCCCTTTGACCGGCGCGGCGCGGCGCACCCTGCGCTACGCCGGAGCGGCCGAATCGGCAGCACCCTTCGCATGCCATATCGGGCGAATCCAAATTGCGCCAACCCCGCGCCGGTGGGAGACTGGCCGCCGACAACAGCCGGCTCGGTTGAGGGAAATGCTGACAGCGGAACACCGGCGGGCGACGCATCGTCACCGTGTCGCGCGCGGCGTCGGCCTGCCCAAAGCCGGTGTCGCCGTTTTCCAAATCAGAGCCTAGAGGAGTTTGAGGATGGCCGAGGAAGCGATCGCGAACACGGCGCAGCGCGAATATTGGAATACGGTGGCTGGCCCGCGCTGGATCGGGCTCGAAGGCTTTGTCGAACGCCGGGTGCGCGCGGTCAACGATCTGCTGTTGGCGCGTTCCGGCGCCAAGGCCGGCGAGCGGGTGCTGGAAATCGGCTGCGGCACCGGCGCCTTTACCGTGCCGCTCGCCGAGACGGTCGGCGAGCACGGCACGGTGATGGGCGCCGACATTTCCAGCGCGATGCTGGCGGGTGCGAAGAAGCGCCTCGCGGCGGCCGGATTGCGCAACGTCGAGGTGGTCGAGGCCGATGCCCAGACGCACAAATTCGAGCCCGGCCGTTTCGACCTGATCGCCTCGCGTTTTGGCGTCATGTTCTTTGCCGATCCGGCGGCTGCGTTCACCAACCTCTGCGCCGCGGCGCGGCCCGGCGGAAGGCTGTGCTTTGCCTGCTGGGGCACGCTCGACGACAACGAGCATTGGCTGATCCCGTATCGGGTGGCGTTGCGCCATCTCGGCCCGCCCGAGCCCAAGCCGGTGCGCGCGCCCGGCCCGATGGCGTTCGCCGACCCGGATTATGTTCTCGAGTTTCTGGGCAAAGCCGGGTTTGCCGACGTCGCGATCCATCGCGAGCATCCGGAGATCTGGGCTTCGACCCCGCGGGAGGAGGCCGGGCACGCCTGCATCATGGGTCCCTCCGGCCGGCTGATCGACGAGAAAAAGCCCGACGACGCAACCCGCCACGCCATCGAGCGCGAAATCGAGGAAGCCTTTGCCGCCCATGCCACGGGCGGCCGGACGACCCTGCCGTCGACGGTGCTGCTGGTGACGGGGCGCCGCCCGCAATAACGACGCCGGTGACGAACGCCGCCCGCAGCCTCGTTGCCGCGGCCCTGCTCCTGATTTGGTGCGCCGCGGCCGCGGCGCAGCAGTACGTGCGTTTCCCGTCGCTTGACGACAACGGGCCCGGGCAGCCGCCGACGATGCTCAACGGCTATCTCGTTCGGCCGCCGGGCGAGGGTCGGCGCCCCGCAATCGTCTTTTTGCATGGCTGCGGCGGTCTGGCCAGCCACGCGAGCGGGGGCATCGAGCCACGCGAACGCGACTGGGCCGCGGAGCTGAAGCGGCGCGGCTATGTCGTGCTGATGGTCGACAGTTTCGGCCCGCGGGGTCACGGCCCGATGTGCGCGCAGCAGGATTTCGACCGCGACCTCTATTTAAAGCGGCC
>DATMKU010000399.1:0-4273 GCA_035570935.1 Allostellaceae bacterium
GGCCTTGGTCAGGACCTCGATCGCCTGGAACCACTCGGCTTCGGTCAGGTTGACCTCTTTGACAAAGGCGTGCAGGTGCCCGATCAGGCTCAGCATGATTTGCCGGAGCCGCGGGTCCGGCGTCTGCGCGAAGCGCTGCAGAACTTCGTTGGTGATGTCGTCTTCGGTTGTGTTGCGCTGCCCCATTGCCGACCTCCTTGATCGCATCCCGATTCGACGTTTCGCAAATTATCCTTTTGGCGGGCAACACAATCGAAAATCGGCCTCGCCTGACAACCCGTGCAAACGACCGGGAAATGGCTTTGCGGGACGATGAACGACACAGAACCCGCCGCCAAACGACAGCGCCAAAATGCGGCCGATGGCTGATCGTACCGGATATCGGGTAAGCGACACCACCGCCCGCCGGAATGCGTCCAGCCGCGGTTCGATGCTCGGGTCGCTGCGCGGACGCCTCGTCCTTTTGCTGGTGCTCGTCACCGCCGCCGCACTCGCCGCCAGCGCTCTGATGGTGGGGTTGTTCCGTCAATCGGCGTCGGCGCGGGCCGCGCAGGCCGAAACCGAAATCGGCCGCGCCTGCGACACGATCGCCGGGGCCTACCGATTTTACAGTACCGGATGGCGAGGGCCGTCATCGCCCTCCGACACCAAAACATTGCGCCGCGACCTGAACGCGGTGGTGCAGACCGCACTTCGCGAGAGGCCGGGGATCGAGGGCGGAATCTGGCAGGGTAGCGCGGGATCGCTTTCCTATGCTTTCCCGACCTATCAAGGGGCGGGTCCGAAAACCGATGTGCCCGAAGCGGAGCTTCCTCGGATTCGCGCCGTCAACCGTTCGGCGCTCGCCGATGAGCGCGCGGTCGCCACCCGGTTTGAGGGCTCGACGCAAATTCTGCTGATCGGGGCGTGCCCCTTGCCGGGGCCGATCCCCGGCTTGACCGCGTGGACCATGACCCGGGTCTTCACCTTTGCCGGCAGCGGTTATCGGCTGTTGATGGCGGGTCTCGGCATTCTGTTGGCGATGGTGCTCGCCGCCGCCGCCTTGCTGGCGCGGCTGACGATGAGGTGGCCGCGTCATATTGGACAGATCGAAGCGACCCTGCGAACCCACGATATCGCCGCATTGCCTATTCTTCCCACCACCGGCGAACGCGAGCTCGACCGCATCGTCGTGGCGCTGAACGAAGCCGGCGGGCGGCTCGCCGATGCGCGCGGGCGAGCCGAAGAAATGGCGCGGCAACTGGCGTCCGGAGAACGGCTGGCGACGATCGGCCAAGTGGCCGCGGGTTTGGCGCATGAAATCCGCAATCCGATCGCCGCGATGCGTCTCAAGGCAGAAAATGCAATGGTCCACGGTCCCGACCATAAGGATCGGGCGCTAGCAGCGATCCTCGGCCAGATCGAACGTCTCGACGGGGTGCTGCGCCGCCTGCTGACCGTAACCGAGCGCGACACGCCTCGCGTTGAAACCGTAGTGCTGGCTCGCTTTGTCGAGGCGTGTATTGCCGCGCATTCGGAACTCGCCCAGGCCAAGGGTGTGGGCATTCGGTGCGAGGCCGATAGCGGGTCCGCCGATTTCGATCCGGATCAGATGCGCAGCGCCCTCGATAACCTGATCCTTAATGCCCTGCACGCGGCGCCGCGCGGCACCGAGGTCTTCGTGACCGCCCGCCGCAATGCCGAGGGGGTGATCCTCTCGGTTTGCGACCGAGGGCCCGGTCCGCCGGCGCAGGTCCGCGAGCATTTGTTCGAGCCGTTCGTAACCAGCCGCGCCGACGGAACCGGGCTTGGCCTTTCGATCGTCCGCGAGGTCGCCGAAGCCCATGGCGGGGCGGCGCGATTGGACATCTCACCAACCGGGACGATTTTTGAAATCTTGATCCCATGGCAGTAATTCTGATCGTCGACGACGATGCCGCGATGTGCGAGGCGCTTGACGAAACCGTGCACGGCCTCGGCCATCGAACCAGGGTCGCTCCTTCGGGCATAGCGGCGCTCGACGCTCTCGCCAAAGCGCCGATCGGCGCGGTGTTGCTCGATTTGCGCATGCCCGGCATGGATGGGCTGCAAGTGCTGCGACGGATTCGTGAACGCCCCCAAGCGCCCCCGGTTACGGTGTTGACCGCACACGCTAACGCCGCCAACACGATCGAGGCGATGCGCCTCGGCGCCTTCGATCATCTGACGAAGCCGATTGGCCGCCAAAGGCTGGCCGATGTCTTGAACGGAATGCTCGCCGCCGGTGCCGCGGCCGGCGACAAGCGATCCAAACCGGTGCCGGACGGTCTTGTCGGGTCGAGTGAAGCAATGCGGGCGGTGCACAAGACAATCGGCATGCTCGCCGACAGCAATGCGACCGTTCTGATCAGCGGAGAGACCGGAACCGGCAAGGAACTCGTCGCGCGCGCGATCCACGACTACGGCCACCGCGGCCTCAAGCCATTTATCGCGGTCAACTGCGCCGCAATCCCGGCTGAATTAATAGAAAGCGAACTTTTCGGCCATGTTCGCGGCGCCTTTACCGGGGCGATCAACGATCGGGCGGGCGCCTTTCGCGAGGCCGATAAAGGGACACTGTTCCTCGACGAAATCGGCGACATGAACATCGCGACCCAGGCGAAGCTCTTGCGCGCACTGCAAGAGCGGTTCGTCGCGCCGGTCGGGGGAAAACCGGTTCCGGTCGATGTTCGTGTGATTGCGGCGACCCATCGCGATCTGGGGCTGCGGCTGCGAAATGGCAGCTTTCGCGAGGATCTTTTCTACCGGTTGCACGTCGTTCCGATCCATCTGCCGCCGCTGCGCGAGCGGACCGCCGATATCGTGCCGCTGGCGGAGCATTTCCTAGGTCGAACGAGCGGCAAGCGGCTTGCCGTCGATGCCCCGGCAAGGTTGATCGGCTATGCCTGGCCCGGCAATGTCCGGGAGCTGAAAAATGCGATGGAGCGCGCGGCTGCCCTCGTGCGCGGAGATTTGATCGGCGCCGCGGATCTCGGTTTTATCGACAAGGCCGGGGCGGCCCAGTCCGAGCCGGCCGATTGGCCGGAGGAAGACCTGCCGTCCGCAACCGCCCGTCTCGAAAAGATGCTGGTTCGCCGCGCGCTGGCAAGAACTGACGGCAACCGCGCCGAGGCCGCGCGCCTGCTCGGAATTCACCGCCAGCTACTGTATATCAAAATCAAGCGCTACGGTCTCGATCCGTCCGACGAACGGACGGACATTGTCGGCAAAGCGGACGCATAGCGCCGATCCGCGTCTCTTAAACCGTAGGAATTGTTAGCTTTTCTGATTGGCACGCCGCGTGCTGTTCCTCCCTCGGTCTTTACTTTCGAGGGTAACCGCGATGATGTCTCGATGGAACGCAGCGCTATTGGCGGGATCGGCGATGATCGCCTTCGGCGGGGCTGCAATTGCGCAGACCCAACCGCAACCTGCCGGCGCACAACCTGCCGCCGCACCCCCGACGCTCGGCGCAACCCCCGTCTACAACCCGGACCAGCTGCCGATGCAGCGCGGCCAAGTCCAACAATTTACCCTGACGCCGCGGGGCGACATCGACGGTTTGATCCTTACCGACGGCACCGAGGTCGTGCTTCCGCCGCATCTGTCCACTCAGATCGCCTATGCGATCAAGCCCGGCGACACCGTCCTCATTCACGGGCTGCACGCCGCCGCGTTGCCGTTGATCCAAGCGGTCTCGATCACCGACGACGTGTCCGGCCGCACGGTTGTCGACAATGGTCCGCCCGCTCCAGGCCCCGGCCCGGCGCCGCCGCCACCGCCGGCCGGACCTGACGCCGGTCCGAGCGCGCCGATCCCCGGACTTAGCGAAATCCAAGGGCGCGTGCGCATGGTCCTTCACGGCCCGCGCGGCGACGTCAATGGCGCGCTCCTCGAAGACGGCACGATTTTGCGCTTGCCGCCGCCGGAGGCCAACCGCTTCGCCAGCCTGCTGCAGCCGGGCCAGTCGCTGGTCGCCGAGGGGGACGAACTGACCGGCGCCATCGGCAAGGTCGTCGCGGTCAGGCAGCTCGGCGCTTCGCGAACCCAGCTGAGTTTGATCGAAGGACCGCCGGGGCCGCGCCCGGCAGCCCTGCCTCCGCCGCCCGACGGCCCCGCGGCCCCGCCTCCGCCGCGGCCGTAGAATGGCGGGCGCGGCACAGCCTTCGTCGGCGTCCGAACGGGCCCATTCCGGTGCGCCGTTCAAGGCGGTTTCGCTCGACGCGCTGAACTTCCTGCTCGCCGATGTGCGCGGCGCGCTCGGCCCCTATTTGAA
>DATMKU010000400.1:0-2000 GCA_035570935.1 Allostellaceae bacterium
GTCCTGCTGTTCGCGCTGATTACCGTGCTCGGCTTCCTCGCGGCGCATTGGCGGCGCGGCGATCTCGACCTGCTGCACGAATGGGGGCTCGCCGGCGGCCGCTTCGGCACCGTCGTGACCTGGTTTTTGCTCGGCGGCGACCTTTACACCGCCTACACTTTTATCGCCGTCCCGGCCTTGATGTTCGGCGCCGGGGCGCTCGGCTTTTTCGCCGTACCCTATTCTATCCTCGTCTTCCCGATCGTATTCGTCGTCTTCCCGCGGTTGTGGTCGGTGGCGCGCCGGCACGGCTACCTCACCGCCGCCGATTTCGTACGCGGACGGCACGGCAACAAATGGCTGGCATTGGCGGTCGCGGTGACCGGCATCGTCGCGACGATGCCCTACATTGCGTTGCAGTTGGTCGGCATTCAGGTCGTCATCGGCGCGCTGGGGATTGGGGGGGCCGGGTGGTCGGGCGATCTGCCATTGGTCATCGCCTTCGTTATCCTCGCCGCCTTCACCTATACGAGCGGGCTGCGCGCGCCGGCGGCGATCGCGATCGTCAAGGACATCCTGATCTGGCTGACGGTCATCGTCGCGATCGTCGCGATCCCGATAGCCCTCGGCGGCTACGCCAAGATCTTTGCCGCGGTGCCGCCGGCGAAACTCCTGCTGCCGGCGCCGCCGGGACAGAGCCTCGGCCTCTACAGTGCCTATGCGACCTTGGCCTTTGGTTCGGCGCTCGCCTTGTTCCTCTACCCGCATGCGGTGACGGGCGTGCTGTCGGCCAGCAACCGCCGGGCGATCAGCCGCAACGCCGCGCTGCTGCCGGCCTATGCGTTGTTGCTAGCGCTGATCGCGCTGTTGGGCTTTATGGCGCTCGCCGCGAGCGTCGCCAAGGCCCCCGAATTCGCCCCGCTTTTCAAGCAATACGGGCCGAATGCCGCGGTCCCGGCGTTGCTGTTGGCGATGTTCCCGGCATGGTTTGTCGGCGTCGCCTTTGCCGCGATCGCGATCGGTGCCTTGGTGCCGGCCGCGATCATGTCGATCGCCGCGTCGAATTTGTGGACGCGCAACATCTATCGCGAATTCCTGCGCCCGGATTGCACCGCCGCCGAGGAAGCCAAGATGGCCAAGGTGGTGTCGTTGATCGTCAAATTCGGCGCGTTGGCTTTCGTTATCGGCCTGCCGTTGCAATATGCGATCGAGCTGCAATTATTGGGCGGCGTGTTGATCATCCAGACCCTGCCGTCGGTGATCGGCGGGCTCTACACCCGCTGGTTCCACGACCGCGCGCTGTTTCTCGGCTGGCTCGCCGGCATCGTCGCCGGCACCGCGATGGCCGCCTCGCAAGGGTTCAAGCCGATCTACCCATTGCACCTCGCCGGCTGGACGATCCCGACGTACTCCGCTCTCGCCTCGCTGGTCGTCAACCTGATCGTCGTCATCGTCTTGACCCCGATCTTCACCGCCATCAACGCCGGCCGCGGCCAAGACGAAACCGAAGCCGGCCACTACGTGTGAGGAGCTGAGGCTCCCTGGCGCTGGGTTTCCCCCACCTCACCCCGGCCCTCTCCGCCCCCGAGGGCGGAGAGAGATAGCAGGAACCAAAGCCAGTGCTTCGTGCGCGGACGGAGATCGCAGGACAGTTAAGGCGTGATGCGACCGAGGCCGAGCATCGATTGTGGTGGGCACTGCGCGAGCGAATGCCGGAACACCGGTTTCGCCGGCAGCATCCGATCGGGCGGTTCGTCGTCGACTTCGCTTGTCCCGCGCAAAAGCTCGCGATCGAACTCGATGGCGGCCAGAACGCGCTGCGGAACGAGGAAGGCACAACCCGCACCAGCCAACTCGTGCGCCGCGGCTATCGCGTTATTCGTTTCTGGAATAACGAAGTAATGGACAATCTCGACGGAGTCCTAGAGACCATCCGACGAGAATTGGACGCTAGATAAGTTACCCTCTCCGCCCTTCGGGGGGAGAGGGAGGGGCCCGGCGCGCCGCGACGGGAGGGTGAG
>DATMKU010000401.1:0-3665 GCA_035570935.1 Allostellaceae bacterium
GCCGCCGGCAGGTCGATCTTGTTCAGCACCGGGACGATTTCGTGCCCGGCATCGATCGCCTGGTAGACGTTGGCGAGGGTCTGGGCCTCGACCCCCTGGCTCGCATCGACGACCAAGAGCGAGCCCTCGCAGGCGGCAAGCGAACGGCTGACCTCGTAGGCGAAATCAACATGGCCCGGCGTGTCCATCAGGTTCAGGACATAGGTCTCGCCGTCCTCGGCCCGGTATTGCAGCCGGACCGTCTGGGCCTTGATCGTGATGCCGCGCTCGCGCTCCAATTCCATCTGGTCGAGCACCTGCTCGCGCATCTCGCGGGCCTCGAGCCCGCCCGTCGCCTGGATCAGCCGGTCGGCCAAGGTCGACTTGCCGTGGTCGATATGGGCGATGATCGCGAAATTGCGGATGTGCGAGAGCGGGGTCATGCGGGGCCGAACATAGGGTGGAAGACCCATCGGATCAACGCGAGGCGACCGGCGCTCATCCGCCGGAACTCCAGTCTTGCCAATCGAGACCTTTTATCCGGCCAAACTCGGAGACGTTCGCGGTCACGAGCCTTGCCCGCAGCCTGAGCGCCTGGGCGCCGATCAGCAGGTCGTGCGGGCCGATCGGCGTTCCTTCCGCTTCCAGCGCGGCGCGCAGGTCGCCGGCAATCGCTGCATCGCCTTCTTCGAAAGGAACGATCTCGACGACGCTGGACAAGAAGACGCGCAGGCGCTGGGCATTTTCTTGTCGGCGCTGGCTGCGCGCGACGCCGCACCACAGCTCGAACAGCACGACCGAGGGCAGGGCTACCGAATCGCCGGCCGCTACCGTGCCGCGAAACCGCTCGCGAACGCCGGCGGGCCGGTTGGTCAGCAGCGCGATGACGGCGTTGGCGTCGAGGAGATATCTCACTCGAACAGGCGCTCGGCCGCGGGCATCGGCGGCGGCTGACGGCCTCCATCCTCCATGAACGGAACCTCGGCAAAGCGATCGAGCTCGGCAAACCAGGCATCGAGATCGCGGGTCATCGGTTCGAGCAGAATGCCGCCCTCCACACGGCGCACGCGGACCCGGTCTCCCGGCAAACGGAACGCCAGCGGCAAGCGCACCGCCTGGCTCCGGCCATGCATGAAAAGTCTCGCAACTCCGACTTCGGACATGATCGTCTGCAATTCTGCTGATAGCTATTGGAGCTGTATATCCCGTCCGCGTCCGAGGCAAACCGCTGCTGACAACGCACACATCTCGCGCGCCTCGATCCCGACCGTCGCCTGGATCAGCCGATCGGCCGGGGTCGACTTGCCGTGGTCGATATCGGCGATGATCGCGAAATTGCGGATGTGCGAGAGCGGCGTCAAGCGAGGCCGAACATAGGGCTCCGCCGCTGCCGGATCAACGCGGGGCGTGGCGACCGGCGGGATTACAACGCCGCGAGCGGGATGCCGAGCGCCCGGGCGGCGGTAATGAGGCGGTTGTCATAACTCGCGAGCTCGACCGGATCGCCTTGCCGGCGCAGATAATCGGCGGTAGCCAGATGCAGCGCGTCGAGCGTGCGGATCGCGGTAGGCCAGGGCTCCAAGGCGCGCGCCAGCACCGTCCTGTCCAGCTGCAACAGCGCGATGCCAGTCAGCAGCATGCGCGCCGGACCGATATTGGCGCCGGTCGGATCGTAGGCGTGGACCCGGTTCCAGATCTCGTATTCCAGCAATCGGCTGGAAACCAGCTCTTCTTGCCAAAACTCTGTGGGTGGGGAACGAGGCTCGAACAGCAATCGGGCGAGCGCGACCGAGCTGTCGATGTAGATCACCAGCGGTCTTCCCGATCCTTATCCAGATCGACCATCAGTTGTTCGAACGTGAGCCCGCGCACCGGCTTGCCCCGCGGCGGCCAGTCCGGGCCCCGCACCACGGGTCTGATCCAGCCCTCGCGCACGCCGCGCTCGATCACCGACTCTGGTTCGCGGCGCGGCGGCATGAGTTGGGCGACGGCGCGGCCGCGGTCGGTGATGACGACGGTCTCGCCCGCCGCCGCGAGCCGAACGTATTCGCTGAGCTTGTTCTTTAGGGTTTTGAGGCCGACGGTGGGCATGACCGTTAAGTAGCCTCCAAAAGCCACTTTCGTCAACAGTGATGCCGATCGACGGCACAGCGAGTAGACTGAAATCGCCAGAACAGGGAGCGAGCCGGCACGTGACGACGATGCTGGACGACAGGCAAGCCGCCCTCGAACGCGAAAATGCCGAACTGCGGCAGCAGCTCGACGTGTGCACCGCCGAACTTAAAGAGGCCCACGAGCAGCAGACCGCGACCAGCGAGGTGTTGCAGGTCATCAATTCCTCGCCCGGCGGCCTCGCCCCGGTGTTCGACGCGATGCTCGAAAAGGCGCTGCGGCTATGCGACGCCGCCTTAGGCGTCTTGTTTACCCGTGAGGGCGAGTTGTTCCGTGCGGCGGCGACGCTCGGGTTACCCGCTCCGCTTGAAGATTTCCTGCGAAATCCGTTCAAACCTGATCAGATGCCTTTGATAGCCGGAGTGATCCAGCAGGGTCAGGTTCTGCACGTTCACGACGCAGCGGATACCGATGGCTACCAGCAGCGGTTGGCGAGCCGTGTCGCCGGCGTAGAGCTCGGCGGCGTTCGTACCGTGCTTTACGTCCCGTTGACCAAGGATGGCCGGGTGCTCGGCGTCTTCGTTATTTTCCGCCAGAAAGTCCGGCCGTTTTCCGACAAGCAGATCGCACTGGTTCAGAACTTTGCCGCCCAGGCGGTCATCGCGATGGAGAACGCGCGGCTTTTGACCGAGACGCGCGAGGCGTTGGAGCAGCAGACCGCGACCGCCGAGGTGTTGGGTGTCATCAATTCCTCGCCCGGCGAGCTCGCGCCGGTGTTCGACGCGATCCTGGAAAAGGCGATGCGACTATGCCTGATCGCTCTTGGCGCTTTGGAGCTTCATGAGAACGGCAAATTCCGCGCCGTTGCGGTGCGAGGCGTCTCGGGACCACTAGCGGAGCTGCTGCGTCAGCCGTTTGAGCCCCCGCCGCAATCTCCGCTCGCGCGCCTGATCGCCGGCGAACAAGTCGTTCAAATCACAAATATGTCCGAGTTGGCCCGGCTGCGGCCAGACGATCCCAGGGCACAAGCCGGCGCCCAATATGGATTGCGCACCGCACTTTTCGTGCCGCTGCGAAAAGACGCGGATCTGTTGGGCCAGATGGTGGCGTTTCGCCGGGAGACGCGGCCGTTTTCCGACAAAGAGATCGCGCTGCTGCAGAACTTCGCGGCGCAGGCGGTCATCGCGATGGAGAACGCGCGGCTTCTAACCGAGACGCGCGAGGCCCTGGAGCAGCAGACCGCGACCGCCGAGGTGTTGCAGGTCATCAACTCGTCGCCCGGCGACCTCACGCCGGTCTTCGACGCAATGCTCGAAAAAGCGCTTCGGTTGTGCGAGGCGAGTTCGGGAATGCTTCTTACCGCCGATGGCGATTACCTCAACGTGGTTGCGCTGCGCAATGTAGCTGACCGTCTTGCCGAATATATGACCCGGCAGCCGATTTGGCCCGATCCGGCATCAACGCTTGGTCAGGTCATCCGGGAGCGGCGCGTAATTCAGACAGTAGACAACACCGTTTCCGAGCCGTATCGCCAGCATGTCCCGCACGCGGTTGCGGCAGTCGAGCTTGGCGGC
>DATMKU010000402.1:0-4609 GCA_035570935.1 Allostellaceae bacterium
GCTCGCCGCGAGGCGGTTTTGCGGCGGATCGGCTGATGCCAATCGCCACCACGCGGGATGCGCCCGCGATCTCGCATCGGTTCCACTCCGCGGCCGGCGAGCATTTGCTTGTGGTTCCGTTCAGCCGGATTTTCGACATTCCCGGGCACGACGCGGTGGCGCTGGATGCCGACCCGGATGCGCTTCGCGCGCTCGCCACGTCGCTCGGGCAAATCGCCCCGGGCGAGGCAGCACTCGACCAGATCGTCGAGCCAGAGCCGCAAAGCATCTCGCTGAACATCAGTTCCAGTTGCAATCTCGGCTGCACCTATTGCTATGCCGACAAAGGCAGCTTTGGCGGGGTGCAGTCGGCGCCGATGACGTGGCCGATCGCCCAGGCGGCGACCGACCGGCTGCTCGCAGTTGCTCAGCGGGATCGTCCGATTACCATCGGGTTCCTCGGTGGTGAGCCGTTCGCCAACCGGGCGCTAATCCACCAAACGGTCAATTACGCTTCGGCCGAGGGGCACCGGCGCGGCCTTGACGTGCGGTTCTCGGTGACGACCAACGGCACCCTGCTGCGTCCAGCTGATCTTGACCTGATGCGCGGCCATCCATTCGCGGTGACCGTGAGCCTCGATGGCGCCGCGGACGTCAACGACACACAGCGGCCGATGCGCAATGGCCGCCCAGGCGGGTGGGCGCTGGCGACAGCTCGGGTGAGCGGACTGCTGGTGGATCCCGGGCAGGCCAAACTCGCGGCCCGGGCGACGGTGACGCGCCACGATATGGACGTGTCAGCGCGGCTGCGGGCCCTGGTGGATCTCGGCTTCCCTGAGGCCGGCGTCGCACCGCTCCGCGGCGCGCCGGATGAAGCAGGGGCGCTGCGGGAGGCGGATTGGACCGTCTATCTGCACGAACTGATCCGGGCGTCGCGCGCCGAGCTGGCGCGGCTCAGGCGAGGCCTGCCCGTGCGACTGACGAATTTCGCGGTCGCGCTCAAGCAAATACATCGCGGCGCTTGCTCGCCGTACCCATGCGGCGCTGGCGGTGGCTATTTTTCGGTATCCGCCGGGGGACGCTGGTACGCGTGCCATCGCGCCATCGGCGATCCGGCGTTCGAGATGGGATCGAGCGACGGTTTGGATACCGTGCGCCGGCGCCGCTTCCTTGAAGACCGCCACGTCCACGCGCAGACCGATTGCCGGACCTGCTGGGCCCGCTATCTGTGCTCCGGCGGGTGCCATCAGGAGGCGGCGTCACGCACCGCCGAATCATGCGATTTCGTGCGGGGCTGGCTGGAATTCTGCCTGGCCGCGTATTGCGAACTCGGTGGCGGCCAATCCGGAGGAGACAAGCGATGACCGATGACACGCGCTCCAAGCTGCTGCCGCGCAATGTGGCCGCGCTGCGTCGTTTCCAGGACCCAGCCGCCGCGCCGCGAGAGGTCACTGGCAATCCGGTGATGACGCGTCTCGAATCGGGGATTGGCAATTGCTTTCCCGGGCTCGAATGCGATCTGCGCAATCTCGAACGCCGGTTCTTCCCGTTCCTGGAGATCGAGATCAACTTCTCGGTCGCGCAGGGCATCATGCAGGTCGCTGCGGTCGATCTTCCTGGCGTCGAGGCCGCGGCCGGCAATGGCGGTCTGCCGGCCGCGGATGCGGCGAACTACCGGACTATCGCACAGGATCTGCGCAACGGAGCCGGGTGGGTCGTCAGCAACATCGCCGGCGACTTCGGGCCGTTCAAGCAGCAGTCCTTCAATCCGGATGACCTGACGGGAACCAGCTTCGGGAACCAGCGGCTTCCGCCCGAGCCCTGGGCCGCGGTACGCACGCTCGTGGAGGGCGCGCCCGTGACACTTACGCTGGTGCGCCGCCCCGCACCCGGCACGATCACACTTACCGCAAACCGCGCGCGCTATCTCGACGACACCGGGGCGTTGGCGCGAATGTTCCAGCCTGGCGAACTGACACAGTCGCTCTGCAGTCCGTGGACGCACGATTTCCGCGACTGCGCTTGTTTCTACTGGGCTTCAAACCATCCAGACATCGCCTTGCCGCCGCTGCCCGCACCGCCACCCGCCGCCGGCGATCCACGCTGGGAGCTGGCGACGGCGTGGGAGCGCGCCGATCGGTCCGTCGCGACGCCGCCCGTGGCCACGCAAACCGGCAGCCAGTCGGTGCCGGAGATCGCTCACCACGCGATCAACCGGGACTGGCAACTGCTCAATTTCGTGCTGGAACGGCGCGAGCGGATCAGCGACTACGCGCCCACCCGGTTCAATGCCGTTCCGCTGCCGAACCAGGCCGCGCTGCTCGCGCAACTGCGCTACGCCGCCGGGGTCGAGATCGCGGCCATGCAGGAATACCTCACAGCCGCCTGGTCGCTTCGTCCGGCCGCGGCTCAACCCGAGCCGCTGCTCGGTGATCTCACGGCGGCATTCGACGAAATGTTGCGCATCGCGATCGGCGAGATGCGGCATGTTCGCGCCGTCAACGATGTGCTGGCGAGCCTGTCGCCGCCCGGAGGCTTCACGCCCGCGCTGGCTGTCGCCGCGCAGGTTCCCGGCGCGACGATCGGCTCGATAAGGCCGGTGCAATTGCGGGCGGCGACGAAGGCCGCCATCGACGATTTCATCGGCCTCGAAGCGCCGTCGCAATCGGTCGATGGGCTGTACGGCAGAATTCTGGAGACGTTGATGCAAAGTCCGGAGACCACCGAGCAGCAGGAAAGGGTGCAAACGGTGCGGACCGTGATGGCCGAAGGACAAGACCATTGGGAGACGTTCCTCGCCATCAAGGAATGGCTCGGCCGCCATGCCGAGGCCGATTATCTGCGCGCGCCTAATCTTCAGGGGCCGCCACAAAATAACGCGGCGCATCAGGAACTGCAGCGGCGCTATGTGGGCCTACTGGAACGCCTCTATAGCGGCTATCAGCAGGGTATCCCAAAAGGCGCGGCCGACATCGCCGCCGCGCGCGGCTCCATGTTGGGGCAGGGCGGGCTGCAAGGGGCGTTGGACGCGGTCGCGGTCGGACCATTCCTTGTCATTTTCGATCCCATCGCCGATCCACGCTTCGCCGCCATTCAGCCGCCACCGTGACTAGGATGGCCCGAACATCCCGCGACACAGCGATCCTTGGCGCCGGCCCCGCCGGGCTGGCAGCCGCGCTGGCGCTCAGCGGCCGCGGCGGCGCGCGGATCATCACTCCAAGCCTTCCGGCCGCGACGGATGTTCCGCGGGTCGACATGGTGCCTGCCGCCTTCCTGGCGTTCCTGCTGGAGCTCGGGATCCATCCCGGGCAGATCGGTGTTCACGACCTGCACGATGTCCGCCGGATCGCCTGGAGCGATTCCGTACCGGAAACGGTGCGCGCTTCCGCGGTTGCGCATGTCGAGCGTCCGGCCTTGGAACTGGCGCTGCTCGCCGCTTTGGAACGAATGTCTGGATTTAAAATCGTTGCCTCGCCCACCACTCACCCCGCCGATCCGGGTGAACGCGTGATTGACGCAACGGGCCGCCGGGCCGTCTCCGCGACGCGAACCACCGGCCTGGCAAAACCCTGGATCGCGCGCGTGTTTTCCCGATATGGCGTGTTCGACAAGGCAGACCAGGCCTTCCGGTTGGCCGCGCTCCCCGCCGGATATGCCTACCGGCTCGCGAGTCCGAGGCTGCTCGCGATCGGGGTGGTGGTCAGCAAATCCGCGGGAAGCATGAGCCCTAAAGACGTTGAGAAATATGTTCACGCGGCCGGCGCGGGCTGGGTGCTGAAAGGCCTTGGCTCTCTCGATTCAATCCAGGCCGGAAAAGGCGGCGTCGCTTCCGTTCAGTGGAGCGCCGGCCCCGCCGCGCCGCTGAGAGTGGGCGACGCGTCACTGGCGCGGGACTCGTTATCGGCGCAGGGATTGTGCTCCGGCATTTCCGACGCCATCTCGCTCGTTCGAAATTCCGGCCATGCCGACCGGTGGCCTGATCGCGAACGTGAACAGTTGAAGCGCCACCTGGCATTTTTGGCCAACGCAATGGAGCGTTCGCGTTTTCGGGCGGAAAAGCCATGGGCCGAATATCGGCGGTTTCTGGAGCGAGCGTCAGGATTGCCGCGGTCCCTGGGCGGGGCAGGCGCCGGCCATCGGCGCTTGCAATATCGGCACCCGCAGCCCGAAGCACCGGCGAACTAAGCGGCACGCTCTCGCGGCATTGTCAGATTAACTCGCGGCAAGCATAGGGAGTTTGAACCAGGATCGATGATCAAGCTGCCGCGACAGCATTGCGCCATTCGCTCGACGCTTCGGCTCGAGCCGGATCGAGGCGCGCGCCGAACGCCGTCGAGCCGACCAGATCGCAGAACATCACCGTCAGCTGCCGGCGTTCGGCCTCGGCTGGCGCTGGTGCATCGCGCGGTGCCACCGTTGCCGAGGCAGCGGGCTCCGTAGCGCCGAGCGCGGCAATCGCATCGAGCAGTCTGCGACGATGGCCTCCAAGCACCACGCCGAGATCCTTGAGATCCTCCGCCGTCAGCTTCGGCAGCGCGTCCCAATCGATTTCGTTGTCGCGGAACGCCGGCACATAGCGCCCAAGGCCCAAACCCCGTAGCCACGCCGCTACGTCCATGCGGTGATCCTC
>DATMKU010000403.1:0-2589 GCA_035570935.1 Allostellaceae bacterium
AGCCCGTGTTGTCTCATATCCTTAGCCGCCCCGCGTTTGCTACTCTCCTGACATTGCTGCGCGCTCTGAGGGCAGGCGTCTGATAACCCTCAGGGGAGGAAACCGCGAGCCAAAGGAGGCTCCGTTGGGTGAGTTCGCGGCTTAATGCTTCCAGAAAGGGCAACCGAGGCGCGGTCAGGTGCCAGTCCAAGGGCTGGTGATTTTGCGGTCACGTTCGCGATCGAAGAGGAGGGGCGTCAGTTCTTCCGTAAGCGGTGCGGTGACCGCACGTTCTGAGAGGCGGCGCGGCGCACCACGATCTCCGCAGTTTTGGGAGATCGATTTGTGCGTAATTTCGATCCTACATTCGAACCGAAGGGGATGGTCGGCGTCCGCCGGCTTGAGGTGATCACCGGCGTCGGTGGACGGCGTGCGTGGTCGCACGAGGACAAGGGGCGGATTGTCGCCGAGTCGTTTGCCGGCGGAGCGAACGTCTCGGCGGTGGCGCGGCGGTATGGGCTGCGGCCGCAGCAGGTCTATGCCTGGCGACGGCTGGCCCGCGGCGGTGCGTTGGCGCTGCCGGCGGCAGAGGCGCTGGGGTTTGTGCCGGTCGTCGCCGCGGAGAGCGAACCGGCGCCGTCGGTGACATCGGCGTCGATGCCGGCCGGCATAGTCGAGATCGAGATCGCCGAGGCCGTGATCCGCGCCGCGCCGGGTGTGGATTGGCGGCATCTGCGCGAGGTGCTGCGGGCGGTGAAGGCGGCGCGGTGATCCCGGTTCCGCCCGGCGTCCGGGTGCTGATCGCGACGCGGCCGGTCGACTTCCGCAAGGGCGCCGATTCGCTGGCGGCGCTGGCCAAGGAGACACTGGCGCAGGATCCCTTCTGCGGCGCCGTGCTGGTGTTCCGCAGCCGCCGCGCCGACCGGGTCAAGATTCTGGTATGGGACGGCAGCGGGCTGGTGCTGGTGTGGAAGCGACTGGAACAGGGCGCCTTCAAATGGCCGCCGATCACCGACGGGGTCATGCGCCTGTCGCCGGCGCAGCTGGCAGCCTTGGTCGAGGGGCTCGACTGGACGCGGGTGCACGTACCGCGGATCGCGCGGCCGCAGGCGACGCGATGAGCGCCGCGGCAGAGTGAAGGGGCGGCCGAAGGAATGCGCCGAGCGAGCCGGAATAGGGTCGAACCCGGGCTGCGATGACGACGGCCGACGCGCTTCCCGGGGACATGCCGGGCCTGCGGGCGGCGGCGCTGGCGCTGATCGCCGAGCGCGACGAACTGCTCCGCCGCGTCGAGCGGATGCGCCAGCTCATCCGGCAGTTCCAGCGAGCACAGTTCGGCCGGCATTCGGAGCGGCTCGACCCCGACCAGCTGCAGCTCGCGCTCGAAGAACGCGACATTGCGAGCGCGCACCGGCAGGCAGCGGCGGAGAAGCAAGCGCCGGCACCGCGCCCGAGATCCGAGCCGGGCAACCGCAAATCGCTGCCCGCGCATCGGCCACGGGTCGAGGTCGTGATCGCGCCGGAGACGACATCATGCCCCTGTTGCGGTGGGGCGATGCACGTGATCGGCGAGGAAAAATCCGAGCGGCTGGACGTCATCCCGGCGCAACACCGCATTCTCGTCACCCGTCGCCCGAAATACGGCTGCCGCAGCTGCGCCGGCGCTGTCGTCCAGGCGCCCGCGCCGGAGCGCCTGATCCGCTCCGGCCTGCCGACCGAGGCCTTGGTCGCGCATGTGCTGGTCAGCAAGTACGCCTGGCATCTGCCGTTATACAGACAAGCCCAGATCCTGTTGGCGCAGGGGATCGAGATCGAGCGCTCGGTGCTGGCGTTCTGGGTCGGCTATGCCGCGGCGGAGCTGATGCCGCTGTGGCGGCGCCTGCGGGATATCCTGCTCGGCTCGCCACGGCTGTTTGTCGACGAAACCCGCGCCCCGGTGCTCGACCCCGGTCGCGGACGGACCAAGACCGGCTACTTCTGGTCGATTGCCCGCGACGACAGCGCCTGGTGCGGCGACACCGGCCCGCCGGCGGTCGTCTATACCTACGCGCCAGGGCGGGGCGCCGAGCATGCGACCACTCTGCTTGCCGGCTACCGCGGCATCGTGCAGTGCGACGGCTATGCCGCCTACAAGCAGGTCGCCCGCCGCGGCCGCGCCGGCAACGCTGTGACCTTGGCCTTCTGCTGGGCCCACTGGCGCCGGCGGTTCTACGAGATCGCCAAGGCCGGGTCGGCGCCGATCGCCGAGGAGGCGCTGCGGCGGATCGCCGAGCTTTACAAGATCGAAGCGCAGATCGGCGGCAGGAGCGCCGCGGAGCGTCAGGCGGTACGCCAAGCCGAAAGCAAGCCGCTGGTTGCCGCGCTGAAGGCTTGGCTTCAAGCGCAGCTTGTGCGCGCCTCCGCCAAATCGGCGATCGCCGTCGCGATCCGCTACGGCCTCAACCACTGGGAGGGCCTCGAACGCTTTCTCGAGGACGGCCGGATCGAGATCGACACCAACGTGGTCGAGCGTTCGATGCGGCCGATTGCCCTAAATCGGAAGAATGCCCTGTTCGCCGGCCACGATGCGGGAGCCGAGAACTGGGCCTGCCTCGCTTCGCTGATCGAAAC
>DATMKU010000404.1:0-2066 GCA_035570935.1 Allostellaceae bacterium
GTGCTCGATTCCGGGATCAACTACATTGACACGTCGATCGATTACGGGCTCAGCGAGGAGCGCATCGGCCGCTACATCGGGCATCGGCGCGATGAGTATTATCTCGCCAGCAAATGCGGCTGCCTGGTCGGCGCGCCGCCGGCGCCGCGCGGCGAGCGCAGCCCGCATGTGTTCACGCCGGAGAACATCGTCGCCGGGGTCGAGCAGAGCTTGCGTCGCATGCAGACCGATCATCTCGATGTGGTGCAGTTCCACAGCTCGCCATCGCAGCGGACGCTTCAGGACAATGGCGCGGTCGATGCTCTGCTTAAACTGAAGGACGCCGGCAAGGTGCGGTTCATCGGGATGTCCGGCACCTTTCCTAATCTGAAAGATCACATAGCGATGGGCATCTTCGATGTCTTTCAGATTCCCTATTCGGCCCTCGAGCGGGAGCACGAGGCGGCGATTACGGCGGCGTCCCAAGCCGGAGCGGGCATCGTCATTCGCGGCGGCGCGGCGAAGGGCGCGCCGGCGCCGGGCAAGCAGGCCGGGATGCAATGGGACCGCTGGGCGCAGGCCGGCCTCGACGATCAGTTGCAGGGGATGGCCCCGGTCGAATTCGTCCTGCGCTTTACCTTCTCGCACCCGGACATGGACACGACGATCGTCGGTACCGTGAACCCGTCGCATCTCCACGCCAATCTGGCTGCACTACGTGACGGGCCGCTGCCGCCGGACCTTTACGCCGAGGCAAAGCGCCGTCTCGCCGCCGCTGGCCTCGCGCCGCAGGCCATGTAGGGAGCTGCGCCGATGAGCTTCAAGATCCTGCTGCTGGCACCCGATGCCGACCCCTCTTGGCCCGAGAAAATCCGGCGCGCAGTGCCTGGCGTCGTCGTTAACACGTACAGCGATCCGCAGGACGCCCTCGACGACATCGCCGATGCCGACGCCGCCTACGGCACGGTGCCGCCCGAGCTGCTCGCCCGCGCCAAGAAGCTGCGCTGGATCTGTGCGGCCCGTGCCGGGCTCGGCGGCGCCTGGTTCTACGACGCGCTGGTCAACAGCGACGTCCTCGTCACCAACATGCGCGGCAGCTACAACGAGCACCTCGCCGCCCATGCCGTCGCGTTCCTCCTCGCCTTCGCCCGCCGCTTCGATCACTACCTGCCACAAAAGCGCTGGCAGCGAGGCCCGCAAATGATCGATCTGCCGGAGCAGACCGTGTTGATCGTTGGGGTCGGCGGCGCCGGCGGCGAGGCCAGTAAGCTTTGCGCCGCGCTCGCCATGCGGGTGCTCGGCATCGACCCGCGGGTGACCGAACTGCCGCCCGGGATGAGCGACCTGGCAACCCCCGAGCGGCTGGGGGAGCGATTGGGCGAAGCCGATTTCGTGATCCTGACGACACCCGAGACGCCGGACACCGTAGGCATGTTCAATGCGCGGCTGTTCGCGCGGATGAAGCGCGGTGCGCATTTTATCAATATTGCCCGCGGCCGCTGCGTCGTGACCGACGATCTCGTTGCGGCTCTCCGCAGCGGCCACCTCGCCGGCGCCGGCCTCGACGTCGCGGACCCCGAGCCATTGCCGCCCGATCACCCGCTGTGGAGCATGCCGAACGTGCTGATCACCCCGCATGTTGCGATCTACGGCACCCCCTACCGCGACAAATGGGAGGCGATGCTGATCGAAAACTGCCGCCGCTTTGCCGCCGGGCAACCGTTGCTCAATATCGTCGACAAGGAGAAATGGTTCTGATGCGGTTGATCCATCTTCCTTCAAATTTCGTCATCGCCAGGCGGCCCGGGTGAGCCATGGATTACGTGAAGCTCGGCCGCACCGGCCTGGACGTGTCGCGCATCTGCCTCGGCTGCATGAGCTATGGCGGCGGCGACCGGGGCAATCACGCCTGGTCGCTCAGCGAGGAGGAGAGCAAACTTTTCATCAAGAAGGCGCTCGAAGCCGGCATCAACTTCTTCGACACCGTCAACCGTTATTCGCTCGCTACCGCCGCGTCGAACGAGGCGGCCGGAAACTCGAGTGCGGTAACGTCCATCCGGTAGAGCCGGCCGCCCGCCGACAGGGTC
>DATMKU010000405.1:0-8600 GCA_035570935.1 Allostellaceae bacterium
ATGACCCTGGTTGAAGCAGCTTGACGACGTTAGCATCGGACACGGCGTATCACTCCTTTGCTGGAGAAGTGGAGGCGCGAACACCCCCACGATACGCCGCCTTCGTCCCGTCAGCCCGTCACCAACTTTCGCGCATAGCTCAAAAGGCGTTCAAGCGGGGTTGAGGCCCGGCCATAATGGGAGCATCATGAACAAAAAGAGCCGGGTAACGGCCGGTTAATGAACAATAAGGAGGAAGAAGCCGATGACCGCAGTCACCCCCCTCCCAACGCAGGGGGCTTCCGCACTCGAAATCCTCGGGAGGAAGCAAGACAGTATCCCGTTTGCCGCCTACCATATCGGACTGATCCTCGTGCTCGGGCTGGTCGGCTTTGTCGAGGGCTATGATCTGGCGCTCGGTGGTTCGCTGATCGTGCTCGCCAAGGGACCGCTCCACCTCACCGGCGCCGATATCCGCCTGCTCGTTCTCGGGCCAACTTTCGTGGTCGCTGTCGCGGGACTCTCCGCGGCGCTGCTGTCAGATCGGCTGAGCCGCAAGACGATCATGCAGATCGGCGTCATCTTCAGCACTCTGTTCACGCTGCTGGTCCCATTGGCGCAAAACGCCGAGGAATTGATAGCGCTGCGCCTCCTGACCGGCATCGGGTTGGGTTTTGCGATTTCGGCGCCGTTCCCGATCGCCGCCGAGCTGATGCCGGCGCAGCACCGGCGCACCTATGGCGCCATCTACGAAGTCATGCTCGCCAGCGCCTTTACGTTGCTGCCGTTCATCAGCCTTTTCCTCGCCGGCAATGCGCACGCGTTCAGGTTGATCGCATTGCCGGGTGGGCTCGCATTCTTCGTGGTTCCGGTGCTGCTTTATTTTGCCCTTCCCGACAGCCCGCGCTGGCTGTTGCGGCGCGGGCGCCCGCAGGCGGCGGTGGACGCGGTCAACGACCTGATCAGGCGCACCGGCAATCGCGTGCCGCCGATGACCTTGGCCGAACTCGGGCCGAGGCTCGCGGTGGCGCCCGAGGAACTGCCGCCGTTCTCGGCGCTGTTCCGCCGCGGCCAGCTGCGCTGGACGGTCGTCGGCATCTTGTGCTCGATCGCCGCCGGCACCTGCTACTACGCCAGCGCGATCTTGGTGCCGAAAGCGCTGGTCGACCAGGGCGCCGCGGTGACGCTGAGCTTTGGCTTGAGCTCGCTGCTGTTTATGGCGAGCATTCCGGGAAAGTTCTTCACCGGCTTTATCATGGAGATCATCGGCCGGCGTTGGGCGATCTTTTATGCGTTCGGCGGTGCCATTCCCGGTCTCGCCTTGATGATGTTCGCCCATCGGGCGGGTTCGATGGCGACCGTGGTGATGAGTGCTGGAGCATTGATCACCGGCTTTACGGTTTTGTCCTCGTTCCCGGCGGTGCGGGTTTATCTATCCGAGCAATTCCCGACAGCGCTGCGCGGCCGCGGCCATTTTTTCGGCGAGTCGTTCGGGCGGCTGTTCGCCGGCGTGGCGATGCCCGCCTTTCTCGAAGCGAACACCCATTCGCCGGTGGTGTTTTTTGGCACCCTGCTGGCGGTGGTGGCCATCGGCGCCTTTGTGCCGGTGCTGTTCGGCAAGGAGACCGTCGGCCAGCTCGAAAACTTCAACGAGGCGGCAGCCGAATTCGCGTGACGAGAGGCTGAGAGGAGCGCCGTCCGCGCGATTGGCGAGCGTCCGATCGGCAAGACGAGCGGAATCGCTCGCCTGATCTGAACAGGGTGGCCGCAATCTGACCCAGCGGCGTTTGTCCGCCGGGCCGCGAAACTTGTCTCCACACCGGCCCCACCGCCGGATCGATTGGGGAGAACGCCATGACCGCCACCCCCACCACCCCCCGCACGACGGCAGTCCCGGCCAGCCACGTGCTCGGGGGCAAGCTCGACAGCATCCCATTCACCGGCTACCACCTGTTGATCATTCTGGTGCTTGGGCTCGTCGCCTTGGTCGATGGCTACGATTTGGCAATGACGGGCTCGTTGCTGGTGCTCGCCAAAGCGCCGCTGCACATCACCCCTGAACAGATCCGCCTGCTCGCGGTCGCGGCCAGCGTGACGATCTGCATCGGCGGTTTCATCGCCGCGGCGATATCCGACCATTGGAGCCGGCGGACGATCATGCTGATCGGGGTTGCCGCCATTAACTTTTTTACCTTGCTGATCCCGTTGGTGCAAAGCGCCGAGCAGCTGATCATGGTTCGCCTGCTGACCGGCCTCGCCGGCGGCTTTGCCGTCTCGGCGCCGTTCCCGATCGCCGCCGAGCTGCTGCCGGCGCAGCACCGGCGCACTTACGGCGCGATCTACGAGATCATGCTGGCTAGTTCGTTCACACTGCTGCCGTTTGTCGGTTTCCTGCTCGCCGACAACCCGAACGGCTTCCGCTTGATCGCATTGCCGGCAGCACTCGGGTTGTTTGTCGTCCCGACGCTGGTTTTTCTGCTGATCCCCGAAAGCCCGCGCTGGCATCTGCGGCGCGGCGACGCGCAAGCGGCGGTCGAGGTCATCAACCGGATGATCGGCCGCAGCGGCAACCGCGTGGCGCCGTTGACGGTCGCCGCGCTGGGTACGAATTTGGCGATGGCGCGCGAGCGGTTGCCGCCGTTCCGGGCATTGTTCGCCCGCAACCAGCGGCGCTGGACGCTGGTCGGCATCCTTTCGCTGGTCTGCGCGCAAGTTTCCTACTTTGCGATCTCGATCCTGCTGCCCAAGGCTCTGGTCGATCAGGGTGCGGCCGTCAGCTTAAGCTTCGGGCTGAGTTCGCTGGTGTTTCTGGCAAGCATTCCGGGCAAGGGGTTCACCGGTTTTATCATGGAGATCATCGGGCGCCGGTGGACAATCACCTATTGTCTTCTCGGTTCGCTGCCCGGGCTGCTGCTGATGGCGATGGCGCATCGTATCGTTGGTTATGCGACCGTCTTCTTTGTCGGGGGGGCGTTGATTACCGGCTTCACCGTGCTGTCGACGTTTCCGGCCGTCCGTGTCTACCTTTCCGAGCAGTTCCCGACCGCGCTGCGCGGACGCGGGCAGTATTTCGGCGAGGCGTGCGGGCGCGTTTTCGCCGGCGCGCTCGCACCCTTCCTGTTGACGCCATACACCAGCTCGCCGGCGATTTTCTTTGGCACCTTGGCGGTGGTGGCGTTTATCGGCGCCTTTGTGCCGATCCTCTTTGGCAAGGAAACCGTCGGCCAGCTCGAAACGGTTAGCGAGGGCGTTCCCGAGCCGGCTTGAACATTCACGCGCCGGCCAGGCGAGGCGCCAATGCGTCGAGCAGGGCCTGGATGTAGCCATAGCAATAGGCGAAGGCGACGCCCGAGGGGTCGCGGCCGTCGATCTGCGGCACATGGTCGGGCATCAGCATGTATTGGTAGCCAACCTCGCGATAGGCGGCGATGGCGCGCGCCATGTCGACGTCGCCTTCGTCGGGAAAGGCCTCCATAAAGTCGAGCCGGCGGCCCTTGATGTTGCGGAAATGGACGTTGAACAATTTCCCGCGCGCGCCAAACCAGCGGATCACGTCGAAAATCTCGTTCGCCGGGTCGTCCAGCATCTCGCAGACGGTGCCCTGACAGAAATTGAGGCCGTGATAAGGGCTCTCGCGCATCGTCACCAAGCGTTTCAGCCCCTCGACCGTGCCGAGCACGCTGGTCACGCCGCGATAGCCGGGCGGCGTGTAGGGGTCTTGCGGATGGCAGGCGAGGCGGAGCCTCGCCGCGGTCGCGACCGGGACGACGGCGGCGAGGAAATGGTCGATCCGCTCCCAATTCTCGTCCTCGGAGACGATGCCGGCGGCGGTCGCCGGCGCCGCCTGGTCGGTTCGGCGCCAGCGAAACGCGGCGTTGCGCGAGCCGCCCCGCCCGGGCTCGCGCTCGGTACGCGGGATGCCGATGATCGTCAGATTGTATTTCGCCGCCGGGATGCCGGCTGCCGCCAGCCGCTCGATCAATCCGCAGATGCTGTCGATCTCGCGCCGCCGCTCGGGCTCCTTGCCCAACAGGATATGCGGGCTCTCCTGTTGCTCGATCGACCGCGACGACATCGGCAATTGCACCATGTCGAGCGAAAGGCCGAACGATTCGACATGCTCGCGATGGCGATTGAGGTCGTCGAGGCTCCAATGATGCGGGTCGCCGGGCGGGTCGACGCAGACATGGGTGACGCCGAGCTGCGCCCACACCCGATAGTCGGAATCGTCGCGCGGCCTGATCTGGGTCCCGACATGCATGATCGCTTCTCCGCCTGCTGGCCGGTCGCAGCATAGCAGCCCGGGCCGATTCCGTTTTTGCTATCGATCGGGCCGAGCGTCATAAGCCGCATTGATCGCCTGATCCCGGTTCGGCGGGCATATCAGCCCGGCCAGCGCGCGGCCGAGCTCGGTGGGCCGGAACGGTTTGGGGAGCATCGGAAATTCGCCCGAGGCGGATGTCTGTGGCCCGGCATATCCGGTCGTCAGCAGCACCTTCAGACCTGGACGGATCGCCACCGCCCGGCGCGCCAGCTCGACCCCCGACATGCCGAGCGGCATGACGATGTCGGTGAACAGCAGATCGATCCCGCCATCGCGGCGCAATACCGCGAGCGCTTCGGGTCCGTTGCCGACGACCGAGGCCCGGTATCCCAGGCTCTCCAGTGTCGCGAGCGTCACTTCGCGAACTTCCGCGTCGTCCTCGACGACGAGGATCGAGGCCGAGCCCGGTTGCGCGAGCGCGCCGTTCGCGCCGGCGCCGTCGACAGGCGACCGCGCCCGCGGCAGATAGATCGTGACGCACGTCCCGGCGCCGGGTTCGCTCTCCAGTTGCAAGCCCCCGCCCGACTGCTTGGCAAAGCCGTAGACCATCGACAGGCCGAGCCCGGAGCCGCTCCCGGTCTCCTTGGTTGTAAAGAACGGCTCCAACGCCCGAGCCCGCACCTTGGGCGTCATGCCGGCGCCGGTGTCGCGCACCGCGAACGCGACATACTCCGCGGACGGAAGATCGACGCCAGCCGGGATGTCCACGGCTTCGAGGTTTTCGATCGACACCACCAGGCGCCCACCTGCGGGCATCGCATCGCGGGCGTTCATGACCAGGTTCATGACCGCGACCTCGAATTGGGCGGGATCGACCTCGCAGCGCCACAGGCCGGGAGCGCAGTCGATGACCATTTCGATGGTTTCGCCGGCGGCGCGGCGCAGCAGCATTTCCATCCCGCGCAGCATGTCGTTGAGGTCCGCCGTCACCGATTTCAGCTCTTGCTGGCGGGCATAGGAGAGCAGCTGATGGGTCAACCGCGCGCCGCGATCGGCGGAGCGCAGCGCAATCTGAGCGAGGCGGCGCAGGCGTTTGTCCTTGACCTCGGCGGAGATCAAATCGAGGCAGCCGACGACCGCGGTCAGCAAATTGTTGAAATCATGGGCCACCCCGCCGGTCAGCTGAGCCACCGCCTCCATTTTCTGCGACTGGCGCAGCATCTCTTCGATGCGATGACGCTCGGTTGTGTCGCGAACGATACACACGGCGCCGATGATCGCGCGGGCCTGATCGTAGAGCGGCGCGTGATCCGCGTCGTAGACGATCTCCACCCCGCGCCGCGGGGCGGAATAGCGGCGGGCGCGCAATTCGGTACGGCGCCCGGCAAGCGCGTCGCGCCAAGCCTGTCCGACGGGATGGTCGACAAGATGCGGAAAAACCTCGAAGACGGTCTTGCCGAGCACCTCGCTGCGCATCAGCCCGCTGATGTCTTCCATGCCGACATTCCACAGCAAATACCGCATGTCGTTGTCGACGACGATGACGCCTTCCGTGGTATTCTCGACGATCAGCTCGGACAACAGACGTTCGCGGAGCAGCCGGTCGTTGGCCTCGGCGAGCTCCCGAGTGCGGGCGGCGACGTGCTCTTCGAGTTCTTCGGCAAGCCGCCGCATTTCGACTTCGATGCGCTTGCGCTCATCGATGTTTTCGATGATCCCAAGGCTGTAAAGGATGCTGCCTTCGGCGTCCCGGATCGGTCCGACATTGATGCTGACCCAGATCGGGCCGCCGGACTTTTGCAGAAACCGCTCCTCCAGTTGAACATGCGCGATTTCGCCGGACATCATCGCCGTACCGTGGCGCAGACAGGTGTCTCGGTCGGCCGGATGAACGATGTCGAGAAAGCTCATGCCGACCAGCTCGTCGGCGGTATAGCCGAGCATAGCGCACAGCGCCGGATTGACCTCGCGGAAGCGAAAATCCGGCCCCGCCGTCGCCTTGCCGAGCGGGCTCTGCTCGAACACGCGGCGAAACCTTTCCTCGCTCTCGCGCAGCGCCTCCTCGGCGCGCTTGCGATCGGTGATGTCGCGCAAATAAACGCCGGTCATTCCGGGGCGGAGCGGATCGACCCGCACCCACAGCCAGCGCCCGACGATCGGGGACGCGGTTTCGAACTCCGCGGCGACGCCGGCTTCCACGGCATCGCGCAATTGAGCGCCGGTCGCCGTGTTGCTCAGTTGGGGAAAGCACTCCCACAGCACGCGGCCCAAGATCGCCTCGCGCGCCTTGCCGCACATCTCGCAGGCGCGGCGATTGGCGCAGACGACCCGCCAATGGCGGTCGATCGCGTAGAAACCGTCTTGGATGCGATCGAGGATCTCGGGGGCGAGACGTTCGACATCGAGGGCATCCGCTGGATACCTATCCGGGGCGTCCTCGGGTAACGCCATGCGCTCGTCTCCCCCGAATTATCACCGGGCCGTCTTCAGACAAAGGAGCAAAGTCCTCATCCAAGCGGCCAAACGATGGAAAACACGCGTCAAATCGGAATGGTTCCGTCATTTACGCGGGTGCGGCCCGGCACCCGCATCGCGGCTGCGCTGGTACGCGACAATCCCGCATCCGCTCACGGATACTGACGTCTATGACGACACAATACGAATGCGGCATTGCTTGACGAACGCGGCATTTGCTTGGTTGTCAATACTGCAAATACGCCGAAAATTCACCGCGACGAGCCGAACCCGATCCCTCCGGGCTTCCAGCGGCCCGATTAGCCGGGGGTGATCGCGTTCATCAAAATTCGACGATCTGATGGCGCAAGCCTTTGGCGACGGCTTCGGCGCGGCAGCCGGCGCCGAGCTTGCGGAACAGCGATTCGATGTGGAATTTGACAGTGTGCGGCGAGATGCCGAGCCGCCGCGCCACCGCCTTGTTGCCGAGCCCGTCGGCGAGCGCCGTCAACACCTCGATCTCGCGCGGTGTCAAAGCCGGCGACGGCTCCTCCGGCAACGGGGCAAATCCGGGCTGCGGCGGCGATGGCGGACGGACGGTCAGACCGGCGGCGACGGCGCGCAGTGCTGCGTCGAGCTGAGCCGGCCCGGCATCATCGGGGAGCAGCCCGGCGAAGTCTCCCTCCCCTGCCCCGAGCGCGACGATCGGCAGGCCCGAGGCCGCCGCGGCCGCGCCGTCGGTCGAGTCGGTCAGGATCGCATCGGCCGGTTCGGTCGGGTCGACCGGCTGGTGCCCGCTCTGCGCGACCAGATGCGCGAGGCGCCGCGCCGTTGCCGGATCGCCGGCCGTGACCGCCACGCGCAGGCGCAGCCGCAGCGATAGCGCCGCCGCCGCGACCGCGCTCATCGCGACGGCCGCTCGCCCACCGTGGCAGTCAACGATTGCACAGCACCGGCGCGGATCAGCCGCAATTCGACCGGCTTGCCGACCGCCTCCGGACCCAAGAGTCCGGCGAGTTGCGATGCGCCGGCGACCGCAGCACCGTCGAGCGCCACCAGAATGTCGCCCATCAGCACGCCCGCCTGCGCCGCCGGCCCGTCGCGGGTCACGCCCAAAACCATCAACCCCTGGGCTTGGCCGGCTTCGTCGCGCAGCGCCTCCGGCACCAGCACCGGCTGCACCGCAGCACCGAGCCAGCCGCGCGCGACCCGGCCTTTTGTCAGCAACGGTTCGAGCACGCGCTCGACCGTCGCCGTCGGGATTGCCAGCACCCGGCGGCGCGGCCCCAGGGTCGAGATGCCGAGCAGCTTGCCCGCCGCGTCGACGACCGGCCCGCCCTCCTCGCCCCGGCCGAGGCGGAGGTCGAGTACGATCCGCTGGTCGATGCGGCCGCCGGCGCGGCTGTGCCAGGCGGGGCCAACCGAATGGACCGCACCAAGCCGCACCGCCGCCCCGCCCAGGCCGTCGGCGGCGAACGCCAGCGCAAGCGCCCCCGGCTGCGGCGCTGCCGCACCCGACCACACCGGCTGCGGGCTGTTGTCGAGGCGCAAAATCGCGATGTTGGTGCCGGGATCGCGCCCGGCGAGGCGCGCCGTAAAGGTGCCGCCGGCGGCGAGCGCCACCTCGGCCTCCTCGCCCCTCGGCAATGTCTGCTCGGAGGCCACGACGACATCCTTGCGCCACAACGTACCTGAGCGCAGCGAGTGCCCGCGCATCCGGATGGCGGCGACCAGCGGCCGTGCGGCGGCGACGCGCTGGCCGAGCGCCGCGGAAAACTCGGTCAACCGATCCTCGATATTTTCGGCCATGGCCTCTCTCCACGAAATTTCTTTTGAAAGGATGGGCCCGCGCGCCGCCCGGCGCCACCGGACGAATGGGCGGGTCTGCGATATCCCGCCCCGG
>DATMKU010000406.1:0-3424 GCA_035570935.1 Allostellaceae bacterium
CCATGGACCTCGGCGATGACCGGCTTCGGTAGCCAGGTAATCGTCAGCATCAATTCGCTGCACAGCGCGAAGATGCGCTCGTAGGTCTCGCGCCGCGGATCGGCGCGGAGTTCGCGCAGATCGTGACCGGCGCAAAAGGCGCGGCCGGCGCCGGCGATCACGACGACCCGCGCCCGCGGGTCCTTTGCGGCACGGCGGAGCGCCCCGATCAGCGCCTGCATCAGCCCGATCGACAGCGCATTGCGCGCCTGCGGCCGGTTCAGGGTCAGGCGCAGCACGCCGGCCTCGCTTACCGTATCGACGAGAAGCGGGGCCTCGTCCATGCTCCTCGGCATCGTCGTCATCGCCGCCTTCACCCTTGCCTGCCGGATCCGGAAACACGACTCTCAGGCCAATGGGGTCCGGCCGGCAACAGATATCTGCGGGGAATGGGGCGGAGGACAACGCCGCGCCGTTGCGCGAGGCGTGGTATTTCGCGGTCGCCGGCACGCGCCTGAAGCCCGGGGCGATGCTGGCAAAAATCATGCTGGGCGAGCCATTGCTGATCGGGCGCGATGCCGCGGGCATGCCATTCGCACTGCGCGACATCTGCCCGCATCGCGGCATGCCGCTCACCGCCGGCCGTTTCGACGGGCGGGAGATCGAGTGCTGCTATCACGGCTGGCGCTTCGACACCGGCGGGCACTGCACCGCGATCCCGGCGTTGGTTCCGGGCCAGCCCTTCGCGCCCGGCCGGGTCCGGGTCCGCTTCTATCCGGTGCTGGAGGCGAACGGGAACATCTGGGTGTACTTTGGCGACGATCCGACGGCCGCGCCCGGCGTCCCCGATCTCGACGGGTTCGAGAACGCAGCACCGCGCCTCGTCGAAAGCGTACGCTTCACCGCGGCGATCGACCACGCCGTCGTCGGGCTGATGGACCCGGCGCACGGGCCCTTTGTGCATCGCGCGTGGTGGTGGCGGTCGCGCCATTCGATCCACGCCAAGGCCAAGGCGTTCGCCCCCTCGCCCTGGGGCTTCACGATGACCCGGCACGCGCCGTCGGCCAATTCGCGCGCCTATCGGCTGTTGGGCGGCGCCCCCGAAACCGAGATCGTCTTTCGTCTGCCCGGTGTGCGCATCGAGCACATCCGCGCCGGCCGCCACGCCGTCTGCAATCTGACCGCGATCACCCCGATCGACGACAAGACGACCGAGATCAACCATTGCGTCTATTGGGCGGCACCCTGGCTCAGCGTGTTGAAGCCATTGCTGCGGCCCTATGTCCGCGCCTTTTTGCACCAGGACCGCGCCATCATGGAGCGCCAGAGCCAAGGCCTGCGCTGGGACCCGCCGCTGATGCTGATCGACGACGCCGACACCCAGGCCAAATGGTATTACCGGCTGAAGCACGAATACCGCCGCGCCCGCGCCGAAGGGCGCCCATTCGAGAACCCGATCAAGCCCCGCATATTGGAGTGGCGGAGCTGACCTCGAACGGGTCGTCTCTGATCAAAAAACGGCGCCCGGAGGCGCCGCCACTCGCTCAATCGGATGACGGTGTCTTTTACACTGCTCGAGGCAGGCGCCGGAACAACCCCAACCCGAGGAGCGCCGTGCCGAGCAAGGCGATCGTGCTGGGCTCCGGCACCGAGGGGGGCGGCGGGTCGGTGTTGAAAGTGACCACCAGATTGTCGATTGCGATCGTCGCCGGCCAGTCCTGGAAGTCGAGCGTCGTCGTGTCCGCCGGGAGGTCCACGACCCCGCTCGACCCGAGCAGCTGCGGCGCAGTTTCTCCGTCGTTCATGGCCGGCGAATCGGGATAGGGCGAAGCGTCGATGCCGTTGCTGCTGCCGCCGGTATCCGGCGTCAGGCCCAGCCACGGTTTGACCTGGCTGCCGTTTGCCAACAAGGTTAAGTCGGGCTGGTTCGGGTTGTTGCGACCGCCGCAATTATCGCCGGAAAGGGAAGTGCAGCTGTCGTCGGGGAAGATTTCGAGATCGAAACTGATGCTGGAAATCGCCAGCCCGCTGAACGACATCAGGATGTCATTGGACGCCGGATTTCCCTCGCTATTGTTCATGATAAAGGTGCCGTCGGTATTGGCCAGGGTGTCGGACGAATAGGTCGCGTGGCGGCCGGAGCCGGTGACCGGCCCGGTGACATGTCCGTCAGCGTTGTAGCTGTCGGAACCGACCGCACCGGTTACCGTCACCGATCCGTGCAAACCGAGCTGCGAGTTCATGTAACTCTGGATCTGAGCGTCGGTGGCGCCGTCCGACAGCGAGCCATAGGCAAAGGTCACCGAGGCGGCGTCTGCCGGCGCTGGTTCCAGCGCCGCCACGGCCATGACGGCCGTCGCGGCAGCGAGGAGTGGCAGAGTGCGTCTGATCATGTTAACTTTCCCTTGAGGGTTGGTGACATGGTACAGAGCACACCTTATGCCATGTGTTATTCTCCAGTTGGTTAGCAACAATTTCGTTAATCGCGAGACGCAAAGTGTAAGCATATCCTACGGTTAATTCAGAAATGCGTCTGCTGCCTGCGGTTTCTCATGTTGTCTAACCTGTTATTCCAGCGGAACATTTTGTCATCGTCTCAACGCGGACCCGGTGTCAAAAATCGTGACACCGCAGTGTCGGCTAGCGCTGTGACATCCGTCGCGATGACCGATCGTTTCGGGTCGGTTACGCGAAAACCTTACTGCTTCCGCGGTGCAGACCTCCGATAGGGGCAAGAGCGGTGAGGGCCCAGCGGCGCCGACGCCTTTCGATGCCATGCCGGCCGTGCTTATTCGGCGGGGCGGCCGGCGCCCTGATTTTGCTGGGTCGCGAGGTTCGACATCTCGAGTGCGGGGCGGTGCGACGAAGGGCGGGCTGGGGTATTCTGGTCGCTGGCAGGCTCGAAATAGGAGCGACGGTCATGGGCGCAAAGGCACATTCCGCATCGGCGCGGCTGCAGGAACTGATCCATCGCCAGGACAAGGTTTTGGCGGTCCTGCACCCGCCGACCGCGGCGCACGCGCGGATCATGGAGAAGGCCGGTTGCGAGGCGCTGTTTGTCGGCACCGGCGGGGTGGTGGGCGCGTACACCGGTCTTGCCGATGTCGGGACGGCGACGATGACCGAATGCGTGACGATTGCCGGCTGGATCGCCGACAGTGTCTCGATCCCGGTGATCATCGACGGCGACACCGGCCACGGCGGCATCATGGCGGTGCGCCGCATGGTGCGGGAATGCATCCGCGCCGGCATTGCCGGGATACGCATCGACGACCAGCCGATCGAAGGCAAGCGCAAGACGCAGAGTGCCGGTGTCGAAGTCGTGCCGCTGGACCAGGCGATCGCGCGCTATCGTGCCGCGGTCGACATGAAGAACGAACTCGACCCGAATTTTGTCGTGATGGCGCAATGCTACGCGCGCGATGCCGCCGATGGCACTCTCGAC
>DATMKU010000407.1:0-18076 GCA_035570935.1 Allostellaceae bacterium
GGCCAGCACGCTGAGGTTGAGAGGCGCCATGGATATCCGGCATGTCGTCGTCCTGATGCTGGAGAACCGGTCGTTCGACTGCATCCTCGGAATGCTCTATGCCAAGGGTCCGGGCTTTGACGGCCTGAGCGGCGCGGAGAGCAATATTTGGCACTGCCCGGACGGTACCCAGCAAATCATCCGCGTGTGGAACGATCCGACGGTGACGCCTCGCGCGCTATGCATCCCCGATCCCGACCCGGGCGAGCTTTTCACCGACATGCAGGTGCAGCTTTATGGTCTGGCCGGCATCGGTCCGCTTGAGACCGGCCCGACGATGAGCGGCTTTGTCGACAACTACATGCGCCAGCCGGTGACGCGGCCGCCGCCCGACCCCTATTCGGTCATGCATTATTTCGTCCCCGCGCAGGTGCCGGTTATCAGCGAGCTGGCCCGCGCCTTTGCGGTATCCGACCGCTGGCATGCCTCGGCGCCGTGCCAGACCTGGCCTAACCGCTTTTTCGCGCATACCGCCACCGCCGCGGGCTATGTCAACAATTCGCCGACCCACTTTCCCTATCTGATGGAGACCGTGTTCAACCGCCTGGAGAGCAAGGGGAAGAGCTGGCAGATCTATTTTAACGACACCCCGCAATCGGTCACCCTGACCCGGCTATGGGGCGACCTGATCACTCATTTCCGCCATTTCGACAGCGACTTTGCGCGCGACGCGGCGGCCGGCGGCCTGCCCGCCTACAGCTTTATCGAGCCGCGCTACTTTCCCGATGTGCTGCTGAACAAGATGCCGAGCGACGAGCACCCGCCGCACAATGTCGCCTATGGCGAGGAACTGATCGCCGCCGTCTACAACGCGGTGCGCAACGGGCCCGGCTGGCGGCACACCCTGCTGGTGATCACCTACGACGAGCACGGCGGCTGCTTCGATCATGTGCCGCCGCCAACGGCCGTTCCGCCCGGCGGCCCGAGCCCGGACGGCTTCTCCTTCAACCGGTTTGGCGTGCGCGTGCCGGCGGTCATCGTCTCGCCCTATGCCCGCCCCGGCAGCGTCGCGCGCCCGCCCGGCGCGACCCCGTTCGACCACACCTCGATCATCGCGACCTTGCGCAAACTGTTCGGCTTCGAGCCGCTGACGGCGCGCGACGCCGCAGCGCCCGACCTGCTGTCGGTGCTCGACGCCGAGCCGACCAATGATGGGCCGGCTTCGCTTGCCGCACCCGCGGTGGCGCCCGCGCCGGAACAGGTGGCGCGGGTCGCGGCGCAGCCGCCGAACGATCTGCAGAAGAGCCTCGGCGCCGCGGCGATGCTCTTGCCGACGATGGGCGCCAACATCGGCGCGCATCTCGAGCGGCTGAATTCGGTCCCCGACCCGGTTCCGGGCCATCCGACGGCCGCGGCCGCGGCGGCCGATGTGGCGGCGCATATGAAGGCATTTCTCGGCCGCTGACGCCGCCTCGGGGCGGCGCGGGTCCTCGGTCCTCGGGAGCACGCAGATGCAGCAATTCGCCGGCAAGGTGGTTCTGGTTACCGGGGCGCAGCAGGGGATCGGGCGGGCGACGGCGCTGGCGTTCGCTGCAGCCGGCGCCGATGTCGCGATCAACTGGCTCGACGACGAAGCGGCCGCATCGCAGGTGACGGCGCGGGTGCGGCAAAGCGGCGCTCGGGCGTTTGCGGTCCAAGCCGACATCGGCGATCCGGCGCAGGTCCAGGCGATGGTCGCTTCGGTTGAGCGCGAGCTCGGTGCGGTCGGCATCCTGGTCAACAATGCCGGGGTCTTTCCGCGCACGGCGTTTCTCGACATGACCGAGCGCGATTGGGATTTCGTGCTCGGCGTCAACCTCAAGGGCGCGTGTTTCTGTGCGCAGGCGGTCGCCAAGGCGATGGTCGCGGCCGGGCGCTCCGGGTCGATCGTCAACCTGACTTCGGGTGCGGCGTTCCGCAGCTCGCCGCGCGGCGTGCACTATGTCGCGAGCAAAGGCGGCGTGTTGTCGATGACGCGGGCGATGGCGCTGGAACTGGCGCCCTACCGCATTCGCGTCAATGCGATCGCACCGGGCCTGACCGACACCGCCCAGCCGCGCCATGGCAACAGCGAAGCTGAACTGGCCGAGGCGGCGCGCGCGATCCCGCTCGGGCGCATGGCGCAACCCGAGGAAATCGCCCGGACCGCGCTGTTTCTCGCCTCCGAGGACGCCGCCTTCATCACCGGGCAGACGGTCCACGTCAACGGCGGGTCGTATTTTTCCTGAGTCGTGAGTACAACTAACAATTTTTAGACTGATTTTCGATCAGATCGTCCCCTCTGTCATTGCGCGCGCCGCGAAGCAATGACGGCTGCAGCAGCCGCATTCTTTTCGACCGGAATCCGACCGGGAGTTATTCGGCGTGGCCCGATTGCAGCTGGATGTAGTTCTCGATGCCGATCTTCGGGATCAAATCGAGCTGGGTCTCGATAAAATCGACGTGCTCTTCTTCGGCTTCGAGGATCTCGCTGAACAGGTCGCGGGTCACAAAATCGCGCATGCTTTCGCAATAGGCGATCCCCTCGCGCAGAGCCGGCATCGCGTTTTGCTCGAGCTGCAGGTCGCAGTCGAGGATTTCGCGCACGCTTTCGCCGATCAAGAGCTTGTCAAGATCCTGCAGATTGGGCAGCCCGTCGAGAAACAGGATGCGCTCGATCAGTTTGTCGGCGTGCTTCATCTCGTCGAGCGACTCGGAATATTCGTAAGCGCCGAGCTTGGTAACGCCCCAGTGACGCAGCATCCGGGCATGCAGAAAATACTGGTTGATCGCGGTCAGCTCGTTTTTGAGGACTGTGTTCAGATGCCGCAAAACGGTTGCATCGCCGCGCATCGCCGCCTCCCGCAAAAAAATGGCCTGGGTTATGTTGGGAACGACCGCCCGGCGGCAAGCCCGCAGGTCGTTAGCCCGCCGCGGGCGCGGGGTGCGGTTCGGAGAGCTCGACGACTTGGCGCATCAAGCGCCGCACCAGCGGCACGCATTTGCCGCATTTTGGCTTGGTGCCGAGCGAGCGGTAGATCGCCGACACGGTGCTGCATTCGGATTGAGCTTGGGCGCGAACGTCGCGATCGGTGATCGCATTGCAGACGCAGACGTACATACGCGCCCCTCTCGACAATTACTCGTCGTCATCTAGCCGAGATGCGATCAATTCGCAATATCATCACCGCATGGCTGCCCCGCGCTTTCGCCGGACGGTGCGTCGCCGGCCCGAGATTGCTTCGTCGCCTCACGGCTCTTCGCAATGACCGGGACCGGCCCATGTCATCGCGAACCCACGGGTCCGCGCCAAGCGCGGCCCGAGGATAACCTCCGCGAAGCAATCCCGATCCGTAGCCGCCAACCCGGCGTTATTGCACCTGATGCTTCACTTTGGCCCAGCGGTCGAGGATCGGCAGGATCTGGTCGGGACCCTCGGCCGGCAGCGTGATGTTGACCCCGACCGCCCCCAAATCGCGAAAGCGCTTGATCTTGTCGGCGTCCTCGGGGGCGCCGCCGATCGTCACCTGCAGCGACTGCGGGTCGCGGCCGGCGTCCTGCGCCATCTGCCGGAAGCGCGGCATGTATTCTTCGGGGTTGCCGCTGGTGGCGTTCGGGTACCAGCCGTCGCCATAGCGCACCGCGCGCCGCGCCGCCCACGGAAAGGCGCCGCCGAGGATGATCGGCGGCCATGGCTTTTGCACCGGTTTCGGCCAGGTCATCATCGGGGTGACCTTGACGATCTCGCCGTTGTATTCGGGTTTCGACTTGGTCCAGATCTCCTTCATCGCCTCCATCTGCTCGCGCATCTTTTGCATGCGGGTGGCAAAGACGGCGCCGTGGCTCTCGATTTCTTCCTGGTTCCAGCCGCCGCCGATGCCGAACACAAAGCGCCCGCCCGAGACCTGGTCGATCGAGGCGACGAGCTTGGCGGTCTGGATCGTGTCGCGCTGGATCACCAGGCAAATACCGGTCGCCACCTTCAGCCGCTTGGTCGCGGCCGCCGCGGCGGCGAGCGTGACAAACGGGTCCATCACGTCGTAATAGCGCTTGGCGAGCTCGCCGCCGCCGGGTGCCGGGGTCTTGCGCGGCACCGGGATATGCGAGTGCTCGGCCGCCCACAGCGAGTCGAGGCCGCGCTCTTCGAGCGCCAACGCGATCTCGGCCGGCGAGATCGAATAATCGGTGAAAAAGATCGACGCGCCGAATTCCATGGCTAGGGTCTCCGCTGGTTAGCCTCGCGCTCGATCCTAAGTTGCGCGATCGGCGCGGGCAAGCCGCCAGCCGCGATCGGTTCGGCGCGTATGAACACCGCTACTGCGAGCCCGGGCAGGCGGCGCAATCCGCCGCCGCGGTCCGGGGTTTGTCACCCGAAGTGAGCGGGGGTATGGAGGGAGGACGTAAACCGATGCGCGATCGCGGCCGGGCATGCCAAGTCTGGCCCCGGCGCCGGAATTTCTGCGGGTGAGGCAGCACCATGACCGTTCTCGTCTCGGTCAAGATCAACGATGGCGTGGTCATGGCGGCGGACAGCGCCAGCTCGTTTGCGAGCGGCATGGTCTACCAGCACGCCGACAAAATCGTGAATTTGCGGCACGGTCTGCCGATCGGCGCGATGGTGACCGGCGCCGGGGGGATCGGCAACGAATCGATCGACACGCTCCTCAAGGATTTGCGCCGCCGCTTCAATGGCGAGGACGAGGGGCTGCGCGACTGGGCGCTCGACCCGGCACGCTACACGCTCTCCGAGGTCGCGCACCGGATCCGCGCCTTTCTGTTCGAGGAGAAGGCGGCGGCCTATGCCGGCGAGGTGTGGACCCGATTGCGGCTGTGCGGCTACTCCGCGGACCGGCCGCTCGCCGAGGTCTGGGAGGTGCTGCTGCTCGGGCCCAATTCGCCGGCGCCGACCCAGGTGCAGGGCGAACAGGATTTCGGCATCCGCTGGGACGGCGAATACGAGGCTCTGAGCCGCCTGATTTTTGGGCTCGGGACCAGCTTTGAGGACGCGGCCGCCGCCGGCGGGCTCACGCCCGAGGCGGCGCGCGACCTGCATGCCAAACTCTCGCCCGCACTCTTCGAGCTTCTCTTCGTAGAGGCGATGCCGATCCGCGACGCGGTCGACCTCGCGCGTTTTCTCGTCGAGACGACGATCGGCTTTGTAAAGTTCTCGATCGCGCGGCCCAAAACCGTCGGCGGCCCAATCGCGATCGCCGCCATCACCAAGCATGAAGGGTTCCAGTGGGTGCAGCGGCAGGACGGGTTCGGCGCCGGCTGAGCCCAAGATGCTCGGGCTGATCCGGCGGGCGGCAGGCTGATCAGGCACCGCTCGATCCTTCCAGTGCCCCGATCCTGCCAGTACATAGAAAACGACAATTCATGGAAATAGGGATGGGCCTTTAAGGGATATAAAATCGGCCGCAAATTCGCCTGGGAAAAGACAAAATCGACCCCATATATTTAAATTCGATACCTCAACCGGAGGGTAAGACTATGCACATTTCCCTGGCATATAGTTGTGCGAACGGCTTCAACAAATGGTGCGAGACGCACGACGCGGGCCGCAAGGGTCATAGTCCCGCCGGTGCGGACGATATGGTCTTTCCCGATCCGGACGCCGATCCCGCGGTGATGGCGCCGCCCGAACAGCCGCATCGCCCGTGGCTTGTCCCCGGTGCCGGGACGCTGTGATGTAAAATGCGATCGCGGGGAACTCTCGCCGCCGTTCCCACCAATCCTGCAGAGGAGCTGGCGCTATGCCGCAACCGTTCTATCTAATCGTCACCGACAAGGACAAGGAAACGTTTTCGGTCGAGGGACCGATGAATGACGACAGGCCGTGGAATCACGCCGTTGTTGTGGCTCAGAAATCGGGGCGGCGGGTCAGGTGCGCCACGGCAAACGGGTCGTCCGCCGAAGACGCCGCGCGCGATTGGCTGCAACAGTATTCCGGGAAGCAGGTGCCGTCCGGTGAGATCGTCCAACCGTAGAGGAGGCCGCGGCAATGCATTCCCAACCGATGCGGGGCGAAGCCAGCCGGCGGCGAGCAGAGGGGCAGTTTAAGTCAGTAAAGAAAGCCGACGCGCCATCGCCGGGTAACAATACGTTTCGACAGACCGAGGCCGAGAAAACCATGCGCCTGCGTGCGCTTCGGCTGGCAAAGGAAGCGGCCGACAAGGACACCGCAGATCGCGAGGCAGCGGCGGCGACAGCGCGTAAAGCGGAACCGCGCCGGCGGGCCGCAAAACCGCCGGCCGCAAATCCCTCGGAACCCAAGTAACGGGGTCGAGGACCGCCCGCTCCGTTCAGCGTCGTCGCCCGGCCGCCGCTAGTCGGGCATAGGACCAACCCTCTCGCTCCTGGCTGTCGGCGCCTAGATCTCAGCATCCCGCTGTCCTGGACGAACGCTTTTCGTACGACAGCCCTCGGACCGCGAACCTCTGCCGGCGCGTCATGATAAGGTGAACACGCCCGCAGCAAGCCGATCGCCGGCAGTATGCATCCTCGACGCCGCCTCCCGCAGCCCATCAGATCGAGACTCTGGTTTACCTTGATTGGTGCAGTCGTCGGCGCGGCGTATGGGCATATGACGGCCGTATCAGACGGCCGCCCACTCCTCGGCTTGGGCGGCTTGCCGCGTGGCGTCCTCACCGGCGTGGTGATCAGCACTCTGTTTTCTCTCGAGCAGGTCTTGGCGCGGCCTAGGATGGCATGGCTGCGTAGCAAACCCTTTCTAGTCCATCTCGCAATGAAGACGGCAATTTATTTAGTTGTTATTTTATTCGGTCTTTCCGTAGGAGGCTGGGTATTTCCTTCTCCAGCAGAGGTCGGGTTGTGGTGCCCAATTCAGCGCCAGGATGTACTGTTTTCCTTTGCTGCGGTTTTATGTGTGAGGTTCGTCGACGACATCAACCACCTGCTCGGGCAGAACGTGCTGCTCAATTTCATCACCGGCCGCTATCACCGGCCGCGGCTGGAGCAGCGCGTCTTCCTGTTCATCGATATCGAGGGCTCGACCGCGCTTGCCGAGCGGCTGGGCGAACTCGCCTTTCACCGCCTCGTCAACCGCTTTGTCGTCGATATCACCGACCCGATCGTGGCGGCCCGCGGTGAAATCCACCGGTACGTCGGCGATGAGTTGATCGCGACCTGGAAATTGGCGGACGGAATAGCGGACGCGCGTTGCGTGCGCGCCTGTTTCGATGCGCTCGACCGCCTGGCCGTGCTCGACGCGGTCTATCTGCGCGACTTCGGTGCGCCGGTGCAGTGCCGAGCCGGGCTGCATTGCGGTCCGGTGGTGACGGGCGAAATGGGCTCGGTCAAAAAGGAAATCGTCTTTCTCGGCGATACCGTCAACACCGCCGCGCGCATCCAAGAATTCTGCCGGCAAAGCGGCGACCGTGTTCTTGCGTCGGCGACCTTGGTCGATCTTGTGCAACTGCCTCTCGGCGTCAACAAGCGCCCGCTCGGCGATCTGCGCCTGCGCGGCAAGGAAAGCGAGATCGTGCTCTATGCACTCGAAAAACAGACCGGCGGCCAGGCAGCCGTCGCCGCGTGATGGCGCTAGAGCAGGATCCGATCAGGCCGCCCATCAGCTCCTCACACCGCACAAGCGGGGTCCAGGGCAGCCGCACGTCGCTTGCCCCTGTCAGGCCAGAGCCTGCGCCTGGCTTGAACAGGGGGGCAGGCTCTGGGTTCCCGCTTTCGCGGGAACGACGGTTCAATGTGGTCGAGAACCGCGCTTGAATGACGGTCGAAGCGTCTCTCGTCGCGCGCCCTGGCGGCCGCGGGGCTAATTCGGGTAGACGATCGTGCGCAGCATGACCCGGCGCTCGGCGGGGTTGGAGTCGCCGGCACCCCGGTGCATCGTTGCCCGCTCGTCCCAGATCAACAGATCGCCGACCTGCCAGGAATGGTAATAGGTAAACCGGTCCTGGGTCGCGTGCGCCGCCAGTTCCTCGATCAACTCCCAGGCCGCGTCGCGCGCCATGCCGTCAAAACCATGCGTGTGCATCGGGTTGACGAACAGGATCGGGCGCCTGTTGACCGGGTGATCGACGACCGCCGGGCGGCGCTGCTCGACGTATTTCTTGTCGGTGCGGCGCATCTCCTCTTCGGGATCGTAGAGCCGGGCGCCGGCGGGGCCGTCGGTGCGGCCGTGCAACCCAACGAGGCCGGCGAGCCGCTCCTTCATCGCCGCCGGCAATGCGTCATAAGCGGCGGACATGTCGGCGAACATCGTCCCGCCCTTCGCCGAGGGCACTTCGAGCGCGTGCAACATCGCGAGCAATGGCAACACTTCCTCATAGGTCGAGTCGGTGTGCCAGTCGGTGGCGCGCTTGACCCCGTACCAGTCGATATTGCCCGCGTCATCGACATTGCGCAGCCACGAGACCTCGGGATGCTCGGCGTGGCGATAGCCGACCAGCGAATGCTTGCGCGGCGCCCCAAAGCGGCGGCCAAATGCGGCGATATCGCCGGCGCCGAGGCGTTGGTTGCGGAACACCAGCACGGGGTGCTCGGCAAAGGCCTGGGCGATCCACGCAAAGCCGTCGTCGTCGAGCCGCGACAAGTCGATGCCGAGCGCCTCGGTGCCGAGGTGCTCGCCGAGCGGGCGCAGCTCTCGCATGTCGGTGGCGGCGATGGTCATGGGCCGGTCCTCCTCTATCGGGCGGCGAATGATCGTACCCGGCGGCAAAATCGCATAGCCTCAAACGAGCATGGCTGAGGCGTCCGATCGTATTGCCCGCGATCAGTCGTATTGCTCCCGATGCCGCCGCCCGATAGGAAGGCTTCGACCGCTGTCGGAGACACCAATGACCGCGCAGGACCGTTATCGCGAAGCCGGGGTCGACACCGCTGTCGTCGACACCGGGCTCGGCCGGATCATCGCCGCGATCAAGGGGACCTGGCCGGCGGCGGGGCAGCCCGGTGCCGTGGCGCTCGACATCGGCTATTTCGCCAATGTCGTCGACATCGGGGGCGGCGCCGGGCTGGCGCTCTGCACCGACGGGGTCGGCTCGAAGTCGATCATCGCCGACATGATGAAGAAATACGACACGATCGGCATCGATTGCGTCGCGATGAACGTCAACGATTTGATCTGCGTCGGTGCGCGGCCAGTGTCGATGGTCGATTACATCGCGGTCGAGGCCGCCGACGCCGACATGCTGGGCAGGCTCGCCATCGGCCTGGCGGAAGGGGCGCGGCAGGCCCGGATCTCGATCTCCGGCGGCGAGATCTCGTCGCTCAAAGATTCGATACGCGGCTTTGACCTGGTTGGGATGGCGGTTGGCCTGGTGCCGCTCGACCATGTCATCACCGGGCATGACTTGACGCCCGGCGACGCGATCATCGGCATCGCCAGCAGCGGTATTCACAGCAACGGGCTGACATTGGCGCGCGAGGTGTTTTTCAAGAGGAATGGTTTCGCGGTCGACCATGTCTTTCCCGAGCTTGGCGTGCCGCTCGGCGAGGAGTTATTGCGCCCGACTTTGATTTACGTGCCGGAGGCGCTCGACATCATCGCCGAGGTGCCAACGGTGAAAGCGCTGATCAACATCACCGGCGATGGGTTTCTGAACCTGCCGCGCGTCGCCGCCAAGGTCGGGTTCGAGATCGACAATCTGCCGCCCACACCGCCGATCTTTCGGCTGATCCAGCACTATGGCGAGGTCGACCTGCCGGAGATGTTCCAGGTCTACAATATGGGGATCGGGTTCTGCGTGCTCGCGGGCGAGCGCGATGCCGCCCAAATCCTGGCGATCCTCGAGCGCCACGGCCGGCCCGCCCGGGTCATCGGGCATGTCGTCGCGGATGACGCCAAAGGCGTCCACCTGCCGCGCCAAGGGCTTATCGGCCATGGCAAACGCTTCCGCCGGCTGTGACCGCTCTGGCCGAGTATTTGGCGCAGCAGTGCCAGGAAGACGGGTGGAGCCATGATGACGCGGGTGATACATCGTCTCGTCGGATACGACCGACAAACCGATCGAATGAAGGTCCAGTTCGACATCCCGGATGAGCTAATGTTCGCGGCCAAAAAGATCGCGAAGGTATCGGTTGAGGACCCCGGCGCCGCTTGGTCGTATCCACTCACCGAAGCGAGAACTCGGCGGGTTGCCAGCTTGATCGGAGTGGACGTCGGACCTAAGGATGCGGAATTTTTTCTTGAGGAATTTTCCGTCGAGTAGGCTGCGCTTTTGAGAGCCACGCCAAAGCTTGCACGCCCAACCGAGATCGTCTTCTTGCGGAACTGCCGGTGGAGGGCACGCTCAATCCTAAAGCGGGATTACCAAGAGCGTGTCGATTTTTTCGCTGTCGAGGATCACGAGACGTTCGATGAAGCGGTAGGGCTCGGCGGCGACAGCGATACGGTCGAGATAGCGGCCGGCGGCGAACAGGCTCATCTCGCCGTCATGCATGATCCTGACGGCGATGAAGTTGGAGCGGACCTCGGCCACACCGTTCTCGGTCTTGCCGACCCGGATCGGGCCGACGATGTGGCGGTAGCGGTGCGGCTCAAAGATGTTGGCGCGGCGCAACGCCAAAATGCGATCGGCGAGCATCCCGCGCGAGGCGGCATAGACGACGCCGTGGCGGTAGCCCTTCTCGCGGCTCTGCCGGCTGGTGATCAGATACCGGCAGTTCTCGACAAAGAAATCGGGCCATTCCTCGAGCCGGTCGTCGTCGATGCATTCGGCATAAGCGGCGATCAGCTCGTGGATGCCGTGCCGCACCGCGGTTTCGTCCATTAGACTCCCACCACACGATCCTTCGAGACGACCGCGGCGCGGTCACCGCGAAGGGTGCGAAGCAAATGGCTGAGTGGGCGCGCTGCGTCTCCCGCCTTCGCGAGGGCAGGCTCTTCGAGACAGCCGCCGCGCGGCTTCCTCAGAATGAGCGACTCCCTCAGCGCCATCATCCGCTTGCCTCATGCTGAGGAGCACCCGGAGGGTGCGTCTCGAAGCACGCATTTTGTCGATGCAGCCCGCTTCACTATTTCGGTCAGTCGCCGACCATGGCGCGGTACTTTTTCCAAAAGCCGCGGATCGCGGCTTCGCTCGAACGGAAGGGCTGCGACTGCGCCTCGTAGCCGCCCATCATCACAACGCCGCTGTCGTCGTCATTGTAGCGCAAGGCGCGCTGTACAAAGCCGCCGACGCAGCCATCCTCCATCGAGATATAGCCGGCGGCGCCGACCAGATTGCCCTGGCGCACTCGGCGCTCGGTCATCGCCTCGTCGTCGTCGCCGAAACCGAGATGGATCCATTCGAGCTCGGTCTTTTCGAGGCCCTTTGGATGGATCGCGCGCACCGCGATCGAATTCCTAATCTGCTGCAGGATCATGCCGGGGAAGATCGTCAAAATCTGCACCGAGACCTGGTCGCCGTATTCGTCGACCGATTCGATGACCGACGGGTCGGCGAGCCGCATTTCCATGTCGGAGCGCAGGCCCTCGCGGTTATAGTCAGCATCCTCAGCGGCGTAGTCGAGCTTTGCCTGGCTGAAATGATGGCCGCCACTGTCGTCGATTTGGATGCCGCCCGGCATCGACAGCCGGTTGATGCGGAACGTCGTCAGAAAGGTGTGCAGGATGCTGGCGTGATAGGTGTCCTTGGTGTTTTCGAAATAAAGCTTCCAATTGTTCGGCAATATTTGCGTGCTGCGGCCGAGGATATGGACCGGCCGGTTCAATACCCGGCGGATGCCGCCCGTGATCTGCGGCCCGAGATAGGTTTCGAGATCGGGCGCCTCACGGCTCAGCGTGCCAAAGACGAGACCGGCGAGTTCGGCGACGCGCAGCCGCGGCAGATCGTGCTCGTCCTTTCTGAATTCGGGCGGCATCCCGCCCTGGCGCTTGACCCCGCGCTCAAAGGCCACCCCGGTCAGTTTGCCGGCGAGGTCGTAGGTCCAGCCGTGGTAGATGCATTTGATCTCGTTGCCGCTGCCGTGCCGCTCGATGCACAACAAATTGCCGCGATGGGCGCAGCGGTTGACAAAGGCGTTGACCGCGCCGTCATTGCCGCGGGTGACGACGACCGCGGTCTCGCCGACCGTGGTCGCGACCCAGTCGCCCGGGTTCGGGATTTCGACGGCGAGGCACAGATAGCTCCAGGCCGGGCCCTTGAAGATCCGCTCCTGTTCGAGCCGGTACTGCTCGGGATCGGTGTAGACGCGGAACGGCACCTCGGAGAGGCCGTTCGACGGCCACGAAACGCCCCGGATCGCCTCGGCGCCGTGCTCCGACATGATGCATTCTCCTCGTGGCAAACTCAAATCGAGCGCTATGATAGCACCCGCCATCCGATCGGGTACAGCCGGGCTGGGCAGCCCCGCGATGTCTCGGCTATAGAGCGCGCATAAAGGCGACGAGGTCTTGCTTTTCCTGCGGCGCGAGCTGGGTGCCGAGGATCACGTTGAAGAACTCGACCGTGTCCTCCAGGGTCAGAAGACGCTCGTCGTGCAGGTAGGGCGGGTTGTCCTTTACGCCGCGCAACGCAAAGGTTTTGATCGGCCCGTCGCCGACGGCCATCATGCCGTTGATCAGCACCGGCTTGTAAAAGCGCTCGGTTTGGAGGTCGTGCATCGAGTTGTCGGTGTAATAGGGCGGCTGATGGCAGCTGGCGCATTGGCCCTTGCCAAAAAACACCGCCTGGCCGCGGATTTCCGCCTGGGTCGCCTTGGCGGGAATGAGTTTGCCAAAGACGTCGAGCTTGGGCGCCGGCGGGAAATTCAGCATCTCCTGAAAATCCGCCATGAAGTCGACCTGGCTGCCGCGCTCGAGCGGGTTCACCCCCTTCTTTGTCGCGATCACGATATCGCCGTCGAAATACGCCGTGCGCTGCTCGAATTCGGTGAAATCCTCGACCGTTTTCAGGGCACGTTGCGAGCCGAACAGCCGCTGGACGTTCAGGCCGCGCAGCGAAATCGTTTTGATGCGGTGACGGAATTGCTGCGGGCGGGTGTCGGGAGCCAGATGGGTGGCGCCATTTTGGTGGCCGTTGGAGTGGCAGTCAAAGCAAGCCGCACCAGTGCTCGGCAGCTCGGCGCGCCGATCCTCGGTCGCGTTGAATTGCTGCTGTGGGAACGGCGTCAGCAGCAAACGCAGCCCTTCGAGCTGCCGCGGCGTCAAGAGGCCGTTGAACAGCTGATAGTAATTGGTCAGCGAAACCAATTTGCCTTGCGAGACGTCGCCAAGCTCGGGGCGCGGGGTCAGATAGATAGCTGGCGGGAACTCGGCCAGGAACCGGTCCGGCAGATCGAAATCGATGTCGAACCGCTGCAGGTCGCGCCCGTCCTGCTGCTTGATCGCGTCGATGACAAAGTGCGGAAAGACAAAGCCGCCCTCGGAATGCTTGGGATGCGGCAGCGGATAGAAGCCTTTTGGGAACAGGTTCTGATCGCGGATCTGGTCCGGGCTCATCGCCGCCAGCCGCTCCCAGGTCATCCCGGCAGGCAGTTTGACGCGAACCCCTTCCTGCACCGGTTTGCCTCGATCCATCGTGACGCCCTGTGCGGGACGGTCGCTGAGGTCGTAGCGCTCGTTGAGCAGGGCGTTGTGCTCCTGTTCGACGGCGGGCTTGGCGGCCGACAGGCGAGCCATGATCGACGCGAACGGCTCGGTGATGTCGACCGGCATGTAACTCGTCTGGCCGCGCTCCCCCTGCTGCGCGTCGGCGCGGCTAACGGCCAGTAGGAGAAGGCCGGCCAGGAAGATGACGGCGCAGCGGCTCGTGCCCTTGAGTTGGAACATGAGCTTTCTCCTCAACTGAGGATCCGCACCGCCAAGCGGCGACGGCAACTGCCAAGCGATCCCCTGTTAGTCGGCGAGTCGGACAGATCGCGGAGTCGTTGTCAACGCCTGGCTCAGGCTGTCCGAGTTTCTCCTGGGCCTGCCTTCTACGAGCGTCAGGCAAGCTCCGAAACGCCGGAGACCGGCTGCGGCGCCGCCGCGGTCACGGCCGCGATGACGTGGTCGAGCGCTGCCATCGGCACGTCCCAGCGATATTCTGCCTCGACTGCGGCGCGCCCCTTCACCGCCATTTCGGCGCGGAGGGCGGAAGACCGCAGCAGGCGGACGACCCGTTCGGCAAATTCCGCGGCGTCGTCCGCAACCAGGATGCCGTCCCCTTGCGGAACGACGGTGCCGCGCCACGCAACGCTGGAGGCGACGCAGGGCAGGCCCATGGCGAGCGCCTCGAGCACCTTGTTTTGCACGCCGCGCGCCACCCGCAACGGCGCCACGAAGATTTCGGCGGCGTCGAGATAAGGCCGCGTGTCGGGTACCCGCCCGGTCACGGCGAGGCCACGCCTTTGCGCCAGACGCAACACCGCCGGGTTCGGCCGGCTGCCGCAGATCGTCAGGGTCGCCTCCGGGATTTGCGCTTGCACCATCGGCAGCACCCGGTCGCAAAACCACGTGACCGCATCGACATTCGGGAAATAATCCATCACCCCGGTAAAGACGATCGACCCCGGTTGCTTAGTCGCGCCGGACGACCGGAAATAATCGAGATCGACGCCGTTTCCGACAAGCGAGACCGCGATCCCCGGAAACAGGCGCTCGAAATCGCGCTTTTCGCCGGCGGTGCAGACCAGGGCATGCGAAAAGCGGCGCGCGATATTCTGCTCGTAAGCGAGCAGCCGGTCGGCTTCGATGCGGTAAACCCATCGCAACAAAGCGTTGGATCGTTCGCCATATTGCGCCCATTTGAGCGAATCAAGATCGTGAAACTGCATGATCCGCGGCACGCCGGCAAAATGCTCGGCGTACTGGGCGACATTGCAGCTGAAAACGATGATCAGATCGGGCATCACCTCGTCATATTTGCGAATGATCGCGCGATGCAGCGCCGCTTCGTCGAAGGCCGCCACCGATAGCGGCCGACCCCCGGCAAGGGCGGCGAGCGAGCGCAGCCGGCTGCGCCATCGGCTCATCGGCACGGCCGTCACACTCGCCGCGTAATCGCGCAGGCCGGAGACGTTGGCGAGGTCGGCCATACCGTCGGCGAGGCAAAAGACGTGCACCTCGTGGTTCCGCGACAGGTGGCGGATCTCGTAGAACGTCGGGATTTTGTCCCCGCGATCCGGCGGGAACGGGACGCGCTGGCACACAAAAAAGATGCGCATCGACGATTTCGGCGAGGCCTCTCTCGCGGAATACCCTTGCGTGGGGTATTTCCAGATACTCGATTTATGGTTGAAGGCAAAGCGCAAAAGCGCCGCTGCGGCCGGCCCCGGCTCGGCCTCGCCGCGGACAGCGGGCGGCGCCGTCCGAGAAACCGGCGCCCGATCTCGCGAAACGTGCCACAATGGGCGGCCGCAAACGGCGCCGCCGGGGCATTCGCACGAGGGTGGCGCGGCCGATGGTGGGGCGATGGATGCGATCCTCGATTATTTGAAGCAGTCGCGCGATGTCGTGCAGGCGGCGCTCGACGACCCGGCCTTTTGCAACACAGTGGCGGCGATCGTCGAGATAACCGCAAATGCGCTCGCCAGCGGCCACAAGCTGCTGCTCGCCGGCAATGGCGGCAGCGCCGGCGACGCCCAGCACATCGCCGGCGAATTCTTGTCGCGGCTCAATTACGACCGCGCGCCGACGGCCGCGTTGGCGCTGACGACCGACAGCTCGGTCTTGACCGCGATCGGCAACGATTACGGTTTCGAGCGGGTGTTCGAGCGTCAGATCCAAGCTCTCGGCAATGCCGGGGACGTATTCTTCGCGCTGTCGACATCGGGCCGTTCGCCGAACATCCTGCGGGCGATCGACGCGGCGCGTGGCAAGCGGCTCGCGGTGGTCGGGCTCACCGGGCGCTCCGGCGGCGAAATGCGCCGGCGCTGCGACATCTGCCTGCACGCGCCCTCGGATGCGACGCCGCTGATCCAGCAGATCCACATCACTGCCGGGCACGTCATCTGTGGGCTTGTCGAAGAGCGGCTGTTTCCGCAGCAAGACTGAGCGGATGCCTGTCGTCGATGTCGGGATCGCCAGAGCGGGCGGGCGGGCGCGGCCTGAGGCGCCGGAGCGACGGCGTCCTGCCGCCTTTCTCGATCGCGACGGTGTGTTGAACCACGATGACGGTTATGTCGGCTCGCGCGACCGGTTTCGCTGGATCGACGGCGCCGCCGACGCGGTCAGGGCGCTGAACGATGCCGGCTTTTTTGTCTTTGTCGTCACCAATCAGGCGGGGGTCGCGCGCGGTTTTTACTCCGAGGACGACGTACGAATTCTACACCGGCAAATTGCTGCGGAGCTCGCCGCCGCCGGCGCATATATCGACGACTTTCGCTATTGCCCGTTTCACCCCGAGGCGATCCGTCCCGAATACCGCCGGGTCAGCGACTGGCGCAAGCCGGCGCCGGGGATGATCAACGACCTGTTGCAGTGCTGGCCGGTCGAGCGCGCGGCGAGCTTTCTGATCGGCGACAAGCCCTCCGACTGCGCCGCCGCCGCGGCCGCCGGTATCGCTGGTCATCTCTTTCCCGGCGGCAACCTGTCGCACTTCGTCAGCCGGGTCTTGGCCGGGCCGGCCGGTGGAAGCCGGAGCGAGTTACGCAGCGCCGCCCGATCGTTTTTCGCGCAGCCGGTCGAGGCTCCACGGCCCGCCGCCGGCGATAAACAAATATAAAAATATGAAGCAATAAAGCATCGCCGCGTCGCCTCCGCTCAGCGCCGGGAAGAAGCTCTTGGGAAAGTGAGCCCTGAAATAGGCGACGGCCATGTCTCCGGACAAGATGAAGGCGGTTGGCCGGGTGAACAGGCCGACGCACACCAGCAATCCGCCGACCAATTCGATCATGCCCTGCAGCCCGATCAGGGACGTCAGTTGCAGATGGTCGAAGGCGGCAGAATGCGGAAAGCCAAACAGCTTGGACGTGCCATGGTCCAAGAAGCCGAGGCCGGCAACAAAGCGTAGGATGCTCAGCACGTACGGCTCCAGGGCGAGCCGCCAACGAGAGGTGTTGGGCAAGGCGATCCTCCTTCCCGGCTGATGGGCCTTGGGCCGGTCGCGTCACCGGCCCGGCGTAGGGTAACGCCGCTGCCGCCGATCCCGCAACGATTGTGCTTAACGACCCGGCCGCAACGCTGGCGTCATGGCGCCGCCACCGTTACATTCAAGCGATGGTTAAGGGGGCAAGCGATGGTTAAGGGGTAGGCAAGGACATGGCCGCGCAGGTTCGCACGGTGGCGTTTCACGGGATCGAGGTCATCGAGGTCGAAACCCAGGTGACGATCGCGTCCGGATTGCCGGCCTTCACCGTCGTCGGCCTGCCCGACAAGGCGGTCGCCGAATCGCGCGAGCGGGTGCGCTCGGCGCTGAACTCGCTCGGGCTGGCATTGCCGCCGCGGCGCATCACCGTCAACCTCGCCCCCGCCGACGTGCTGAAGGAAGGCAGCCATTTCGACCTGCCGATCGCACTCGCTCTGCTAGTGGCGATGGAGGCGTTGCCGGCCGACGAGCTCGCCACTTACACGGCACTCGGCGAGTTGTCGCTCGACGGCTCGGTCACCAGCGTCGCCGGCGTCTTGATCGCCGGCCTCTTCGCCGCGAGCCACGAGAGCGGCGTCATCTGCCCGGCGGCGTGCGGCGGCGAGGCGGCCTGGGCCGGTGAGATCGAGATCGTCGCGGCGCCGAGCCTGCTCGCGATCGTCAACCATTTCAAGGGGACCCAGCTGTTGCCGCCGCCCGAGCCGCGGCTTGTCGCCTCGGCCATCGCCGGGCTCGATCTCCTCGACGTCAAGGGCCAGGAAAGCGCCAAGCGGGCGATCGAGATCGCCGCCGCCGGCGGTCACAATCTGCTGATGGTCGGGCCGCCGGGATCGGGCAAGTCGATGCTGGCAGCGCGTCTGCCGGGATTGTTGCCGCCGCTCGAACCCGCCGAGGCCTTGGAGCTCGGCATGATCCAATCGGTCGCGGGCGGGCTGCGCGGCAGCGGGCTGACCCGCGAGCGGCCGTTTCGCGAGCCGCACCATTCGGCCTCGCTGCCGGCATTGGTCGGCGGCGGCATGCGGGCGCGGCCGGGGGAAATCTCGCTCGCCCATCAGGGGGTGCTGTTTCTCGACGAATTGCCTGAGTTCAAC
>DATMKU010000408.1:0-8957 GCA_035570935.1 Allostellaceae bacterium
GCCAACCCTGCGCCGCCGAGAATGTCGTCGCGACGCCGGGCGCCCAGGGCGGGCTTTATTGCGCATTGCAATGCATCGCCGGCCCCGGCGACGAGGTTATCGTGCCCGAGCCGCTCTACGCCACCTACGAGGGTGTCGTCGCCGCGAGCGGTGCCGAGATCGTGACGGTGCCGCTCTCGGCCGAGCGCGGCTTTCATCCCGATCTCGACAGCATCGCCGGCGCGGTCACGCCGCGCACGCGGGTTATTTGGATCAATAGCCCGCACAACCCGACCGGGGCCGTGTTCACGCACGAAGAGATCGCCGGCATCGCCGAAATCTGCCGCCGGCGCGATCTGTGGCTGGTTTCCGACGAAGTCTACGAAGACCTCGCCTTCACGCGGCCGCATGTCAGCCCGTGGTCGTTGCCGCGCATGGCGGAGCGCACGATCGTCGTCTCCAGCCTGTCGAAATCGCATGCGATGCCGGGCTTTCGGCTCGGCTGGATCATCGGCCCGCCGGCTTTGTCGCGGCATCTGTTCGCGCTGTTGCTGTCGATGACTTACGGCAGCCCGCCCTTTATTCAGGAGGGGGCGCTGGCGGCGCTCGGCGGTGAATTGCCGGAGGTCGCGGCGTTGTGCCAGGACTATCGCCGGCGCGCCCGGCTGATGACGGGCATCCTCGCCGGCGCGCCGAATTGCCGGCCGCTCCCGCCCGAGGGCGGGATGTTTCTATTGCTCGACATTCGCGGCGCCGGGATTTCCGCTCGGCAATTCGCCGCCGGCCTGCTCGAAAGCGAGGATGTCGCGGTGTTGCCGTGCGACGCGTTCGGGCCGAGTGCCGCCGGGCATCTGCGCATCTCGCTGACCGAACCCGACGCGCGCCTTGCTGAGGCCGGCCGGCGCATCGTCCGCTACGCCCGCACCCTCCCCCGCCCGGCGCAAGAGCCGGCCGGCGCCGCGCCGGGCTAATGGCCGGGCGGCGGTGCGGCGCCGGGCGACGGTTTGCGCATCAACAGCACCACCGGCACCATGGCCGCCAGAATCACCGCCATCGCCCAGAAACAGTCGTTGAACGACAGCAATGCCGCCTGCTGCTGCACCGTGGCGTAGACCTGAGCCTCGGCCTGCCGCAACGCGTCGACGGCGCTGGCGGTATAGCCGAGATAGGCCTGCTGAAGCGTGCCGATGGCCGCCTCGTAGGGGGTGCTGAGCGGCGTTGCATGCGCAACCAGCACATTCTGGTGATATTGTTCGCGACGCGCGATCAGCGTCGTCACCGCCGAGATGCCAAAGCTGCCGCCGATATTTCTCATCATGTTGATGATCGCCGAGGCGTTGTTGCTCTTCGCCGCCGGCATGCCGGCCAGGGCAGTCGTATTGATCGGGATAAACAGCAGCGCCAGCGCCGACGACTGGTAAACCCGCGCCCAAGCGATCGTGGCGTAGTCGACCGCGCCATAAAACCGGGTCATCGAATAGAGCGCCAGTGCAGTTCCAGCAAAGCCGACAGCGAGCAGCAGGCGCGCATCGACCTTGGCGACCAGCATGCCCACCACCGGCATCATCAGCATGACCGTGAAGCCGCCGGGCGACATCACCAGCCCGGCGTCGGTCGCGGTGTAGCCGAGTTCGGTCTGCACAAAGAGCGGCAATAGCGTCGTGGTGGCGAGCAGCGCGAAGCCGAGCATAAACATCAACAGATTGCCGATGGCAAAATTGCGGTCGGCGAGCAGTCGCAGGTCGACGATCGAGTCGGCGCGGCGGAGTTCCCAAAGCACAAAGACGATCAGCCCCAACGCGGCCACGATCGACAAATGGATGATGAAGGAGCTGCCGAACCAGTCGTCCTCTTGCCCTTTGTCGAGGACGATCTGCAATGCACCCATGCCAATGACAAGCAGCGCGAAGCCGATGTAATCGAGCCGCAATTTCGCGCCGCGCCGCGCCTTGCGCTCGGCGATCATCGCCGGCGGATCGGCGAGCACGCGCGCCGCCATCAGCGACAGCAGGATGCCGACCGGCACGTTGAGCAGAAACACCCAGCGCCAGCTGAAATTGTCGGTGATCCAGCCGCCGAGCGTCGGCCCGATCGCCGGTGCAAAGACCACGGCGATGCCGCAGGCGGCAAAGGCCTGGCCGCGCTTGGCCGGCGGAAACGTATCGGCGAGGATCGCCTGCGAGTTCGGCTGAAGCCCGCCGCCGCTGATGCCCTGCAAACCGCGGGCAACGATCAGCATGGCAAGGTTCGGCGCGATGCCGCACAGCAGCGAGGTGATACTGAAGCCGATGATGCAGGCGAGGAAATAACGCTTGCGCCCGATTGTCGAGGCCAGCCAGCCGCTGATCGGCAAGACAATCGCGTTAGTGACCAAATACGAGGTCAGCACCCAAGTCGATTCGTCCTGGCTTGCCGACAGGCTGCCGGCGATGTGTTCGAGCGCGACATTGGCGATCGAAATGTCGAGCACTTCCATAAAGGCGGCAAACCCGACCGTTATCGCGATCAACCACGGGTTCGCGCCGCCGGGGCCGCCGGGTTGCGGCGATCGCACCAGCCGCTCTCCTATCTGATTTTAACGCTCGGGACGACCGACATGCCGGGGCCGAGCGGGAAATGCAGATTGGGCGGCGCGTCGAAAACAATCTTGACGGGCACGCGCTGCACGACCTTGACGTAGTTGCCGGTGGCGTTCTCGGGCGGCAATATGGCGAAGGCGATGCCGCTGCCGGCCTCGAAGCTATCGACATGACCGTGAAAGACCTTGTCCGGGTAGCTGTCGATGCTGATATCGGCCGGCTGGCCCACCCGCATATGGTCGAGCTGCGTCTCCTTGAAATTCGCGGTTATCCAGACCTCGAGCGGCACCAAAGCCATCAATTCCTGCCCGGCCTGCAGGTAATCCCCGATGGCGACACTCTTATGGGCGACACGCCCGGCCTCGGGAGCGACGATGCGGGTGTAGGCGAGGTTGAGGCGGGCCTGCTCTTGCTGGGCCGCCGCACTCGCCAGATTGGCCTTTGCGGTGTCGATCTGGCTCGCCGCCACCTTCAACTGGGCTTCCGAAGCGCCAAGTTTCTGCTGGGCGGCGACCAGGCTCGACGATGTGCCGTGGGCATTTGCGAGGTCGCTGTCTAGCTGTTGGCGCGATGCGAATTGACGTGCGACAAGCGGTTGCGTGCGTTCGAGCTGGCGCTGCGCGTTTGTCGCATTGGCTTCGGCGACCCCGATCTCGGCGCCGGATTCCTGTGCGGTGGCGAGCGCCTCGGCCAGCTGCGCCTTGGCTTGCGCCAGGCTGCCCTCCGCCGCCGCGCGATTGGCGACCGCCTGATCGAGTTGGGCCTGGAAATATGCCGGATCGAGTTGGACCAACAATTGGCCGGCGGCGACCTCTTGATTGTCATTGACGAGAACCCGCGCGACGCGCCCGGCGACCTGCGGTGCGACCAGCACCATATGCGCGTCGATAAAGGCGTCGTCGGTGCTCTCCCATTGGCGCGCTTCGAGCCGCCAAAGGACGCCGCCCACGATCATCGCCGAAGCTGCCGCGAGCACCGCGAGCAACCACAACGGCCGGCGATACCAGGTCGTGGTCTCGTCGCGGCGAGGGCCCGGCGCCTGTGCCGGGCGTTCGGCGGCGGTTCGAAGACCGGCGCCTCCGTATCCGGCGCGGGTCTGTCGATTTCGTCGAGGCTCATCGCAGAACTCCTTCGCCGCCGGCTTTGTCGTCGTGCTTTGCGGCAAGCCCGCACCTCAGCAAGTCGAGCTGCGCGCGGCACAAAGCGTCGATATCGAGGCTGTGGCCCGAGGATCGCTCGAAGGAATGGCGCCAAAGCGCGGCAAGCAGCAGCGGGGCGAGAACGCACACCACCACGCTCTCGGCATCGACCGGACGGAACTCGCCGGCCGCGACTCCGCGCTCGATGACGCCGCGGAACAAAGCCTTGCCGCGATCGACCACCTCTTCGAGGTAAAAGCGCGCGAGATCGGGGAAATTGCTGGCTTCGGTCAGCACCAATTTGGGGATAGCGCTGAGCGGAGAGGCCATAACCCGCGAGAAAAACCCGACGAGCTGCTCCAGCAGAACTACGTTCGGCGCCCGCGAGCCGGCGACCATCGCCTCGGCCATCTCGATATTCGGCACCAGCTCCCGCCGGACCACCGCCTTGAACAGATCCTCCTTGTTGCGGAAGTAGAGATAGAGCGTGCCCTTGGTCACCCCGGCGCGCTCTGCTACGTCTTCAAGGCGGGTCGCGGCAAAACCGCGCTCGGCAAACGCGGCGAGTGCGGCTTCGAGGATTTCCGCCGGGCGGGCGGTTTTGCGCCGCCGCCAGCGGGCGCTGGGGTTGCTGTCGATGGTGCTCATCGCGAAATAAATAACTACCGGGATAGTTATCTATTCCGACGCCGACAGGTGTCAATCCTTATCCGCGGATCGTACTCGCTCAAAGTTGCGTTGATAGCCGGGAGCGGTTCGCCGCGGCGCATCTTGCTTGACCGAACCGACCCGGCGCCTTGCCGCTGCCGGCGCGTCCCGCGGCTTCGCCGCCACTTTCCGCAGACCGCGACCGCGCGGATTTAACGGCCCCCGCTTTCGCCGAGTCGAAGACAAGGCGCCAGGATCGTCGCGCCGCGGCGAAGGCGGCGAGCCGTTCAGCCAGCCGATCCCGAAAACCGGCCCGACCGCGGGCGAGGATCGGCGCCGCACGCGGCGGATCGTAGCGACCAAATGGTGGTTCTCGCCCGCATCTGGCTCGGCGACCGGCGCCGGTCTACTTGGCGGCGGGTCGCTCCGCGTGGCTCACACCGCGCGCCGGGCCGCGGCGCTCGTCATCGGGATTGTGCACCTCCATCGGCAGCCCGCCTTGCGGTTCCGGTTTTTCGACATAACGGAACGCGGGCTCGGAGTTCCACGGGCCGCGGGCGTCGAGCGGGCCATCCTTGGAAAGGTTGAAATAAAGATCGACGGTCTCGTCCGGCTTCACGTTGCCGAACATCGGGTCGGTCAGTTTGCCGAGGGATTCGAGCGCCTTCATAAACATCTGCGTGTGCGAGATTTCCCGCGTCAACAGAAAGGTCAGCGCCTTTTTGCTGCCCGCGTCGGGCGACAGTTTGATCAATGCCTCGTAAGTCTGCCGCGCGCCGGCCTCGGCGGCGATATCCGCGCGCAGATCGCGGACGACGTTGCCGCCCTCGTTGACATAGGCCGAGGTCCAGGCTTGGCCCTGGCTGTCGACGAGATGAGGCCCAACTCCCCGCACCGCGAATAAGGTGCTCTTGTACGCGGCATCCTTGGCCGCCCCGGTCGCCTTTTCGGTGTGCTGCTCGATCATCCGGCCGACCATTTCGAGATGGCTGAACTCCTCGATCGCGATGTCGTGCAGCATGTCGCGGATCGCTTTGTCCTCGACATGAAAAGACTGCGTCCAATAGGTCAGCGCCGCACTCAGTTCACCGGTCGCACCGCCGAATTGCTCCAGCAACATTTGGGCAAATTGCGCATCGGCGCCATCGACCTTGACATCGAACATTAGCTTTTTGTCGTGATAGAACATTGGATATCCCCGTGTTGAGACAGCCGTCGCCTTCACGGCTAACGAACTCAACAGGGAGGCGGCCGCGAGGTTCCTGTTTCCCTTTATTCGTGACCGCGAGGGATTTTATGCGCGTCAGGGGTGGGGGGCCGACGCTGTCGGGGGTTGCGCGGCCCTCTTCGCCTCGAGCCCAATCCGTCAGATGTCTGCGGGGTCGGCGATCGCTACCGCGAGATGCTCGTAGGCCTCGCAGGTCGTGCCGCAGATCTTTTTGATCGCGTGCAGCTGGGCCTCGGCGCGCGCCACGTCGCCTTTGATCAAATATGCCTCGCCGAGATATTCGCGGACCTGCGCATAATTCGGGTCGATTGCGACCGATTTCAGGTAATAGCCGATCCCCTCGTCGACCCGGCCCATCCGGCGCGTCGCGTAGCCCCGGTAATTGAGCGCCACCGCGGTATTCGGGTCCTTCATCAAATCAAGCACCGCCAGAGCCTCTGCATACCGCCCGGCCTTGGCCAGAGCGTAGGCGTTGTCGGCGAAGTTTTTGTCCGGCATCACTCCGTTTTCGGCCTTCACGCATTTTTGGCTGCGGCTGTCCCAGACTTCGCCCTTGCCGCAGGTCGGCGTCGATTTGTCGTCGCTGCCGCCGCCGCCATCGGCGAACGCCGGTGCCGCCAGCATCAGTCCTAGAGTGAACGCCGCGGCGGCCAAGCTCCCGCGGCCCACCGCCGATATCGAGCACCCCATCAACGCCTCCTCTTAGTGGTCTGTCAGTTGAGACCCCGCCGAGCTGTGGTTTATTCCGCGCCGGAGGATGCCGCAATGCGCAACGGATGGGCGGGGTAGACGCCGAGGATCTTGAGTTCGCGCGAGAAAAAAGCGAGCTCTTCGAGCGCCAGGGCGAGCGGGCGGTCTTCGGGATGAGCCTCGACATCGGCATAGAACTGCGTCGCGGTAAAGGCGCCGCCAACCATGTAGCTTTCGAGCTTGGTCATGTTGATCCCGTTGGTGGCGAACCCGCCGAGCGCCTTGTAGAGGGCGGCCGGCACGTTGCGCACGCGGAACAGGAATGTCGTGACCGAAGGCGTTTCCCGCGGCGGCCGCAATGCTTCGCGCGACATGATCAGAAACCGCGTCGTGTTGTGCTCGGCGTCCTCGATGTTTTCCTTGAGCGAGACGAGGCCGTAGATCCGGCCGGCGAGTTCGGAGGCGATGGCCGCGACGGTCGGGTCGCCGCGGTCGGCGATTTCGGCCGCCGCCCCGGCGGTGTCGGCGGCAACGATCGGCTCGATGCCGAGCGCGCGGATCATTTTCCGGCACTGCGACAACGCATGGACATGGCTTCTGACGGTGCGGATTTGAGCGAGGCTCGCACCGGGCAACGCCAGGAGGTGATGGTTCACCGGCTCGAAATGCTCGCCGATAATATGCAGGCCCGAATCGGGCATCAAATGATGGATGTCGGCGACGCGGCCGGCGACCGAATTTTCGATCGGGATCATCGCCAGCCGGGCGCGATTGTCGCGCAAAGCGGCAAAGGCGTCCTCGAACTGGTTGCACGGCAAGGTCGCCATGTCCGGAAAGACACGCCGGCAAGCGAGGTCGGAATAGGCACCGGGGGCACCCTGGAACGCGATCGTCCGCGTCGGATCGGCGGGTTCGAGTTTTGCCTTGGCCATTGCTTTATTGTCGTTGCTGCATCGATCGGCGGGCGCGTTCGAGGTCGGCCGGGGTGTCAACCTGGACGCCGAGGGAGCCGGGCTCGATCAGGCTGACCGAGATCCACATGCCAGCTTCGAGCGCGCGCAGCTGTTCGAGCCGTTCGCGTTGTTCGAGCACGCCGCGCGGCGATGCGACGAACCGCTCCAATGCGGTGCGGCGATAGGCGTAGAGGCCGATGTGTTCGTAATGCGGCCCGTCGCCCCACGGCACAACGGCCTTGCTGAAATAGAGCGCGCGCGCCGGCAGTGCCGGATCGACGAAACCGGCGACGACCTTGTTGACGCTGGTGTCGGCGAGAGCGGTACCATCCTCGATGATTGCGGCCAGGGTCGCGATGTCGATTTTCGGGTCGGCGAGCCCGGCGAGTGCGGTGCGGATCGCGGCGGGGTCGAGCATCGGCAGGTCGCCCTGGACGTTGACGACCGCGTCGTGCCGGCGCTCCGGGTCGAGGCGCATGATCGCCTGGTGGATACGGTCGGAGCCGGTCGGAAGCTGCGGATCGGTCAACACCGCCCGCCCGCCCACCGCCGCGATCGCCTCGGCGATTTCTGGATCGCCGCAGGCGACGACGACTGGCGCCACCTCGGCCGCGACCGCGCGGCGCCAGACATGCACGATCATCGGCGCCCCGGCGATGTCGGCGAGCGGCTTTCCCGGCAACCGCGTCGAGGCGAGCCGGGCGGGAATGAGGATGATCGGGTTTTGCGGGCTGGTGGTGGTCACAGCAATCTTGCGCGGTGAGCAGGTCCGAGGATCAAGCAGCGACAACATGCCCGGTTCGGAGGCATGCCGAAAGCGTGATAATTCATTTGAGTTGTCGGGGGGAATTCGATTTCCTGCCGGACCCGGCGCGGTAGGAAAGGTCGTCGATGTCGTCTTTCGAGTGGAACAAGATCATTGCCTCGGTACTGACCGCGCTGATCGTGGCGATGGTCGCCGGAATCCTGTCGAACATGCTGGTGCAGCCAAAACCGCTCGAAAAGCCGGTCTTTCTCGTGGCTGGCCCGCCGGCGACCTCGGCGCCGGCCGAGCAGGCCGCCGCGCCCAAGCTCGCGCCGATTACACCATTGCTCGCCAAGGCCGATCCCAGGAAAGGCGAAGCCGAGACCAAGGTCTGCCAAGTCTGCCATACCTTCAATAAGGGCGAACCGAACAAGATCGGGCCGAATTTGTTCGGTGTCACCGGCGGGCCGATCGGCGAGGATCGCGGTGGCTTTGCGTTCTCCGACGCGTTGGAGGCGCATAAGGGCCAGAAATGGGATCCGGAAACGCTGAACCAATGGCTGAATAATCCGCAACAATTCGCACCCGGCACCAAGATGACCTTTGCCGGGTTCCCAAAGGCCGAGGACCGCGCCGATGTCATCGCCTACCTGCAATCGCTGAAATAGACCGCCCAGAACCGGGTCTGCGCCGCTGACCGAGATCGACCCCTTTATCACGCTCGCCTCCGACCTCGCCGATGCCGCCGGTGCGGCGATCCGGCCGTATTTTCGCACGCCGCTCGCCGTCGACGACAAGCCCGACCTGACGCCGGTCACCGCCGCCGACCGCGCCGCCGAGCAGGCAATGCGGGAGATGATCGAGCGGCGCTTTCCCGATCACGGCATCGTCGGCGAAGAGTTCGGCCGGGTGCGCGAGGACGCCGAGTTTATCTGGGTGCTCGACCCGATCGACGGGACCAAATCCTTTATCAGCGGCGTCCCATTGTTCGGCACG
>DATMKU010000409.1:0-4745 GCA_035570935.1 Allostellaceae bacterium
GGAGAACTGGTCGCGTCCGCCGTCGGAAATCCGCGATCTGCTCGGGCTGTTGCGCCGCTTCATCCGCAACGATCTGGTCGATCTGCACAAGAACAATATCCGCGTCCGCGTCATCGGCGAACGCGACGATCTCGATCCCGACATTCGCCGTCTGTTGCAGGAGGCGGAGGATCTGACCCGCGGCAATGACGGTTTCACCCTGGTCGTCGCCTTCAATTATGGCGCGCGGCAGGAGATCGCGCGTGCGGCGCGGCGGCTCGTCACTGAAGTGGCGGAGGGGCGGCTCAAGGCGAGCGACATCACGCCGGAGCTTCTGTCGCGCCATCTCGACGCGCCGGACATACCCGATCCCGACGTGATCATCCGCACCAGCGGCGAGCAGCGGCTGTCCAACTTCCTGTTGTGGCAATCGGCCTACAGCGAACTGGTGTTCGTTCCGATCAATTGGCCGGATTTCGACCGCTCAGCCCTCGAAGGCGCCATTGCCGAGTATCGCCGGCGCGAACGCCGCTTTGGCGGATTGATCGCCCAGACCGGATCGTGAGCAATCATCGCGACAACGGCGAAACCGGAAAATTCGCCTCGCGGCTCGGTAACGCGAACAACCTCATACTTCGCGTCGCTTCTGCCGCCGTCCTCGGACCGCTGGTGCTGGTCTTGGCCTATTGCGGCGGGTGGCTGTTTTTCCTGCTCTGCGCCGCCGCCGCCGCCGGCATCCTCTGGGAATGGACCAAGCTGGTTGCCGATAGCGCCGACACCCGGATCCTGATTCCCGGATTTGCGGCGCTGTTGTTTGCGTTTGCGTTAACCGGTGTCGGCGAGCCCGGTGCCGCCGCTGCCATGATCTTCATCGGTGCCGCGCTTTCGGCTGGCTTGATGGCCGCGTGGCCGCGGCGCTATCCCGCGCGCAATCCGCTGGTTTGGGGCTCGTGCGGCATCGTCTATGCCGGCATCGCCTTTCTCGGGCCGGCGCTGATGCGCCGCGACGCCGCATGGGGCTTTGCCGGGGTGCTGTTTGTGGCCGCAACGGTTTGGGCAACCGACATTCTCGCCTATGCGGTGGGCCGACTATGCGGTGGCCCATTGTTGTGGCCGCGCATAAGCCCGAACAAGACCTGGGCGGGCGCCGTTGGTGGTGTCGTAGGGGGGATTGCCGCAGGCACCTCGGTCGCTTATGCGAGCGGGGTCGATAAGCTTGTGACCGTAGGGATCGTGGCTTTGCTGCTTTCAGTCCTTACCCAAGCGGGCGACCTGTTCGAATCCGCGGTCAAACGGCGTTTCGGCGCCAAGGATGCGGGCAGCCTGATCCCCGGTCATGGAGGACTGATGGACCGTCTCGATGGCTTTCTGGTTGCAGCACTGGTCGCGCTCCTGATCGGCATCCTGCGGCAAGGGCCTGATGCTCCAGCCCAAGGCTTGCTGGTATGGTAGGCCGAGGATGATAGGCCAAGCATGGTAAGCCAAGTGAAGAAGGCGCAGCAGAAACCGGCCAAACCGGATTTGGCGCGCGTGCCGAAATCGGTGACGCTGCTCGGCGCCACCGGCTCGATCGGTTCGAGCACCATCGATCTGTTGCAACGCGAGCCCGGGCGCTATCGCGTCGAGGCGGTGACCGCCAACCGCAATGCCGCCGCGCTGGCGAAACTCGCGCGCGAGCTCGGCGCGCGCTTTGCCGCGGTCGGCGATCCGGCCGCTTTCCAGGAATTGAAGTCCGAGCTTAGCGGCTCAGGCATCGAAGCTGCCGCCGGCGCCGACGCTTTGGTCGAGGCGGCGCAGCGTCCCGCCGAGTGGGTGATGGCGGCGATCACAGGAGCTGCAAGTCTCAAGCCGACGCTCGCCGCGGCCGAACGCGGCGCGACCGTGGCCCTCGCCAACAAAGAATGTTTGGTGTGTGCCGGCGCCTTGTTCATGCGCCAGGCGGCCGCCGCGGCTGCGACGATCCTGCCGGTCGATTCCGAGCACAATGCGGTGTTCCAGGCGATGATGTCGGGCCGGCGCGAGGAAGTGCGCCGCGTCATTCTGACCGCTTCAGGTGGGCCGTTCCGCACCTGGTCGCTGAAGCAATTGCGCACCGTGACGGTGGAGCAGGCGCTCAAACATCCGACCTGGGTCATGGGTCCGAAGGTCACGATCGATTCCGCAACCCTGATGAACAAAGGCCTCGAACTGATCGAGGCGCATCACCTGTTCGCGCTGTCGCCCGACGAGCTCGACGTCGTCGTCCATCCGCAATCGGTGATCCATGGCATGGTGGAATTCCGCGACGGCTCGTTGATCGCGCAGCTCGGCTCGCCGGATATGCGCATTCCGATCTCCCATTGCCTGGGCTGGCCAACCCGCATGGCGACGCCGGCGCCGCGGCTCGATCTCGCCCGCGTCGCGGCGCTGACCTTCGAGGCGCCCGATCCGGTCCGTTTCCCGGCGCTGGCGCTGGCGCGCAAGGCCCTGGCCGCGGGTGGGGCGGCGCCCACCATCCTCAATGCGGCGAACGAGATCGCGGTGCGCGAATTCGTCGGCCGGCGGCTGGGTTTTGCGGGGATTCCCGCCCTTGTCGAGGCGACGCTCGATGCGGCGGAGCGACGCGGGGAGTTAGCCGAGCCGCAATCGGTCGAAGAGGCGCTGGAAATTGACCATAATGCGAGAAGGTTAGCCGTGGACCTCTTGCCCGAAATTGCCGCAATGGCATCCTAGGTTCGGAATCGGGCGGGACAGGCGGGGCGGCAGGACAGCGTCATGGGGTCGTATTTTTTGTCGCATTTACATGCGCTTGGGGGCGGCGTGGTCGGTTACCTCGTGCCCTTCCTGTTTGTTCTCAGCTTGGTCGTGTTCTTCCACGAATTGGGGCATTTTCTGGTTGCGCGCTGGTGCGGCGTGCGGATCCTGGTGTTTTCCATTGGCTTTGGGCCTGAGATCGTCGGCTTTAACGACCGTTACGGCACGCGCTGGAAGATCGCGGCTATCCCACTCGGCGGCTATGTCAAATTCTTCGGCGACGAAAATGCCGCGAGCGTGCCGGACACCGACCGCCTTGCCAGCATGGACGAAGGCGAGAAATCGCAAAGTTTTGTGTTTCAGCCGGTGGCCAAGCGCGCGGCCATTGTGGTGGCCGGCCCGATGGCCAATTTCCTTTTGGCCATAGTCATTTTCGCCGGCATCTTCGGGCTTTACGGCAAGCAGTCGATGACCGCCCGCGTGGACACGGTGCAGCCCGATAGCGCGGCTGCCACTGCCGGTTTCCAACCTGGTGACCTGGTGCTCGCGATCAACGGCAGCGCGATCGGCGACTTCGCCGACATGCAGCGCGTCGTCAGCGAGAGCGCAGGCGAGGCCCTCAACATCACCGTTGACCGCAAGGGTACGCAGCTTGTCCTCAAGGCGACGCCGGCGCTCAAGGAGATCAAGGACAATTTCGGCAACGTGCATCGCATCGGCATTTTGGGCATTACCCGGTCGACCGCACCTGAGGATTTGAAATTCCAGCCGGTGCCGCCGCCGCAGGCGGTGTGGAGGGGCGTGCAGGAGACCTGGTTCGTCATCGACCGCACGCTGAGCTATATCGGCGGCGTCGTCGTCGGCCGCGAGGCGGCCGACCAGCTCGGCGGGCCGATCCGGATTGCCCAGATGTCGGGCCAGGTGGCGACCGCGGGCTTCGTCGCGCTCATTCATCTGGCGGCCGTGCTGTCGGTGTCGATCGGGCTTCTGAACCTGTTCCCGATCCCGCTGCTCGATGGCGGTCACCTTTTGTTCTATTCGATCGAGGCGCTGCGCGGCCGGCCGCTGTCGGAACGGGCTCAGGAGGTCGGGTTTCGGATCGGCCTCGCAATCGTCTTGATGTTGATGATATTTGCAACTTTCAACGACATAGTTCACTTGGCGACCTCTTGAGGTGGCCCAGGGGGACGCACTCGCGGGGGCGAGATCGAGCGTGGGGACTGTTGTGCAAAGGGGTGGGACGTGGCAAAAATACGCGCAGAATTAATATCTTAAGCCGAATGAACGTGAGGGAGATCGAGGCAGGTAACCCGCCACTGGGGGCGGCCATTAGGGGTAAGGGCGCGTAGCGCATGGATATGTGTGTGCGGGTGAGACGGGGGCTCGTTCTGGCCGGCTTGCTCCTCGGAGTGGGTTTTGTTGGCCTGCCGGCCGGTGCCGCGTATGCGGCGCCGCCGGCGGAGGCTGGCGCGTCCGTCAATAGCATCGTGGTGCAGGGCAACCGCCGCGTCGAAGCGGAAACGGTCCGATCCTATTTCAAAGTCGGTCCCGGCGAGCGCCTCGACGCCGCCAAGATCGACGCCGCGCTCAAAGCGCTCTACGCCTCCGGCCTTTTTGACGACGTCCACATCACCCAATCGGGCGGCCACGTCGTCGTCACGGTGGTGGAATCGCCGGTAATCAACCGGCTTGCCTTCGAAGGCAACCACCGCATGAAGGACGAGCAGCTCCAGGAGGAAATCCAGTCGAAGGCGCGCGACTCGCTGTCACGCCCCAGGGTGCAGGCCGACACCCAGCGCATCATCGACGTCTATCACCGCAACGGCCGCTTCGACGTCACCGTGGTGCCGCAGATCATCGAGCGGCCGAACAACCGCGTCGATCTGATTTTTGTGGTCAACGAGGGCGAGAAGACCGGCGTCAAGGAAATCAATTTCGTCGGCAACAAGTCCTATTCGTCGTGGCGCCTGAAAGAGGTGATCAAGACCGCCCAATCCAACTTCTTGAGCTTCCTGCAGACCACCGACGTCTAC
>DATMKU010000410.1:0-13105 GCA_035570935.1 Allostellaceae bacterium
GATATGCCCGTTTTCGAACAGCATCTGCCCCTTGAGTTCACGAAAATAGGGATCTTGCGGATATTCGCGGATCAGCGCGTCGATCGTCGGCAGCGCCTTGTCGAGTTCGGGGATGCGGTAATAGGCGATGGCGCGGGCGTAACGCGCCAGAACCGATCGGTCCTGTTCCGGATATTTCGTCAGTGTCGAGGTTGGCGGCTCGGTGAAAGCGGCGAGCTTCACCTTGATCCGCGCGAGCATCTCGACATGGCCGGGCGGATCCGCGACGTCCGAATAGGGCGAGTGCTCGACATGGTCGCGCATATAGTCGATGCGTTCCTGGGTCAAGGGGTGATCCATTAGATACGGATCTTCATGCTCTCCAATCAGCAGTTCTTGGGTTTGCAATTTTTCGAAAAACTGCAGCAGACCGCGCGCCGATTGATGGGTCGCATCGAGATAATTCATTGCCGCATGGTCGGCGGTCGCTTCCTGGGTCACCGAGAACCCGAGATAGGCGCGCTGCCCGACCCCGGCGGCGCCCAACAGCGCGCCGCCGCCGCCGCTGCCGCGCCCGGCCACGGTCGCCGCAACTCCCGCGGCCATCGCGATGATTTCCTCGATGCTGGCATTGTGCATCGCCTCGACCCCCTTGTAGAGATGCCCCCCGGCGATGTGGCCGGTCTCGTGCGAGAGCACGCCGATCAGCTGGTTGGGCGTGTCCGCATGCAATAAAAGACCGGAATTGATGAAAATATTCTGACCGCCGGCGACAAAAGAATTGATGCTGTCATCCGACACCAGATAGACGTGGACGGCGTCGGGATCGAGCCCGGCCGCCTTCCATATCGGCGTCATCATCGTGTGGATGTCGCCTTCGATCTCGGTGTCGCGCAGCAGGCTGACACCGTTGCCGGAAGCGCCCTCGTGCGCGGCGGCGATGTGGATGAAACCGAGCGTCGCCGCCAGGGTGGCGATCGCCGTTTTCACAAAACCGCGGAGAGCCATTGGCCTTGCCCCCGGCCATAATCGGGTGCGCTCGACCCGGTCGCGAGAGCGCACTCGATCTCGGTTAAAGTTAAATTATGGCACAGCGGCGGCGACCCCGGCGCAAGGCTCGTTTCTATCGGGCCGGTTTCTCAAGACTGGATCAACCGCTGCCACCAGCCGCGCCGCGGATTCTCTGGTTTCTCCGTCACTTCCTGGACGACTTGCGCCGCTTCGCCCGCCAACCCGAAGGCGGCCTCCGGTTCGGATGCGGGCTCGGCTTCGGGCGCGCGCGGCGGTGGCGCCTCCGGCTGCTCGCTCGGCGGCTCGGCCGACGGCAGGCTGGGCGGCGCTTCGGCGCTTGCCGGTTCGGCGGGCAAACTTGCGCCGTTGCCGCGCAAGGCCTCGCCGGGTGGGGGATATGAGGTCCACTCTTCGGCCGCGGCCACGACCGCGATTGCTGGCGGCGGCTCGGCCGGCGCGATAGAGGCCGGTTGCGGTTGGGTCATGGCGTCGTCGCCGGCAAAAGCCGGCAGGCTCGCGGCTTCGATTTCGGTGGCGATCAGTGTCGCGACCGCATCTACCGCGGATGGCTCCGGCCACGAGACCTCGCCATTCGCCGCTGGCGCTTGTCTCTCCCGAAACTCGAACGATTCCTCGCCGGAGCTGCCGGCGTCGCTCGCCACGATCTCGATGGTGTCGGCGGCCGGCGGGTCGATTTCGAGGTTCGGTCCCGGACCCTCTTCGCGCCGGCTGCGCCGTCTTCCACCGCGCCGACCGCGGCGGTGCCGCAAACGCGCGCTGTCGTCGTCTTCATCGCCGGGCTCGGCTTCAGCCTCGGCGCCCGGTGCCGCGACATGCTCCGCTGCCGGCTCCGCCACCTCCTCGCCGCCGGCCGTCGACGGCGCTCGGCCCCGCTCATCTTCATGGCGCCGGCGGCGTCGGCGGCGCCGGCGGGCACGGACACGCTCCTCTTCGTCTTCGGGTTCGGGCCGTTCGACATCGTCGGCCTCGACCGCTTCGTCGGCGTCCTCCTCGGTTTCGTCGGCGTCGATTTCCGGTGATTGGGTAAGCGGCGCCGGTGCTGCCGCCGGGGTTTCCCCTGGCTCCAAGGCGCGCAGCCTTTCGAGCCGGAAGGCAGGCGGGATCAGCGTGTCGTCGCGCGCCATCAGCACGTGGATGCCGTAACGGGTTTCGAGTTGCGCCAAAGAGTCGCGTTTGTGATTGAGGATATAGAGCGCCACCGTCGTCGGCACATAGACGCAGACTTCAGCCGACCGCGACCGCATGCCCTCCTCTTCGATCGAGCGCAATACGTACAGCGCTGTCGATTCGGTCGAGCGGATGATGCCGGTGCCGCCGCAATGCGGACAGGGTTGGGTCGAGGCTTCGACCAGCGACGGGCGCAGCCGCTGGCGCGACATCTCCAGGAGGCCGAACGGACTGATGCGCCCAACCTGAATGCGGGCGCGGTCGCTCTTCAGCGCCTCCTTGAGCCGCCGCTCGACCGCCCCCTGATTGCGATGCTCCTCCATGTCGATGAAGTCGATGACGATCAGCCCGGCGAGGTCGCGCAGCCGCAATTGCCGCGCGATCTCTTCGGCGGCTTCGAGATTGGTGCGCAGCGCCGTCTCTTCGATGTTGCGCTCGCGCGTCGAGCGGCCCGAATTGACATCGATCGCGACCAGCGCCTCGGTCTGGTCGATCACGACGTAGCCGCCGGAACGCAGCTGCACGATCGGCGAGTGGATCGCGTCGATCTGGCTCTCGACCTGAAAGCGATGCAACAGCCCGATCTGCGGGTCGCGGTAGGGTTGCACCCGCTTGGCGTGGCTCGGCATCAACATCTTCATAAACGTCTTGGCCGTGCGATAGCCGTCTTCGCCCTCGACCAGCACCTCGTCGATGTCGCGCGTATAGAGGTCGCGGATCGAGCGCTTGATCAGGTCGCCTTCCTCGTAGATCAAGGCCGGTGCGGTCGAGCGCAGGGTCAGCTCGCGGATCTCGTTCCACAGCCGCAGCAGGTATTCATAGTCGCGCTTGATTTCGGCTTTCGAGCGCTCCGCACCGGCGGTGCGGACGATCACCCCCATCCCTTCCGGGATGTCGAGATCCTCGAGGATCTCCTTTAGCCGCCGACGGTCGCTGAGGCTGGTGATCTTGCGCGACACGCCGCCGCCGCGCGCGGTGTTGGGCATCAACACGCAGTAGCGGCCGGCGAGCGACAGATAGGTGGTCAGCGCCGCGCCCTTGTTGCCGCGCTCCTCCTTGGTAACCTGGACCAGCATGATCTGCCGGCGCTTGATCACTTCTTGGATCTTGTAGTGCCGGTGTGCGCGCGAGCGCTGGCGTTCGGCGTCGTCGAACTCGTCCCCGCCGAGGGTTTCGACCACCTCGGTCTCGCCGTTCGTGCCGCTGACGATGGTGCCAGCTTCAGGCAACGGCGCGCGCTCATCGAGTGTCGCCGGCGCGTCGTCGCCGGCGAGGATGATGTCATCTGCCGCGGCGGATGCTGCCCAGCCGGCGGCTGGGGCAGCCCCTCGTTCGGTTGCGGCAATCGCGGTGTCGAACGGCAGCTCGGGTGCCTCCTCGGGCTCTGCCTCCACCTCCTGCGCCCACTCCTCGCGCTGCCGCACCGCCTCCTCAGGCTCCAACCCCGAAACGCCCGCCGGCCCTTGAGCCCAGCTCGGGGGTTCGGGCGCAACGGAAACAAAATGGGGTGTTTCTTCCCACGGCAATTCGGCAGGCACCGCGGTTTCGTCTTCCGCACCCGCCACCGCGTCGTCCGGCGGCTCCCAGGGCGGCTCGGCAAACGCTTCGCCGTCGGCGGCATCGTCGCCGCCCGGCGCGATTTCGACGACCGCCACCGGCTCCGGCAGCGCTTGCTCCAGCGGCACGCCGGTTTCGTCCGCGGCCTCACCCGCATCCAGGCTGGCGAATTCGCGAGATTGCGGCTCGGCACCGCCTCCCCTCCGGTCGGCGACCGGGATCCTGTAATAGTCGGGGTGAATCTCGCTGAAAGCGAGAAAGCCGTGCCGGTTGCCGCCGTATTCTACAAAGGCTGCTTGCAACGACGGCTCGACTCTTGTAACTTTTGCGAGATAGATATTGCCCTTTACTTGCTTTTTGGTGGAGGATTCGAAATCGAATTCTTCGAGACGATTGCCGTTGACGACCACCACCCGCGTCTCTTCGGGATGGGTGGCGTCGATAAGCATGCGCTTTGCCATTCGGGTGTAGCTCCGGGGCGCGCTCCCGCGGCCGCGCGAAATTCGGCTGGCGGCGCGATCCCGTGTGCAAGGAAGCCGGCAACACCTGATCTCCTGCCCGGGTACGATTGCGTATCAGCCATGGCGATTCTCGTCAGGGACGGCTTCGGGTTCCTAAAATCCGCTGCGCCCGGCGCTTTCGCCCGACACAGCAGCGACGTGCCGCCGGCCCGCGGGCCCATACTCGCGAACCTGCCGGGCGCGGCGCCCGGCAGGAGGTCGGCGGCGGTTTTCGCAAACATCAATGTATATAGTGTGCTGCGCCGCGACAATGCTTTCGTCCGGACCGGACGAAAGCATTGGGCACAGCCGCACCGAGCGGGGCGGCAAAACTTTCTTGGAAGAACCGCTCGGCCGATGCATATAAGGCGCTGCCCGCGGGATCAGAAGGATCGCGGCCGGCGGTTGCCGCAGGAGCGGCCGCGTCTTGTCGCGTCGAATAGATGGTCAAACTCATCCGATTTCTTTTTGTCTGTGCGGTAATCCTGGCGATCGCCGGGTGCGGGCTGGTCGGGATCACGATCTGGTATTTCGGCCGGGACCTGCCGGACTACCAGCAGCTCGCGCATTATCAGCCGCCGATCATGACTCGGGTCCAGGCCGGCGACGGCCGGTTGCTCGCTGAATACGCAAGCGAACGGCGAATTTTTGTCCCGATCGAGGCAATCCCCAAGCGCGTCATCGATGCTTTCGTCTCCGCCGAGGACAAGAATTTTTACACCCATCACGGCATCGACCCGGTCTCGATGATCCGCGCGGCGATCACCGATGTCGGCCGGCTACGTTCCGCGCGCCGGCCAATCGGCGCCTCGACGATCACCCAGCAGGTCGCCAAGAACATGCTGCTCTCCGACGAGGTTTCGCTGGCGCGCAAGATCAAGGAGGTGCTGCTGGCGACGCGGATCGAGGCGGCGATGCCCAAGGACCGGATCCTCGAGCTTTATCTGAACGAGATCTATCTCGGCTCGGGCGCCTATGGCGTGGCGGCGGCGGCGCTGACTTATTTCGACAAACCGCTCGACGATCTGACCCTGGACGAGGCGGCATTTCTCGGCGGTCTGCCCAAAGCGCCAAACCGCTATAACCCGGCCCATTTCCTCGATGCCGCCAGGGGGCGACGCGATTGGGTGCTCGACCGCATGGTCGAGGACGGCTATGCCACCCGCCGGGCGGCCGACGCGGCCGAGGCGGAGCCGATCGTGTTGCGTCGCCGCGAGGCGGCGGAAGAGGTCAAAGCGCCCTACTTCGCCGAGGAGGTACGTCGCCAGCTGCTCGCCCGCTATGGCGAAAAGGCGCTTTACGGCGGCGGGTTTTCGGTTCGCACCAGCCTCGACCCGCGCCTGCAGGCGGAAGCCGACAAGGCGCTTCGCCAAGGGCTGATCGCCTACGATCACGGCCACGAAGGCTGGCGCGGGGCGATCGCCCATGTTGACCCCAAGGGCGATTGGGCGACGCAACTGGCCGCGGTCCCGGTTCCGGCGGTGGTGAGCGATGTCGGCTGGCGGTTGGCGGTGGTGCTGCGGACCACGCCCGCGGAGGCCGCGATCGGCTTTGCCGACGGCGACACCGGGCATGTCCCGTTCGCACAGATGCGGTGGGCGCGGCCGCGCTACCATGGCGGCGGCCTCGGCCCGTTCCCGCGCGGCGCGGGCGATGTCGTCAGGCCCGGCGACGTCGTCATGGTGGCGCCGGTCGCGGCCGAGCCGGTCGTGAACGACAGCGAAAACGAAACCGGAAAGGACGCCGTCGACCCCGGAAAAGACGCCGGCGGCGCCGGCAAGGATACCAAAAAGACGGCTGCGTCGGCTGTTCAACGCGGCGCCTTGGCTTTCACTCTGTGCCAGGTGCCCGAGGTGTCGGGTGCGCTCGTCGTGATGGACCCGCACACGGGGCGCGTGCTCGCGCTCAGCGGCGGCTTCAGCTTTGCCATCAGCCAGTTCGACCGGGCGACCCAGGCCTATCGGCAAACCGGCTCGGCGATCAAGCCGTTCGTGTTTCTGACGGCACTCGACCATGGGTTCACCCCGTCGACCCTGGTCAGCGATGCGCCGATCTCGCTGCCCCAGGGGCCCGGCCTGCCGATGTGGACGCCGACAAATTACGAGGCCGACCGGTTCCGCGGCCCGACCCCGCTGCGCATCGGGCTCGAACAGTCGATCGACACCTTGACGGTGCGGCTGGCGACGATGATCGGCATGGATTCGATTGCCAAGACGATCGAGCGCTTTGGCATTCTCGACCATGTTCCGCATGAATATGCGATAACCCTCGGCGCCGGCGCGACGACGCCGCTGCGGCTGACCGCCGCCTATGCGATGATCGTCAATGGCGGCAAGCGCATTACCCCGACGCTGATCGACCGGATCCAGGATCGCGACGGCAAGACCATCTTTCGTGCCGACGACCGCCCGTGCGACGGCTGCGGCGACGTCGACTGGCAACACCAGCCGGTGCCCGTCATCCCGGACACCCGCGAGCAGGTGGCCGACCCCGGCTCCGCCTATCAGCTGGTCACGATGATGCAGGGGGTGGTCGAACGCGGCACCGGCGATGCCGTCAAGGCGGTCGGCAAGCCGATCGCCGGCAAAACCGGAACGACCAACGACTATCGCGACGCCTGGTTTCTGGGCTTCAGCCCGGACCTCGCCGCCGGCGTCTATGTCGGCTACGACGAGCCCGACAGTCTCGGCAAGGACGAGACCGGCGGGCACGTCGCCGCGCCGATCTTCCGCGACTTTATGATCGATGCGCTCAAGGACACGCCGGCTGTCGATTTCCGCATTCCGCCGGGGCTGCGGCTCTATCGCGTCAGCGCCGCTACCGGGCTGCCGGTCAGCGGCAGCGGTCCGGCGATCTACGAGGCCTACAAGCCGGGCACCGAACCGGGCAAGGGCCGCTATGTTGCGTCCGAGGCGAGTTCGAATTCCGGCGAGGCGGAGGGATCGCCGGTTGACTCCGCCAGCGGTCCCGCGTCGAGCGATCCTGGAAATGCCGACACCGGGTCCGGCGGCGGCGATGCCGGACCGGCCGCGAGCGGCGGCGCGGGGCCATCGCCGGGCGTCGCAGAATCATCGCCGGGCGGCGCTCCGGCCCCGAACAGCGCGATGCTGCCGCCGCGCGGCGCTCCCGCCGGCGGCACCGGCGGCCTATATTGACGAGTTAGCTTTAGCCCAACGAGCGGAGCGGGAACATGCGCGCCGAGATCGAGGCGGCGGCCGGCGACATCAGACGGTCGCTGGCGCTGCTGAGGAGGCATCTTTGACTGGGAGACCGCAACAAGGCGCCTCGCCGAGCTGAACGCCGAGGCCGAGAACCCGCGCCTGTGGGACGATCCCGGCGCCGCACAAAAGCTGCTGCGCGAGCGCACCCGGCTCGACCATGCGATTTCGGGCTACCGCCGCATCGAGCGCGAGGTCGAGGACGCGCTCGAGCTGATCGAATTGGGCGAGGCCGAGGGCGAAGCCGGAATCGTCGCCGAAGCTGAGGCGACGCTCGAGAGGCTGCGCGCCGACGCCGCCCGGCGCGAACTCGAAAGCCTGTTGTCGGGCGAGGCAGACGCCAACGACTGCTATCTCGAGGTCCATGCCGGAGCTGGCGGCACCGAGGCGCAGGATTGGGCCGAGATGCTGTTGCGCATGTATGCGCGCTGGGCCGAGGCGCATGGCTACAAGACCGAATGGCTCGAAGAAAGCGGCGGCGAGGAGGCCGGGATCAAATCGGCGACGATCCGGATTGCCGGCCCCGACGCCTATGGCTGGCTCAAGACCGAAAGCGGCGTGCATCGCCTTGTGCGCATCTCGCCGTTCGATTCGAACGACCGCCGCCACACCAGCTTCGCATCCGTTTGGGTCTATCCTGTCGTCGACGACAGGATCGAAGTCGAGATCAACGACAAGGATTTGCGCATCGACACCTATCGTTCCTCGGGTGCGGGCGGCCAGCACGTCAACAAGACCGACAGCGCGGTGCGCATCACCCACGGCCCAAGCGGCATCGTCGTGCAGTGCCAGAGCGAGCGCTCGCAGCACCAGAATCGCGCCCATGCCTTCGCCATGCTGCGCGCGCGCCTCTACGAGGCCGAATTGCAGCGCCGCGAGGCGGTCACCGACGCGATGAACGCGACCAAGACCGATATCGGCTGGGGCCACCAGATCCGCTCCTACGTGCTGCAGCCCTACCAGATGGTCAAGGATGTGCGCACCGGGGTCGAGACCGCCAACACCGGTGCCGTCCTCGACGGCGACATCGACCGTTTCCTCGCCGCCGCGCTTGCCTCGCGCATCGAAGGCTCCGACGCGATCGTTAAGTCCTGATCCCCGACGGGTTTGCGCTCGGCGCTGATCATTACCTTGATAGGTTAATCACTCGTCGTTCCCGCGAAAGCGGGAACCCAGAGCCTGCACCTGGCCTGAACGGGGGTCAAAAGTCGAGCCGCTCGCCCTGGACCCCCGCTTTCGCGGGGGCGACGGTAAAGGTAGTCTCGGGCACCTTGGCAAATCCGCCCAGCGGCGATGCGCCGGCGGGATAAGTCTTTCCCCGGCGCGCCATAAATGCGTAATCTCCGCGGTGCAGACTTCTTCGACAACCGGGCCCGGCGGCGTCTCGCACATCGGTCGCGGTCCACCCAACACACGGGAGAGAAACATGGCTGAGATCGACGGCGCCACCGCGATCGCGAGGAGCCTCAAACATCAGGGCATCAACCACTTGTTCGGGGTTGTCGGGTTTCCCGTCGGCCCGATCGCCGCCGCGGCGCAGAAGGAAGGCGTCGCCTATGTCGGCATGCGCAACGAGCAGGCCGCCTCCTATGCGGCGCGCGCCTACGGCTATCTGACCGGGCGGCCCGGCGCCTGCATCGTCGTGACCGGCCCAGGCGTCGTGCACGGGCTCGCCGGTCTTGCCGACGCGCAGCAGAATTGCTGGCCGATGATCCTAATCGGCGGCGCCTCGGAAACCTATCGCGGCGGCATGGGCGCCTTTCAGGAAGAGCGCCAGGTCGTGATCGCGTCGCCGTTCTGCAAATTCGCGCACGCCATCGATACCGTCGAGCGCATTCCCTACTATGTCGAGATGGCGACGCGGAACGCCATCTATGGGCGTCCCGGCGCCACCTATCTCGATATGCCCGACAACATCATCACCGGCAAATGCGACGAGGCGAGCCTCGTCGAAGTCCAGAAATGCCCGGACCCGCCGCGCACGGTGGCGCCTCAGCAATACATCGAGGACGCGCTCAACCTCCTCGAAAAGGCCGAGCGGCCGCTCGTCCTGGTCGGCAAGGGCATGGCCTGGGCCAATGCCGAGGATGAGGTGCGCGCCTTTATCGAGCGCACGCAAATCCCGTTCCTGCGGTCGCCGATGGGTAAGGGCATCATGCCCGACGACCACCCGCTGTCGGTGGCGGCCGCACGCACCCTGGCATTGCAGAACGCCGATGTCGTCTTCCTGATGGGCGCGCGCTTCAACTGGATCTTCCATTTCGGTCAGGCGCCGCGCTACGCCAAGGATATGAAGGTCATCCAGCTCGACATAGCGCCCGAGGAGATCGGCCACAACAAGGCGACCGAGGTGCCGCTCGTCGGTGACGGCAAGGCAATCGTCGAGCAGTTGAATGCGGCACTCGCCGGGCGCCAGTGGTTCCATCCAAAGGACACGCCGTGGCGCCAAATGATCAGCAAGAAATCCGCCGAGAACGCGGCGATGATCCAGCCGCAGATCGACGACGACAGCGCCCCGGCGACCTATTACCGCGCTTTCAAGGACATCGCCGCCTGGATGCCACGGAACTCGATTCTGTCGGCTGAGGGCGCGGGCACGATGGATATCGGCCTGACGATGCTGCCGGTGTTCAGCGCCAAGGCCTGCCTCAATGCCGGCACCTACGGCACGATGGGCCTCGGCCTGGGGCAGGCGATCGCCGCCGCGGTCGTGCACCCCGACCGCCCGGTCATCCACCTCTCGGGCGACTCGGCGATCGGCTTCTCCGGCATGGAGATGGAGACGCTCTGCCGCTACAACCTGCCGGTCAAGATCGTGGTGTTGAACAATGGCGGCATCGGCCCGGGCATGCCCGAGATCCCGAAAAACCCGATGTTCAACATGAAGCCGAACTCGCTGATCTACGGCGCCCGCTACGACAAAGTTATGGAAGCCTTTGGCGGCAAGGGTTTCTTTGTCGAGGACCCGAAGGACCTCAAGGGCGCTCTCGCCGAGGCGATGAACTTTAGGGGCCCCGCTCTCGTCAACGTCGTGCTCTCGCAAGGCTCGGCCAGGAAGCCGCAAGCTTTCCGCTGGCACAGCTAACCGGCTGTGACGCATCGCGCACGCAAAGGGCCGCCCCGCAAGGGGCGGTCCTATTTGCCGAAAATATAGTGTAGGGCGGAACGTTTCGTGGGCGACACTCAGTCGCGATCTTAGCAGCGCTGAGACGATGAACGTCGTGTTTGCGGTGGTGATATTCTCCCATTTATCCGGGCAACCAGAGGATTTTACCATTCTCCTCTACGACAGGAGCTTGGCGTGCCAGGACGCCAACGACGACTTTCTCCAGACGACAAGGAATGAGCGCCTCAAAGAGGAGGCTCGGGGCGTATACGAGCCAAACAGACACGAGCGGCTGATATGTGTCCCACTGCCGAAGACAAGCCCGTGCGTTACGGTGGCTACCGCCAGCGGCCGTGACGCTAGAGAGACCACGGCTTATAAGGAAGCATACCAAGTTTGCCGCCGCCTTCTGGGCGTGGAGTAGGGACGAAGATCTCAACCTGCTCGAACAGGCCGAACAGGCGCTCGGCTCTTGCAGCAGGCCTTGCGATCTTCGGCTCTAATAGTCATCTGTATTGCCCTGCCAAACTCCGGGGTGTCCTCGAAATCAACGATTTGCCCGCGGAGAGCACGTTTTCCGTTTAGAACGTAAGGTTTGCAAAAATCAGGTAGCGGGCGCGGGTCTATTTTAGCAGTGACGCGATAACCTAAGAGAGAAAAACCGTAGGCGTTTAGCTCGCCGAACGGCGCCAACTCTGGTAAGCTGTACAGCCCGTTTACGTCTATAGTCTTGCTCCGATATCGCTGAACCATCACCTCGAATACATCAAAGCTGGACAGTAGCTTCAATCCAAACAGTACGTCCCGAGCTTCGTCTTCATGTGGACCCAGAGCAAGTGTACACTCGGGCCGCGTACTTATCGATGCTCTCCACAGGACGGATAGGAAGAAACCGCACAACAGGTCACAATTTACACCCGACTTGTTAAAGCGAGTCTCCCGCATATTTAAGTCGCGCCGATTGAGCTTGAATTTTTTCAAGAATTCAAAGGCTGGCTCGTCGTACTTCTTATTGAGATGTCCGTCACAAGCAGAGCAGAGAATTCTGGAGTCAAAAACTCCGAGTGGGTTTTTCCGCGTAGCAGCATTCATCGTGAGGGTTACGTTTGCGGAAGTCTGGTATTGAAGAAGTCTGCCGAATGAACGAGGTATGATATGTGCCTCAATTAGCCTGGTGTTATCGCATCCTAGTCCGCGGCAGGTGTGTGAATATTGCTGTACACTCATCGCAAGGACTCCATCCCTGGGATACCGGCGTCATCTCGACGTTGGCTATAACGTATAGTATACACGGCGATTGTGGCCAAAACGCGTCGCAACGGCCGAATGCGCAGCAGTGGCGTAGTGGCGTAGGATGGGTTGAGGGCGGCGAAACCCATCATCTTTCGCCGAAGCCGGCACCGTTATCGTGGCGGTCGCCGGCCCAATCGACTAGCAAGCGTAGCGACTGGCCACGCATCGCTTGTCGATTTTTGGTTACGATCGGGAGAATGTCGACGGTCGAACGGAGAGATAGAGCGTACATGACGGTGCGGCCATAACGATCTTACCTCAGTCTTACTAGCCGCATCAGAGCCCACAATGGCGACCGATGAAACACTGACGACCACGGTGTCGACCAAGGGGCAGGTCATCCTGCCCGAGGCGATCCGGCAGCGCAAAAATTGGGCGCCCGGCACCCGTTTGGTGGTCGAGGACACTCCCGACGGGGTGCTGCTGAAGCCGGCGCCAGTTTTCGCGCCGACGCGTCCGGAGGAGGTGGCCGGGATGCTCGCTTATCGCGGGAGCCCAAAAACGATCGAGGATATGGACGCGTCCATAACTGCGGAAGTAAGGCGGCGCCGTGCTCGCGGTCGATACTAACATCATCGTCCGCTATCTGACCGCCGACCACCCGGAGCAGTTCGCTAAAGCGAGCGCGCTGATCGAAGGCGAGGATGTGTATGTCTGCCCCACCGTTCTGCTCGAAACGGAGTGGGTGTTGCGCCGTGGCTATCGGTTCAGCCGCGACCAGGTCAGCGCTGCCCTGACCGCCTTCGCGGGGCTTCCGCGCGTCACTCTGGAGGACGCTGCCGTGGCCGCAAAGGCATTGGAATGGATGCGCAGCGGGCTCGATTTCGCCGATGCGCTGCATCTTGCGAAGGCGGCGGGATACGACGCCTTCGTCAGCTTCGACCAGCGCTTCGCGGCGGTCGCCAACACCCTGAGCGGGGTGAAAGTGCGCATGCCCTGAATCAGAGACAAAGACCCGTGGCCGAACCCTGCCTCGCCCCTTGCTGTGGCCAGACAGATTTGCGGCGACCAGCTGTAATAAGCTAACAACAGAGAACCTGATAAACTGAGGTGCAGATTGGATAAGATGAGCAGGCGCGGACGCCGCCTATTCGAGGCTTACGAGGACACTAGGTTCTTGCGGAGCAAGGGTGCGCGCGCTCTGCGGATACTCGCGGAGTATTTGGAGCCGCTCAATCGCTTTCAGCGCCACAATGTCGAGGACACGATCGTCTTCATGGGGTCGGCGCGGCTGCGCTCGGAGGAGGCGGCGA
>DATMKU010000411.1:0-4230 GCA_035570935.1 Allostellaceae bacterium
ATTGCGAGGATCGGCGTCTGCGGCGCCGCGGCCGCCAACAACACCAGATCGACCAGGTCGATCTGCCGGCAAGTCGCTCCGCCGAGAAGAATGACCGAAAATTCCGCACCTTGTCGCAATAGGCACACCAAATCAGCGGCCGCCTCGACATCGGTGACCCGCCACCGCCGTTGCTGCTGGCCGAGCGCGAGTTTGAGGCAATCGCGCCGCAATGCGCTCGGATCGACGATCGCGAGATGCCGCCGGGCCGGCGCGACGAACGCACCGGTCTCGGCCGAAGCACGATTGGGGCAAAGCTCGCCAATCGCGCCAAAGGAGTCGTACATTTCCAAAGCGGCCCCCTTACGCTTAGGCTCTCGGGCGAAAGCTTGCGCCAGATTGAAAAAGCACACGGTAAAATTTTGTAAACCGATGTAACAGAGCGTGAGAGTCCCACCACTTGCTTTTCGTTACGCCGGGCACGGCAATGTCAAGCAGGCATATGTTGATACATCGCAGCGCGGCGTCAGTCGATCCCTGACCTTATTTTGTCACAGCCGATGCGCTTCGCAGCTTCTCGTGGCGATGATGCCGCAAAGGCGAGCGCAAAAATCCACCCTGTCCGCTCCACGGCGTCCTCGACAGCGTGATTCCTGCCGAGCCAAACGGCTTTCGGCCTGCTACCGTAGCGCCGGCTCAATTCTCGCCGGGAGCAGAGATGCAATACGGATTTGGCGCGCCGGTCAGCGGTCTTCTCTCGATGCCCGATAACCTGGCGCGCATCGTGGTCGAAGGCGAGGCGATCGGGTACGACTACGCTACGATCAGCGACCACGTGGTGATTCCGCGCGACATCGAGGCGCGATACCCCTACAGCGACACCGGTGAGTTTCCCGGCCGCTCCCGCGGCGACCGGCACGAGCAGCTGACCGCGGTCGCGTTCATCGCCGGCAAGACCTCGCGACTGCGGCTTGTCACCTCGGTCACCGTCGTCCCGCACCGCCCCGCGGTACTGCAGGCCAAGATGCTGGCGACGATCGACGTGTTGTCGAAGGGCCGGCTGACCTTTGGCATCGGCGCCGGTTGGATGAAAGAAGAATTCGACGCGTTGGGCGTGCCGCCGTTTCCCGAACGCGGCACCGTAACCGATGAATATCTGATGGCTTGCCGCGAGCTGTGGACCAAGGACGATCCGCGCTTCGAAGGCAAATACGTCAAGTTCGCCAACGTCCTGTTCGAGCCGAAACCGGTGCAAAAGCCGCACCCGCCGATCTGGGTCGGCGGCGAGAGCGGGCCGGCATTGCGCCGTACCGCGCGGCTCGGCGACGGCTGGTATCCGATCGGCACCAACCCGCAACATCGGCTCGACTCGATGAAGCGGTTTCAAGCCGGGGTCGAAAGACTGGGGCGCTTGACCCGCGAGGCCGGCCGCGACCCGGCGCAGATCGCCCTCGCCTACCGGGTGACGAGCTGGGGCAAATCGCTTCCGGCCCGTGCCGATGACGGCGAGCGCCGGCTGTTTTCGGGGGAGACGGCCGACGTCGTCGGCGATCTGCGGGCATTCCGCGATTTCGGCGTCGGCCATGTCGATTTCAGTTTCGACGGCGACACTCCCGACGCCATGATCGCCAACATGCGCCGCTTTCGCGAGGATGTGCTGGCGAAGGTTTGACACCTGCAACACGAGGGCAGGGAGGAGATTTCCCTTGTCGTTGCGAGGAGGCCAGAGGCCGACGCGGCAATCTCGGCGCAGATGCGGCCCCCATGCGAGATTGCTTTCCCGTGCTCGCAATGACAGCTCTCGGTGCATTGTTGCGAAGCCTCGTTAAAAGGAGCCACCGTTGCTGAAGTTTGGATACAAGGCGTCGGCCGAACAGTTCGGGCCACGTGAATTGCTGGACTTCTCGTGCCTGGCCGAGACGGTCGGGTTCGATTCGGTATTCGTCAGCGACCACTTCCAGCCGTGGAAGCACACCGACGGCCACGCGCCGTCGGCGCTCGCCTGGCTCGGCGCGCTCGGCGCTCGCACGCAGCGGGTGGTGATCGGCACGAGCGTCTTGACCCCGACCTTCCGCTATCATCCCTCGGTCGTCGCCCAAGTCTTCGGCACGCTCGGAACCATGTTCCCAGGACGCGTCGTGCTCGGCGTCGGCACTGGCGAATCGCTGAACGAAGTGCCGGCGATCGGCGTCAAATGGCCGGGCCCCAAGGAGCGGCGCGACCGGCTGCGCGAGGCGATAGCACTGATCAACAAATTGTGGACCGAGGACCGGGTTACATTCGAGGGTCAATTCTATCGCACCGAAAATGCCACGATCTACGACAAGCCCAAGGATAAGGTGCCGATTTGGGTCGCCGCCTCCGGCCCGCTCGCGGCGGCGATGGCGGGCCAGGTCGCCGAGGGGTTCATCTGCACCAGCGGCAAGAACCCGCAACTCTATACCGAACTGACCGGCAAGGTCGGCGAGGGCCTCGCCAGGGCACGGCGCGAGCATGCGAGCCTCGAAAAGATGATTGAGGTCAAGGTGTCGTTCGATACCGATGCGGCGCACGCCAAGGACGACACCCGGCATTGGGCGGCGCTGGCCCTGACCCCCGAGGAGAAGGTCGGGGTCGAGGACCCGGTCGAAATGGAGCGGCTGGCGGCAGCCCTGCCGCTCGACCGCGCGGCCAGCCGCTGGATCGTCTCCGCCGACCCGCAAGAGCAGGTCGAGAAGATCCGCCCCTATGTCGAGCTCGGCTTCCGCCATCTCGTCTTTCACGCACCCGGCCCCGACCAGGCGCGCTTTCTGAAACTTTACGCCGAACAGGTTCTGCCGCTGCTTAGGGCAAAGCTTGGATGACGAGATCGGAGGTCACGATCAAGGCGCTGACCGGCATCAAGCTCGTCGAGCCGGGCGACGATCTCGGCGCGATTACCGTGGCGGCGTTGGCCGCCAACGGACTGGCGCCGCAAGACGGCGATGTCTTGGTGGTGGCGCAGAAGATCGTTTCTAAGGCCGAGGGCCGGTATGTCGATGTGGCTGCCGTAGAGCCCTCGGAGCGGGCGATCGCACTCGCCGCCGAAACCGACAAGGACCCGCGCTTTGTCGAAGTCGTCCTCGGCGAGTCGAAGCGCGTGGTGCGCCATCGCCCAGGCCTGCTGATTGTCGAGCACCGGCTTGGTTTTGTCATGGCCAATGCTGGTATCGACCACTCGAACATACCGAGGGGTGACGGGGTCGACCGGGTGCTGCTGCTGCCGCTGGACCCCGACTCCTCGGCCGCCCGTCTGCGCCAGCACATCATCGACGCCTGCGGCACAGCGATCGGCGTCGTCATCAGCGACAGCTTTGGCCGGGCCTGGCGAAAGGGAACCGTCGGCATAGCACTCGGCGCCGCCGGCCTGCCCGCGGTGATCGACATGCGCGGTCATGCGGACCTCTTCGGGCGCGAATTGCTGGTGACCGAAACCGGCTTTGCCGACGAGATCGCCGCCGCCGCCGGCTTGTTGATGGGCCAGGCCGACGAGGCGATACCGATGGCTCTGGTGCGCGGCCTTGGCTGGTCTGCGCCGGAAATGCCGGCGGCCGCGTTGATCCGCCCGGCGGAGCACGATCTGTTCCGATGACCGGGGTGAGCGGCTTTGTCCTGGCGCTGTCGGGTGGGATCGGCGGCGCCAAACTGGCGCTCGGCCTCTATCGCGTCCTGCCGCCGGGCGCGCTGACCGTTGTCGCCAATACTGGCGACGATTTCGAGCATCTCGGGTTGTCGATCTCGCCCGACCTCGACACGCTGCTCTATACCCTCGCCGGCCTCGACAATCCCGACACCGGCTGGGGCCGGCACGGCGAGACCTGGACGTTTATGGCGGCCCTCGAAGCGCTTGGCGGCAAGACCTGGTTCCAGCTCGGCGACGGTGATCTCGCCACCCATGTCGAGCGTACCCGCCGCCTGCGTACCGGTGAGCGCCTCTCCGCGATCACCGACGATTTCCGCCGCCGGCTCGGCATCTCGGCGCGGCTGTTGCCGATGAGCGACGACCCGGTGCGCACCCGCGTGCTGACCGAGGAAGGGTGGATCGATTTCCAGGATTATTTCGTGCGGCTGCACTGCACCCCTGCGGTGCGCGAGATCGCGTTCGCCGGCGCCGCCTCGGCGCGGCCGCATCCCGATTTCCTGGCCGCGCTTGGCGACGACAAGTTGCGCATGGTCGTGATCTGCCCGTCGAACCCGCTGATCAGCATCGATCCGATTCTGAGCCTGCCCGGC
>DATMKU010000412.1:0-7801 GCA_035570935.1 Allostellaceae bacterium
CGCTTCGGTCGCGGACACCCGCCTCGCGTGCCGCCCGTCGGTTCGTGCGGAGCGGGGCTGAGGGTCACCGGAGATTGCCGGGCCAGATCATGGAGATCGCCGACCTGATCACACCGCGCAGCGTGGTTGCCCAGCTGCGCGCGGCGAGTAAAAGGCAGGCGCTGCAGGAGCTCGCCAAGCGCGCGGCGGCGATCACTGGGATGCACGAACGAACCATCTTCGACGTGCTGGCCGAGCGCGAGCGCCTCGGCTCGACCGGGATCGGGATGGGCATCGGCATCCCGCACGGCAAGCTGCCCGGCCTCGACAGGCTGTGCGGGCTGTTTGCGCGGCTCGAGCGGCCAATTCCGTTCGAGGCGATCGACGACCAGCCGGTCGATCTGATTTTCGTGCTGCTGGCGCCGGAAAATGCCGGCGCCGATCACCTCAAGGCGCTCGCCCGCGTCTCGCGGCTGCTGCGCGACCGCACCATCTGCGACAAGCTGCGCGGCACCGACAACCCCGATGCGCTCTACGCGCTGCTCACCGACATGACCGCTAGCGACGCGGCCTGAGCCAGCGTCTCAGTGGACACTCACCGGCTCCAAATCGTGTTGACGCACCGTCGCGAACGCGACATCGCGATCAGGCAGCAGCGCGATCTGGGTTCCGTCGGCGGCATGGACGGCATAACCCGAAGTACCGTCGACCACGACCTGCTTTATATAGGCGAGGTCCTGCACCCCCAGCAGCGCCAGCTCGTGCGCCGACATTTGTTTTATCCGTTCGATCCTGTCCATTTCATGTGCCTCTAGTTCTGCGAGCTTTCCACTGTCCTTCGGGGGGCGATCGACCCGCTTTTGATCTCGACGGTCCGCACCCGGCTTTCGACCTCGGGCCGGACAAGGTCTATATGCAGCAGCCCGTTGTCGAGCCACGCCCCGCTGACCTCGATCCCCTCCGCCAGCACGAAGGACCGCTGGAACTGTCGCGCGGCGATGCCGCGGTGCAGATAAACCCGCTGGGCATCGTCGATCTGCTTGCCGCGGACGACGAGCTGATTATCCTCGATGGTGATACCGAGATCCCCCATCGTAAACCCGGCGACGGCGAGGGTGATGCGCAGCGCATTTTCGCCGAGTTGCTCGATGTTGTAGGGCGGATACCCGTCGCTCGAGATCTTGCTGACGCGGTCGAGCGCCCGCTCGAAGTGATCGAAACCGAGCAGCAACGGCGAGTTGAACAGCGACAATCGCGACATTGGTTCTTCTCCTCGTCGGTGAGCAAGAAACCGCCGCCGGGCCCGTATTCGGCGCCAAGCCGCGGATCACCTATCCAACCGGCATATTTGGGGTTGAGCAAACCAACGATCAAGCAAGCGCCTCCGCGTCCGACCCGCGGTCTGTCGCACACCCACATTTGTCTCGAGCGCTTTCGCTCCAGGCAAGGCACGCCAATATGGGGGCGCGTAGACCTTTTCGCCGACGAGCGGGTGCAATGTCCCAAGCGAAGCCGAGTTGGCGCATCCTCCTGGCATTCTTCTGCGGCGCCTGTTTAGCGCTGATGCCCCCCTTAGCGGACGCGCGAGCCGGCAGCTCCTATGGCGGGCGGCCGTCGAGTTTTGGCAGCCGGGGGGTGCGCAGCTGGGACCACAATGGAGCCCAGCCGTTGGAGCGCAGCCTCGCGCCGCAGACCCCGAGCCAACCCGGCCCGGCCGCTGGGTTCCCCGCAAGCCCGTACGGCGGCGGCGCTTTTCAGCGCCACCCGTTCCTGACCGGGTTGGCGGGCGGGCTCTTTGGTTCGTGGCTGTTCGGACACGCGGCCCGAGCCGACGGGGGTGCCGGCAGTGGCTCATTCTTGGGCAGCCTGGTGTGGCTTGCGATCATCGGAGGACTCGTTTGGCTCGCGGTGAGGCGGTTCCGGTCCGGGGCCTTTTCCCGCCGGGCTCCGGCGGCGGCCCCAGGGTTCATGACGCGCTCGGCCGGGGCTGCAGCGGCACCGGTCGGCCGTTTGCGCGGTCGCGATGTGAACCTCGCCGACGCCGACCTGCAAGCATTCCAGCGATTGCACGTGGCGATCCAGGAGGCCTGGAGCGGCGGCGACCTTGCGCGGATGGGGCGGCTGATGACGCCCGAGATGCTGAGCTATTTCTCGGACGAGTTGACCCGCAACACAAGCCGAGGGCTGCGCAACCTCGTCAGCAACGTGCAGCTCGTCAACGGCGAGTTGACCGAAGCCTGGGAGCAGGGCGACCTGCAATACGCGACGGCGTTGCTGCGCTGGCGGGCGATCGATTATACGTTGCGCCTCGCGGCGCCCCCCGGCGACCGCAATTCGGTGGTCGGCGGCGACCCGCGGGTTCCGGCCGAAGTCGAGGAGCTATGGACCTTTGTCCGCCAGCGCGGCGGCGAGTGGCTGCTGTCGGCAATTCAGCAAGTCTGAGCCGTACGCGCCGCGGCTACGGCCACGCCGCCTCGGGCGGCAACGACATCAAGATCGCCTCTACATTGCCGCCGGTCTTCAGCCCAAAGCGGGTACCCCGATCATAGAGCAGGTTGAATTCGACATAGCGGCCGCGGCGCACAAGCTGATGGCGGCGCTGTTCGTCGGTCCACGGCAGCCGCATGCGCGGCCGCACGATCGCCGGATAAGCACCAAGGAACGCTTCGCCGACCCCGCGGACAAAGGCAAAATCGCGCTCCCAGTTACCGCTGTCGAGATAATCGAAAAAGATGCCGCCGGCACCGCGCGCTTCGTTGCGATGCTCAAGGAAAAAATATTCGTCGCACCATTGTTTGAACCGGACATAGCATTCCGGGTCGTAACCGTCGCAGGCGCTGCGCAAAGCGGCGTGAAACGCCGCCTCTGCCGCCGGGTCGGGATAGATCGGCGTCAGATCGGCGCCGCCGCCGAACCACGCCTTGCCGGTCACGATGTGGCGCGTGTTCAGGTGCACGGCGGGGACGAGCGGCGAGCGCAGGTGCGCGACGAGCGAAATCCCGCTCGCCCAAAAGCGCGGATCGATCGCAGCGCCGAGGATGTCTTTGCGGAACTCCGGTGAAAACTCGCCCGATACGGTTGAGATGTTGACGCCGACCTTCTCGAACACCCGGCCGCGCATGATGGCCATCGTACCGCCGCCGCCCTCCGGCCGCTGCCATGCGGTTTGCTCGAACCGGCCGGCGCCGCCTTCCTCCGGCCGCTCCGCCGCGATCTCGTCCTCGATCGCCTCGAATTGAGTGCAGATGCGGTCGCGCAACGCCGTGAACCAGGCGGCCGCCCGTTCGCAGCGCTCGGGGTCGGGTGGGAAGGCCTTGGGTTCGCTCATGGGGTCGGGACCAGCGCGGTCTGGCGCAGCGCTTCGGCGAGGGCAATCGCGCCGGCAAGCGAGACGTTGAGCGATCGGGTGGGCGGGCGCAAGGGGATCACAACTCTTGCATCGGCCGTCGCGTGCACCGCCGGCGGCGCTCCGGCGCTTTCCCGGCCGAGCAAAATCGTGTCGTCGGCCGCGAAGTCGAAACTATAGAGCGGGATCGTGCCGGCCGTCGTCATCAGCACGAGGCGGGAATGTGGGTTGCGATCGGCGAGAAAGCTGCTCCATGACCTATGCCTGACAACGCGGCAATGGGCCGCGTAATCCAGCAGCGCGCGTTTGAACCGGCGATCGTCGAGCAAGAAGCCGCACGGCTCGATCAGGTCGACGGCAACCCCGAAACACGCCGCCAGCCGTAACAGGGCCCCAGTGTTCTGCGGGATGTCGGGCTCGAACAAAGCGAGGCGCAAACAAACTCCCGGATTTTCAGCTACCTCACGGCAGGTTATACAAAGCCGCCGACCCGTCGATCTCCGGCGCAATTCTGCGGCAGTCTGTCGCATAGTTCGGCTTCTTCAACAGTATAGCTTCGCCCGACAGTCGCCGTCGGCGGACGAGTTTTGGGGTGCAGAGGGACTTGAATGGCCGATCTGGCGCACGCGAACACTAGTCACGCGCATACCGGCGAAACCCGACGCGACGATCGTGGGCCCTATGGCGGCTGGTTCCGCCCGTGTCACGGCTCGTCCTCGCGCCAGATTCGCCAGGGTGCGACGCGGTTGAACCTGGCCGTGCCGGCCTACGACCCTACCGGCAACACGACAATCAAGATCGGCTAGGAGAGCACCATGGCCGACGATCGCCCCGGCGCCGGCAGCCGGATAATCCGCTGGATCGACCATCGGTTGCCGTTCATGGCGGCCATGGAGCACGAACTCTACGAATATCCGACCCCGCGCAACCTGACCTATTGGTGGAATTTCGGCTCGCTCGCCGGGATCATGCTGGTGATCCTGATCGTCACCGGCATCTTTCTCGCGATGCAATACACGCCAAGCGCGCTGCTCGCCTTCGACTCGGTCGAGCGCATCATGCGCGACGTCAATTACGGGTGGCTGATCCGCTACGCGCACGCCAACGGCGCGTCGATGTTTTTCGCGATCGTCTATATCCACATCTTCCGCGGGCTCTATTACGGCTCGTACAAGGCGCCGCGCGAATTGTTGTGGATCCTCGGCGTGATCATTCTGATCCTGATGATCGCCACCGCCTTTATGGGGTACGTGCTGCCCTGGGGCCAGATGAGCTATTGGGCCGCGACCGTCATCACCAGTCTGTTTTCGGCGATCCCGCTGGTCGGCAACGGTATCGTCACTTTCCTGTGGGGTGGGTTCAACGTCGGGGACCCGACCTTGCACCGGTTTTACGCGCTGCACTATCTCTTGCCCTTTGTGATCCTGTTTGTCGTGCTGTTGCATCTGGTGGCGCTGCACCGCTTCGGCTCCAACAATCCGTTGGGCATCGATATGAAGGGGCCGCAGGATTCGATCCCGTTCCATCCGTATTACACGGTTAAGGATCTCTTCGGGTTGTGCGTGTTTCTGCTGATCTATGCCTTTTTCATCTTTTACGCGCCAGATTTTCTCGGAAATCCGGACAATTACATTCCGGCAAACCCGATGCAGACGCCGAACCATATCGTCCCGGAATGGTATCTGCTGCCCTATTACGCGATCTTACGCTCGATCACGTTTACGCTCTTCGGCATCCCGGCCAAACTTCTCGGCGTCATATGTTCGTTCGGGTCGCTGTTCATGCTGTTCATCGTGCCGTGGCTCGACACCTCGCCGGTGCGCAGCTCGCGGTTTCGGCCAATCTACAAATGGGTGTTTTGGCTGCTCGTCATCGACGTGTTCGCGCTTGGGTGGGTTGGTTTCAACCCGCCGCAGGGCATCGTCGTGACCGTCGGCCAGATCGCGACGCTGTATTACTATGTCCACTTCCTGATCCTGTTGCCGGTCCTCGGCAAGATCGAACGGCCGCGCCCGTTGCCGACCAGCATCGCCGCGGCGGTCTTGGGTGGCGGCACAAGACTTACCAGCCCCGCCGTGCCGATGGGAAAGCCCTGACATGATGCGAACCTCGATGTCGAGGATCACGGTGGCAGCGGCAGCACTCATTGGCTTGCTGTTGCTGGCCCCGGCGCGCGGCGAAGCCCAGGAGACGCCGGCGCTGCCGCATCAGCAATGGTCGTTCGATGGCGTCTTCGGCACCTACGACAAAGCGGCAATGCAGCGCGGCTTCCAGATCTACAAGCAGATCTGCTCAGCCTGCCATCCGGTGAACCACCTCTACTTTCGCGACCTGGAGGCGCTCGGCTACACCCCGGACCAGGTCAAGGCGATCGCCGCCAGCGATCAGGTCACCGACGGCCCGAACGACCAGGGCCAGATGTATCAGCGCCCCGGCCGCCCATCCGACCCGATCCCCGGCCCGTTCCCGAACGACCAGGCGGCGCGCGCGGCAAACGGCGGGGCCCTGCCGCCAGACTTGTCGATGATCGTCAAGGCGCGCGAAGGCGGCCCCGATTACGTCTATGCGCTGATGAACGGCTTCAAACCGCCGCCTGCGGGATTTTCCGTGCCGTCAGGCAAATACTACAATGAATATTTTCCCGGGCATCTGATAGCGATGCCGCCGCCGCTCAGCGACGGCGCCGTGACCTATGCCGACGGCACCAAGGCGACGGTGCAGCAGATGGCGCACGATGTCGCGACCTTCCTGAACTGGGCGTCCGAGCCCAATCTCGATACGCGCCACCGCGTCGGGGTTCGGGTATTCTTGTTCCTGATCGTCGGCGTCGGCATCTTTTACGCCGCCAAGCGCAAGATCTGGTCGGCGGTCCACTGAGACTCGGATGAGCCCTCCTGTCATCGGCATCATCGGCGGCAGCGGTCTCTACGAGATCGACGGGTTGACCGACGTGGCCTGGCGGCAGGTCGAAAGCCCGTTCGGGCCGACCTCGGACGAATTCTGTTTTGGCATCCTCGGCGGCCAGCAGGTCGTGTTCGTGCCGCGGCACGGGCGCGGGCATGTCTTGCCGCCCTCGGAGATCAATTTCCGCGCCAATATCGACGCGCTGAAGCGCTGCGGCGTTACCGACATCGTCTCGCTGTCAGCGGTCGGCAGCCTGCGCGAGGAGCTGATGCCCGGCGATTTTGTCATCGTCGATCAGTTTATCGACCGCACCTTTGCCCGTTCGAAGAGCTTTTTCGGCGCCGGCTGCGTCGCTCATGTGTCGATGGCGCATCCAGTCTGTGGGCGGATCGGCGACGCGCTGAGCGACGCCGCGGCAGAGCTTAGCCTCCCGGTGAAACGCGGCGGCGCCTATCTCGTTATGGAGGGGCCGCAATTTTCGACCCTCGCGGAAAGCCGGCTCTACCGCTCGTGGGGTTGCGACGTGATCGGGATGACCAACATGCCCGAAGCCAAGCTCGCCCGCGAGGCCGAGATCTGCTACGCCACCGTCGCCATGGTCACCGACTATGATTGCTGGCATCCCGGTCACGATGCAGTCACGGTCGACATGATTGTTGGCGTCCTTGCGGCCAATGCGGCGAAGGCGCGGGCGCTCGTCCGTGCGGCCGTGCCATTGCTCTCTGCCCATACCGGGCCATGCCGGCAAGGCTGCCAGCGAGCGCTCGACAGCGCCCTGATCACTGCCGCCGAAAAACGCGATCCGGCGGTTCTCGCCCGCCTCGCCGCGGTGGCGGGACGGGCCCTGCGAGGCCCAGCGTGAAGGTAAACGGCCGGTCGATGCGGACGATCTGGCTCGCCGGCGGCGAGCGGGCGGTCGAGATCATCGACCAGACGCGCTTGCCGCACGAATTGGCAATCGTCAGACTAAGCACGCTCGATCACGCGGCCACCGCGATCCGCACGATGCAAGTGCGCGGTGCCCCGTTGATCGGTGTCGCCGCAGCCTATGGCGTGGCGCTGGCAATGGGCGAAGACGCTTCTGATTTCGGGCTCGACCATGCCCTCGCGACGCTCGCCGCTACCCGGCCAACCGCGGTCAATTTGCGCTGGGCGCTCGCCGAAATGGACGCCGCTTTGCGTTGTCTGGCGCCGCCGCGCCGCTTCGCGGCGGCCCGCGAACGAGCCGGTTCGATCGCCGAGGCGGATGTCGCGAGCAGCCGCGCGATCGGCGAATACGGCGCGCCGCTGATCGCGGCGGCTTGGCGTGCTAAAGAGGGGAGCCGGCCGGTCGAGGTGCTGACCCATTGCAACGCCGGCTGGCTTGCGGCCGTCGATTGGGGCACCGCGTTGGCGCCGATCTATCGCGCTCATGGCGACGGCGTTCCAATACATGTCTGGGTCGACGAAACCCGGCCGCGCAACCAGGGCGCCGGGCTGACCGCGTGGGAGCTGGGTCAGCACGGCGTCGCGCACACCGTCATCGTCGACAATGCCGGCGGCCATCTGATGCGTCAGGGGCTGGTCGACCTC